>DASZLC010000100.1:0-65186 GCA_035552615.1 Solirubrobacteraceae bacterium
CGCGCTGCACCGCTTCGTAGGCGAGCTGGTCCAGGCGGACGTCCTCGACCGCCGGGTCCGGGACGTCGCCGCGCGCGAGGTCGATGAGGTCGCCGATCAGCGCGGTCAGCTCCTCGGCCTGCTCGACGACCTCGCCGGCGATCTCGCGGCGGTCGTCGTCCGGGACGTGGGAGGCGTCGCGCAGCATCTCGGCGTTCGTGCGCAGGGACGTCACGGGCGTGCGCAGCTCGTGCGACGCGTCGGCGACGAGCTGGCGCTGGGCCGCGACCGAGGCGTCGAGCTCCTCGCGCGAGTGCTCCAGGCGCGCCAGCATCGCGTTGAAGCGGGTGGCCAGCTGGCCCACCTCGTCGTCCTCGTGGACATCGATCCGGCGGGTGAGGTCATCGGTCTCGGCGATCAGCTGGGCCGTCTCGCTGACCTTGGACAGCGGCTTCAACACTCGCTTGGCGGCGAGGCGTCCGAGCACGGCGGCAAGGCCGACGCCACCGAGCAGCACGAGGAACAGGATCACCCGCAGCTGCGAGAGGATGTGATCGACCCCGTCGAGCGGGCGGGCGAGCTGGACCGCGCCCCTCGCCCCGGTGGACGTGATCTCGACCGGTACGGTGATCTCACGCAGGTGGCTGCCGTCGAGGGTGATGTCGGCGAGGTAGACGCCGCGGCGGCCGGTGATCACCGCCTCGGTACCGCTGGTCACCGGTAGCGCCAAATCGTCGTTGGTGAGCGCGATGGGGTTGTTCCCGGGCACGTCAAGCTGGCCGTACGGCGCCGGGCCGCCCGCGTTCGGGCTGAGCGACATGCCGAACCGGGCGGCATCCACCGTCTGCGGGATCTCCGACGCCTGGGCCCGCAGCGAACTGTCGACCTGGTCGCGGAGCTGGCTGCGGACGACGAAGTAGCACACACACGCGGCGATGACCACCGCGATCCCGACCGCCGAGGCCGCGACGAGCCCAAGCCGGCGTCGTAGGGGCATCCGTCTAGTCCTTCAGCACGTAGCCGACTCCGCGGACCGTGTGCAGCAACCGGGGCTCGCCGCCCTCTTCGGTCTTGCGACGCAGGTACCCCATGTACACGCCCAGCGCGTTGGAGGTGGGCCCGAAGTCGTAGCCCCACACGTTCTCGAAGATCGTCGTGCGGGTCAGCACCTGGCGCGGGTGTCGCAGGAACAGCTCCAGCAGCAGGAACTCGGTCTTCGACAGCTCGATCAGGCGGTCGCCGCGCCGGACCTCGTGGGCGACGGGGTCGAGCGACATGTCGGCGTAGCGGAGGACCTCGCCGTCACCGCCCTCGTTCGTGCGGCGCAGCAGCGCGCGGACCCGGGCCTGCAGCTCCCGCAGCGCGAACGGCTTCACCAGGTAATCGTCGGCGCCGACGTCGAGGCCGCGGACGCGGTCGTCGATCGCGTCGCGGGCGGTCAGCATCAGGATCGGTGTCCGGTCGCCGGCGGCGCGCATCCGGCGGCAGACTTCGAGGCCGTCGAGGCGCGGCATCCCGACGTCGAGGATCACCGCATCGGCCGGGTTCGTGGCCAGCGCGTCGAGCGCCTCCTCGCCGTCGGCGGCGAGATCGACCTCGTAGCTCTCGAGCTTCAGCGCACGCTCCAGCGCCCGCCGGACGGCGGGCTCGTCATCGACCACGAGGACTCGAGGCATGTGCAAATCATGTCGCGTGCGCGTAAAAGAACGTGAAGAAGGGCGTACGGCACCGACGGAAGGAAGCATAGCCTCACTATATAGCCGTGCTATGCTTCGTCCGTGGTTTCGCCGCCGACAGCCTCTCTTGACCTGAGCGCCGAGCTGGAGCAGCGCATCACCGCGCTGTGGTGGCGCCTCACCGCAGAGGCGCCGAGCGATCTCAGCCGCACGGCGGCTTCGGTGCTGGCGACGCTGCTCCACGAGGGGCCGCAGCGGGTCACCACGCTCGCCACCCGCGAGCACGTGGCCCAGCCCTCGATGTCGCTGCTCGTGCAGCGGCTGGAGAAGCGGGGCCTGGTGGCGCGAACCGACGATCCCGAGGATCGCCGCGCCTGCCGGATCGCGATCACGACGGCCGGCGAGCAGACCCTCAGGGGACGCGCCGAGGCGCGCTCGCGCTGGCTCAGCGCGCGCCTGCAGCGGCTCGACGACGCCGAGCGGGCCACGTTGGTGGCCGCGCTGGCCCAGCTCGACGCGCTGCTGGAGGACGCGTGAGCGAGAAGCTGATCTACGGCCAGCCGCGGGCCGTGTGGACGGTGCTGGGCGCCGGCGTCGTCGCGTTCATGGGCATTGGCCTGGTCGATCCGATCCTGCCGATCATCGCCAAGGGCCTGCACGCCTCCAACAGCCAGGTCGAGCTGCTGTTCACGAGTTACTTCCTGATCATCGGCGTCTCGAACCTGCTGGCCGGCTACTTCGCCACCCGGATCGGGGCCAAGCGAACGCTGCTGGTCGGGCTCACGCTTGTCGTGCTCTGCAGCGCCGCCGCCGGGGCCTCCAACACGGTCGCGGCCGTGGTCGGGTTCCGGGCCGGCTGGGGGTTGGGGATCGCGCTGTTCGTCTCGACCTCGATGTCGATCATCGTTGCCACGGCCCAGGGCGGCGCCTCGCGCGCCGTGATCCTGTTCGAGTCCGCGCTCGGCGTCGGCATCGCCAGCGGGCCGCTGCTCGGTGGGATCCTCGGCGGCGTCAGCTGGCGCGCCCCGTTCTTCGGCGTCGCCGCGCTGATGGGCGTCGCCTTCCTGGCCATCCTCACGCAGGTGCGGCCGACCCCGCCGCCGCCCCGGCACGAGCGGATCTCCCTGCGCGACCCGCTGCGCGCGCTCTCGCACCGCGGGCTGCTGCTCGGGTCGATCGTCGCGCTGCTCTACAACTTCGGCTTCTTCACGCTGCTGGCCTACACGCCGCTGCCGCTCGGGCTCGGCGTGCACCAGCTCGGCTTCGTGTTCTTCGGCTGGGGCGTGCTGCTGGCCATCGGCGCGATCTTCGTGGCGCCCCGGCTGCTCACCCGCTGGCGGCCGTCCGCGCTGCTGATCATCGTGATGGCGATGGTCGCGCTCGATCTGGCGGCGATCGGCCTCGGGATCCATTCCAAGCCGACGATGATCGTGGCGATCATCCTCTCGGGCATGGTGCTCGGCGTCGGCAACGCGCTGATGTCGACGATGCTGATGGCCGTGTCGCACGCCCAGCCGGCGATCGGCGCCTCGGCGACGAACTTCGTCCGCTTCGTCGGCGGCGCGATCGCGCCGTTCCTGGCCGGCAAGTTGTCCGAGCACGTCTCGATCGGCGCGCCCCTGTTCATGGGCGCCGCCGCCGTGGTGGTCGGCGTGGCGATTCTCGCCGTCAGCCGCCGCACGCTCGACGAGCCCGCTGCAGTGTCGGTTGAGGTGTGGGACGCGCCCGAGCAGCTGGAATACGCCCGGTAGCCACCCTCACCCGGTGAGCTCGACGACCAGGGGGGCGTGATCGGAGGGCTTCTTGCCCTTGCGGTAGTCGCGCTCGATCCCGCAGCGCTGCAGCCGCGTCGCCAGCTCGCGGGCGGCCAGCGCGAGGTCGATCCGCAGGCCGAGGCCCTTGTGGAAGTTGCCGGCGCGGTAATCCCACCACGTGAACTGTGGCGTGTCGGGGTGCAGAACGCGGTAACAGTCCACGAGCCCGCCGTCGAGGATCTCGGCCAGCAGCTCGCGCTCGGCGGCGCTGACATGGGTGCCGCCGACGAACACCGCCGGGTCGTACACGTCGGCGTCGGCGGGAGCGATGTTGAAGTCGCCGGCGATCAGCCAGGACGTTCCGGCGGGAACGCCGGCACGGACGCGGTCGCGCATCGCTCGCAGGAACTCCAGCTTGCGCGGGTACTCGGGGCTGTCGAGCGTGCGCCCGTTCGGGACATACACGCTGGCGCAGCGGATCCCGGCGATCGTGGCTTCGCACCAGCGGGCCTCGCCGGGCTCCGGCTCGCCGGCCAGGCCGAGCCGTGGCTCCTCGAAGCTGAGCCCCGTGCGCGCCAGCAGCGCGACGCCCGCCCACTGGCCGCCTGAGTTGTGGACGGCGCCGTAGCCGGCCTCCTGGAGCTCGGCGAGCGGGAACATGTCGGGCGCGCACTTCGTCTCCTGCAGGCAGGCGATGTCGGGCGCGTGCTGGGCGAGGAACTCGAGCACGCGCGGGAGCCGCGCGCGGAGCGAGTTCACGTTCCAGGTGACGATCCGCACGGCGCCCAGCGTAGCCTCCTGACGCGACACGACGATGCCCCAGGACAAGCTCGACAGCTACCGCCGTAAACGCGACCTCACCGCTACCCCCGAGCCCGCGCCGTTGGGAGTTGGCCTGACGGCCAACGCCCCGGCGGCGCCCAGGTTTGTCGTGCAGGAGCACCATGCCACGCGGCTGCACTGGGACCTGCGCCTGGAGCGCGATGGGGTGCTCGTCTCGTGGGCGGTGCCGAACGGGATCCCGCCCGAGCGCTCGGAGAACCGGCTCGCCGTCCACACCGAGGATCACCCGCTGGAGTACCTCGACTTCCACGGGGAAATACCCAAGGGCTCCTACGGCGCCGGGACGATGACGATCTGGGACACCGGCACGTACGAGACCCACAAGTGGGAGGAGAAGAAGGTCGAGGTGACCTTCCACGGCGAGCGGCTGCGCGGCCGCTACGGGCTGTTCCCGATCGGCCGCACCGCGGGCAGCGAGAACGACTGGATGATCCACCGGATGGACCCGCCGAGCGATCCCAACCGCCGGCCGATGCCGGAGCGGCTGCTACCGATGCTCGCGCGCGCCGCGCGGATCGGTGAGCTGCCGCAGCCGGCCGATGAGTGGGCCTACGAGGTGAAGTGGGACGGCGTCCGGACGATCGCCTACGCGAAGCCGGGCCGGCTGCGGCTGGAGAGCCGCAACCAGCGCGATGTCACCGACAGCTACCCGGAGCTGCGCGGGCTGCTGGAGGACCTGGGGATGCGCGAGGCCGTGCTCGACGGCGAGATCGTCGCCTTCGGGCCCGACGGCCGCCCGAGCTTTGGCCTGCTCCAGAAGCGGATGCACGTCTCCTCGCCCTCGGCCGTGCGGCGCCTGGCCGCCAGCACCCCCGTCGTGTACGCGATCTTCGATCTGCTCTACCTCGATGGCGAGTCGCTGCTGGAGCTCCCGTACGACGAGCGGCGCGAGCGGCTGGAGGCGCTGGCGCTGCAGGGCCCGGCGTGGCGGGTTCCGGCCGTATTCGACCCCACCCGCCCCCCCGGCGAGCGGCTCCTGGAGGCGACACGCGCGCAGGGCCTGGAGGGAATCGTGGCCAAGCGTCTCGATTCCCGCTACGAGCCGGGTCGACGCAACGGGGCATGGCTGAAGATCAAGCACACGCTCCGTCAGGAGCTGGTGATCGCGGGGTGGCTGCCCGGTGAGGGGCGCCGCCGGGAGCGGATCGGTGCGCTGCTGATGGGCTACCACAACGAGCGGGGAGCGCTGCTGTACGCCGGACGCGTCGGAACGGGCTTCACCGAACGCACGCTGGAGCAGCTGGCCTCGGCGCTCGCGCCGCTGCGACGGGACGAGTCACCGTTCGAGGTGACGCCGAAGCTCCCGCGCGAGGCCGTGTTCGTCGCTCCGGAGCTGGTGGCCGAGGTGGAGTTCACGGAATGGACGGCCGACGGCGTGATGCGGGCGCCGTCGTTCAAGGGCCTGCGGGACGACAAGACGGCCGCCGAGGTGACCGGGGAGGGCATGCCCCCGCGGCCAGCCGCGCCGGCCCGCTCACCGGCGGCCCGTGCACCGGCGTCGGACGACCTGTTCGACGAGGTGGAGCGACTCCCCGGCGGCGAGCTGGCCGTCGTCACGGACGGGCGGCGGCTGAAGCTCAGCAACTGGGACAAGGTCCTGTTCCCGGAGACCGGCTTCACGAAGGGCGATCTGATCGTCTACTACGGCCGGGTCGCACCGGCCGTGCTGCCGCACCTCCGCGACCGCGCGCTGACGCTGAAGCGCTATCCGAACGGGGTGCAGGCGCCGTATTTCTACGAGAAGCAGTCGCCGTCGCACCGCCCGGACTGGGTGGCGACCGAGACGATCGGCGACATCCGCTACACCCTCTGCCAGGATCGCGCGACGCTGCTCTGGCTGGCCAACCTCGCCGACCTGGAGCTGCACACGTCGCTGGCGCTGGCCCGCGCGCCGGAGCGCCCGACGATGCTCGCCTTCGATCTCGACCCCGGTGAGGGTGCCGGTCTCGTCGAGTGCTGCGAGGTGGCGCTCGTGCTGCGCGGCCTGTTCGACCAGCTCGGGCTGCAGACCCGGGCCAAGACGTCCGGGTCGAAGGGGATGCAGGTGTACGTCCCGCTGAACGATGAGGCCGACTACGCGGTGACGAAGCCGTTCGCCCGCACGATCGCCGAGCTGCTGGAGCAGCGCCTCCCCAAGCTCGTCGTCTCGCGGATGACCAAGCGCCTGCGGCCCGAGCGGGTGCTCGTCGACTGGAGCCAGAACGACGAGCACAAGACGACGGTCACCGTGTACTCCGTCCGCGCCCGCGAGCGCCCGACGGTCTCGACCCCGCTGACATGGGACGAGGTCGCGCGCTGCCACGCGGATCGCGACCCGGCGCTGCTGCAGTTCGAGACCGAGGCGGTCCTCGATCGGGTCGCCGAGCACGGGGATCTGTTCGCCGACGTCGTCACGCTGGAGCAGCGTCTGCCGGCGCTCGGATAGCCTCGCCGCCGTGTTCTCGCCGAGACTGAGACCGAGCGCGCTTGCGCTGCTGGCCGCCATCGTGCTGGCCGGCTGCGCCGGTACCTCCCAGCTGCTGCACCGCCCGCCGCCGCCAAAGACCCATGCCGGTGCGATCTATCTGCAGCGGCTCGGGACCCTGCAGGGGAGCCTCGCCGCGATCGAGCGCACCGTCCCACGCCGGCCGCACACACCGGCGCAGCTGGCGCGCTCGGTGTCGACGTTGGCCCGCGCGATGGGCGGCCTCGCCGCCGGATTGCGGGGCGTGAAGCCGCCGTCGCCGGTACGGGCCCCGCACATTGAACTGATCGCGATCGCCCGCGCGTATCAGCGGCAGTTGATCGCGCTCGTGCCCCAGTTGCGCGACCCGGTCAGGGAGGTGTCGGCCGCCGACGCGCTGGCCCGCGCCACCGAAGCGGCCAGCACCGCGTTCGCCGCGACCTCGGCGGAGATCCGCCGGCGCCTGGCGAAGTGACCGCCGCGCCGCGCCGCGCGCCCGTATTTAGGATTATCTAGCCCGATGGATCAGATCACGCTGCGCAACCGCCTGCTGGTGGCGACCGGAATGTGGAAGGAGGCGACCGGCGAGCCGTTGCCGCGCCTGGCTCCCGGCAACCCGGCCGACCAGATCCAGAGCTTCGAGATCAAGCTCGTCGAGCGGCTGTGGGAGACGGCCACGCCCGAGACCGCGCGCGAGGTCGCCGACCGCACCTGGGACCTGGTGCACGACCGGCCCGACAGCGACCCGGTGAAGAAGCGCGTCGTCGAGTGCCACGAGGCGCTCGCGCGGATGACCCACTTGGGGGACTAGGTCAGCGCGACGGGGTGGTGGCGGGCAGCTGGGGTGGGCTGCCGCCGTTCTCGGATGCCGCCGACGCCCGCGTGAGGCCGGCGGCGGCGTAGGCGTCGGCCTCGTCGAGCGTCTCGTGCTTGAGCAGTGAGCTGACGAGGTCGTCGAGGTTCGCGCGCCTGCGGCGCAGCAGGTCGAGCACCTCGGTGTGGGCCATGTCGACGATCCGCCTGACCTCTTCGTCGACGAGCCGCTGCGTCGCCTCGGAGGTCTCCGAGACGCCCGGCAGCAGGAAGCCCGACCCCTCGGCCGGGAGCACGGCGATCGGGCCGATCGCCCGGCTCATGCCCCAGCGTCCGACCATGTAGCGGGCGATCCGGGTCAGCTGCTGGATGTCGGACTCCGCGCCGGTCGTGAGGTCGCCGAACACGATCTCCTCGGCGGCGCGGCCGCCAAGCGCGACCTTGATCTGCGCGATCAGGTGGCGCTCGTCGAAGTTGAAGCGATCGGCGTCGGGGGCAGAGAACGTGACGCCGAGCGCCTGTCCGCGCGGGATGATCGAGACCTTGCGCACCGGGTCGGCGCCGGCCGTCAGCATCCCAACCAGCGCGTGCCCCGACTCGTGGTAGGCGGTCCGCTTGCGGTCTTCCTCGGAGACCATCACGTTGCGCGCGGCGCCGAGAACGATCCGCTCCAGGGCGTCGGCCAGGTCGTCCTGGGACACCGTGCTGTGACCGCGGCGGGCGGCCAGTAGCGCGGCCTCGTTCACGAGGTTGGCCAGGTCGGCGCCGACCATCCCGGGCGTCGTCGAGGCGATCGCGCCGAGCGTCACCTCCGGGGCGAGCGGGACCGAGCGCGTGTGCACGGCGAGGATCGCCTCGCGCCCGGCCCGGTCGGGCGGTTGCACCGACACGCGGCGGTCGAAGCGGCCGGGGCGCAGCAGCGCGGGATCGAGGATCTCCGGACGGTTGGTGGCGCCCAGGACGATCACGCCGCTGCGCGGGTCAAAGCCGTCCATCTCGGTGAGGATCTGGTTCAGCGTCTGCTCGCGCTCGTCGTGGCCGCCGGAGATGTTCGGGCCGCCCGACGCTCGGGAGCGGCCGACGGCGTCGAGCTCGTCGATGAAGATGATCGCCGGGGCGGCCTCCTTGGCCTGCGAGAACAGATCGCGCACGCGCGAGGCGCCGACGCCGACGATCATCTCGACGAACTCCGACGCGGACATCTGGAAGAACGGCACCCCGGCCTCGCCGGCGACGGCGCGGGCCAGCAGCGTCTTGCCGGTTCCCGGCTGGCCGCTGAGCAGCACGCCGCGCGGGATCTTGGCGCCGAGCGCCAGGTACTTGTCCGGGTTCTTCAGGAAGTCGACGATCTCCGTCAGCTCCTCCTTGGCCTCGTCGATCCCGGCGACGTCCTTGAAGGTGACCGGCTGGTCCACCGCTTCGACGCGGCGCGCGCGCGAGCGGCCGAACGACATCAGCCCGCCGGCGCCGCCGCCGGCGGACGCGGCGCGGCGCATCACGAAGATGAACAGGAGCACGAGCAGCAGGGTCGGGCCGAACCCGAACAGGATGCTGGTCAGGAACGACGGCCCGTTGTTGGTCGACTGGGCATCCTGGATGACGCCGTGCTTCTGCAGGTCCTGAGATAGCGTGTTGCCGCTCACGTAGGACGGGATCTGCGTGGAGAAGTAGATCGTGGGCTGGTTGTTGCCGTAGGTGAACTTGCTCTTGAACTGGCCCTGGATCGAATCGCCCTGAGAGGAGATCCCCAGCACCTTGCCCTGGTCGACGGCCTGCACGAAGGTGGGGAAGTACGAGACCCGGACGCGCGGATTGGGCTTCAGCGTCTCCTGGGAGATCCAGACGTTCAGGGCCAGCAGCCCGATCACGAGGAATGCCACGAGCCAGCGCGGGTTCGGCCCCCGGGAGGGCGCCTTCTGGGGGGTCTTCTTTCCGCCGCGCCCGTCGGGCGCCGGGGTCACCTTCCAGCCCGGGGAGGACGGGCCGCCATCGTTCGGGCCGCTGCGCTGCTTGGTACCGCGCTTGGGAGATTCCTCGGGCATTTACAGGATTGTCGCAAGCGGCGCCAGTCGGCCGCGCAATTTGATCGGCGATCGCATACGTTGGGCCGGTTTCAGGTGGTTTCGAGGCGGATCCGGAACGTTTCGGATCCTTCAACGGAGGCTCCGAGCGCCGACGCGCGGTCGGCCAGCCACCGATCGGAGGTGACGACACGGATCGCGCCCGGCCGCGGATCGGCGCGCAGCAGGCGGATGATCTCGTCGTCGGCCGCATCGCGCTTGGGCTTCGGCGCGTGCGCGACCTCGATCACCGACGAGCGGATCGGCGGCGAGGGCTTGCGCTCGAACACGACCGTCAGCTCGTCGCCCTCCGCGGCGATCCATCGCTCCAGCAGGTCGACGAGCCGCAGCATCGCCGCGTCGCGGTCCCGCCACCAGTTGTCCGGCCGCGTCCCGATCACGTTCATGCCATCGACGAGCCAGCGCATCACCTCAGCGTAGCCGCGCACGCGCGCGCGATCCCGCTCAAGCATCCCCGTTATCGAGGCGCCGCCGCCCGCGCTTGCGCTCGGCGGTGCGACGCTTGGCCTCCAGCCGGCGCTGGCGCTCGGCCCGGGAGGGCTGCGTGGGCGCACGCGCGCGGGGCACGGCGAACGCCGCGGCGAGCCGCCGTCGCAGCCGCTCCAGCGCCAGCTCGCGGTTGCGGGCCTGGCTGCGGGCGTCTTGGGCGACCGCCACCACCCGCGGCCCGGCGCGCGCCATGATCCGCTGCTTCTGGTGGTCGCTGAGCGTCTGCGATGCCGCCACGTCGAAGCTCGCCTCGATCCGCGAAGCGGTCACGTTCGCGTGCTGGCCGCCGGGACCCGAGGAGCGCGAGGCGCGCACCACCACCTCGCGCAGGGGAATCGTCAGCGCGCGGCCGATCTGCAGTCCGTCGTCCGTCGACATGGCATTCGTAGTGTGTCCGGGCTGTGAAGTTTGTCCATGGGGACGCACACAGGATGTGGAGCCTTTGCTACCTTGCCGCCGTGTAAGGCTGTCCCAAGGGGGGCGGCGACAAGCAGGTGCAGGCCCGGGCGGTGGTTGAAACATCCTCCGTGGTAGCAGCATCTAACTACGGAGGATCACTCCACATGCCAACCGGTACGGTCAAATGGTTCAGCGACGAGAAGGGCTTCGGCTTCATCACGCCCGACGAGGGCAGTCGCGACCTGTTCGTGCACCACTCGAGTATCAACGCCGACGGATATCGCTCCCTCGCTGAGGGCGCCAAGGTTTCCTACGAGGAGGAGTCGGGTCCCAAGGGCCCGAAGGCGATCAACGTCATCAAGCTCTAAGGCGGGTCGCCGCGAGGCGATTCCCCGGACTTGACGTCGCCACTGCGGCCATGGCCGATTGGGCGACGATCTCCCAAGTTGCGACGGCGGCGGGCACCACGGTGCTCGCCGTCGCCACGTTCAGCTCGATTAAGGCCTCGCAGCGGGCCACGCGGCTGGCCGAGCGCTCGCTGCTGGCCGGGCAGCGACCGCTGCTGATCCCCTCCCGCGAGGACGACCCGCCCGAACGGGTGCGCTTCGTTGACGGAGTCGTGGTCACCGTGCGCGGGCACGGCAGTCAGCTGGTGCGCCATGGCGACAACTTCTACCTCGGCATCTCGCTGCGCAATGGCGGCGCGGGGATCGCTGTGATCCAGGGATGGACGGCGAGCGTCGGGCTGATCTCCGCGCAGGCGACGCGGCCCGAGCCGGAGGAGTTCCGGCCGCAGAGCCGCGACCTCTACATCCCCGCCGGCGACACCGGCTTCTGGCAGGGCGCGGCCCGGGGGGTCGACGATCCGCTGCACGACATCCTGGTCACGGCGCTCGACACGGGCGAGGACATCGTGATGGTCGACCTCCTGTACGGCGACCACGAGGGCGGCCAGCGGACGATCACCCGGTTCCGCGTGTCTTCGCCGGAGGACGAACAGCCGCGCGCCGAGGTGATCCGGGTGTGGGTGCTCGACGGCGTCGATCCGCGCCGAGGCTGAGCGTGCGTATGATTGATCGCACACCAGTTCACTCGGTTCACTGAGACCGGGCGCACAGGAATCGAGAGGGTTGTGAGTAAGGAAGTTGAAGAGCGCGAGCAGGTGATCATCCGGTTCGCGGGGGATTCGGGTGACGGGATGCAGCTGGCCGGGAGCCGGTTCACCGATGCCACCGCCATGTTCGGCAACGACCTGGCGACGCTGCCGAACTTCCCGGCCGAGATCCGCGCCCCGGCGGGAACCCTGGCCGGCGTTTCGGCCTTCCAGATCCACTTCGCCTCGCGCGACATCCTCACCCCGGGCGACGCCCCCGACGTGCTCGTCGCCATGAACCCGGCCGCGCTGAAAGCGAACATCGACGAGCTGCCGCGCGGAGCGACGATCATCGTCAACGAGGACGCTTTCACCAAGCGCAACCTGGAGAAGGCCGGCTACCCGGCCAACCCGTTGGAGGACGGCTCGCTCAGCGAGTTCCGCGTCCACCGGATCCCGATGACGGCGCTGACCACGCGCGCCGTCGAGGGCGTCGAGGATGCCTCCACGCGCGACGCCGGCCGGGCCAAGAACCTGTTCGCGCTCGGCGTGCTCTCGTGGCTGTATGACCGGCCGGTCGAGGTCACCGAGCAGTGGATGGTGCAGAAGTTCGGCAAGCGGCCCGGCGTGCTGCAGGCGAACCTGGCGGCGTTCAAGGCCGGCTGGTCGTTCGGCGAGACGACCGAGCTGCTCGACGTCCAGTACCGGGTCGAGCCGGCCACCGACGCCCCGCCCGGGACGTATCGCAACATCAACGGCACCGCCGCCCTGTCGCTCGGGCTGATCGCGGCGAGCGTCCGCAGCGGGCTGCCGCTGGTGCTTGCCAGCTACCCGATCACGCCCGCCTCGGAGCTGTTGCACGAGCTCTCGAAGCACGCCGGTCTCGGCATCTCCACGGTGCAGGCCGAGGACGAGATCGCCGCCGCCGGGATGGCTCTCGGCGCCGCCTTCGGCGGGCGCCTCGGCGTCACCGCGACGAGCGGACCGGGCATGGACCTGAAGGCGGAGACGATCGGGCTGGCGGTGATGCTGGAGCTGCCGATGCTGATCGTCGACGTCCAGCGCGCCGGGCCGTCGACCGGGATGCCGACGAAGACCGAGCAGGCCGACCTGCTGTTGGCGCTGTACGGCCGCCACGGAGAGAGTCCGCTGCCGGTGATCGCTCCCGGCACGCCCGGCGGCTGCTTCCAGGCCGCGTTCGATGCGGTCTCGATCGCCGTGCGGTATCGCACGCCCGTGATCCTCCTCTCCGATGGGTTCCTGGCCAACTCATCCGAGCCGTGGCAGATCCCCGATGTGGCGTCGCTGCCGGAGATCGACCCGGCGTTCGCCATCGCCCCCGTCAACGGCGAGGCGTTCCTCCCGTACAGCCGCGACGAGAAGCTCGCGCGCCCGTGGGCGATTCCCGGGACGCCCGGTCTGGCGCACCGGATCGGCGGCATCGAGAAGGCCGACGGCACGGGCAACATTTCGTACGACGGCCTCAACCACGAGCGGATGACCGAGCTGCGAGCGGCGAAGATCGCCGGGATCGCCAACGAGCTGCCGCCGCTGACGGTGGACGCCGATCCCGATGCCCGGCTGCTGGTGCTCGGCTGGGGCTCCAGCGAGGGCGCGATCCGCGCTGGCGCCCGGCTGGCCCGGGCCGAGGGTCTTCGCGTCGCCACAGCACACGTGCGCCACCTGAACCCGCTCCCGGCCAACATCGGCGATGTGCTGCGGTCCTTTGACCGGGTGCTGGTGCCCGAGATGAACTCCGGGCAGCTGGCCCAGCTGCTGCGAGCCAAGTTCCTCGTCGATATCGAGAGCTACAGCAAGATCCAGGGGCAGCCGCTGTTCGCCTCGGAAATCCAGAGTCTGATCGAGGAGCGGCAATGAGCGCGGTGACGACGGGCGGCAACGGCCATGCGCTGAGCAAGGCGGACTTCCAGTCCGACCAGGAGACCCGCTGGTGTCCGGGGTGCGGCGACTACGCGGTGCTGTCGGCCGTCCAGCAGTTCATGCCCGAGCTGGGGATTCCGCCCGAGCGGATCGTGTTCATCACCGGGATCGGCTGCGCCGGGCGCTTCGCCTACTACATGGACACGTACGGGATGCACGGCATCCACGGCCGCGCGCCGGCGCTGGCCACCGGACTGGCCACGGCGCGCGACGACCTGTCGATCTGGGTGGTCAGTGGTGACGGCGACTCGCTGTCGATCGGGGGCAACCACCTGATCCACGCGCTGCGGCGCAACATTCCAGTGAAGATCCTCCTCTTCAACAACCAGATCTACGGGTTGACGAAGGGTCAGGCGTCGCCGACCTCGGAGCTCGGCAAGATCACGAAGTCGACGCCGTTCGGCGTCTCAGACCACCCGTTCAACCCGCTGGCGCTGGCCATCGGCGCCGAGGCGACGTTCGTCGCCCGCACGCTCGACCGCGACCGCCGCCACACCACCGAGGTGCTGCGCGCCGCCGCCCAGCACGACGGCGCGGCGCTGATCGAGATCTACCAGAACTGCCCCGTCTTCAACGACGGGGCGTTCTTCGCGCTGACCGAGAAGGAGACGAAGGACGTCAACCAGATTCGCCTCGTCGAGGGACAGCCGATCCGCTTCGGACCGAACGGCGAGCGCGGCGTGGCGATGCGCACCGACGGTGCGCTGGAGATCGTCGACGTCGCCGAGCGCGGGGAGGAGGCGCTGCTGATCCACGATCCGGGGCGCGACGATCCCGGGTTGGCCTTCGCGCTGGCGAAGCTGTCCAGCGACCCGAACGGCCCCACGCCGATCGGCGTCCTGCGCAGCGTGAAGCGCACGGTCTACGGGCGCACGGCCACGCGGCCCGACGCGGCGTCGCTGGAGCAGCTCGACACGCTGCTCCACGCGTCTGACACCTGGACCGTCGGCTAGACGGCTCAGAGGCTCTTCGGCTTGCCGCCCGGCGGGCCGCCGAAGTGGCACGTGCTCGACGCCCGTTGGTACGCGGGCGAGGTCACATCGATCGTGCTCGGGACGATCAGGAACACGCCGCCGCGACCGAGGATCTGGCCACCGGCCGGCGGATTGCTCGGCGGAGTCGTCGTCGGGTCGGGGAAGCCGGTGACGCCGTGGGCGCGCATGCAGTCTGAGATCTGCAGCATCTGCGCCAGTGCCTGCTTGGAGGGGTGGCCGTTTCCGGCTGGCCCGCCGCCCGGCACCAGCTTGCCGCAGTGGGCCTGAGCGGCCTTGAACGCGGGGGAGAAGGGGTTGATCCCTGAGCCGGAGCCGAGCTGGATGCCGCCGCTCGAGCTCGGGTCCGGGAAGTTCGTCACGCCGTGGGCGCGCATGCACTGCGAGAAGGCGAGGAAGTTGGCGTGGGTCTTGGGATTGCTGCCCGAGCCGGTGGAGGTTCCCGGGGAGCTGGACGAGCCGCAGGCGGCGAGGGCAAGCGCTGAGCTCACGGCGGCCAGGGCGAGGGCTGAGTGGCGAACGGGCATTGTCGCCAGGTTGTACCCGGCGCCGCATAACACCGCGATAACGCCGTTACGGCGCCGTTACGCGGCGTCGATCACGGCTCGGCGACGTGGCCGCCGTCGGGCTCGATCGGCAGCCCGGCCGCGTCCCACTCCAGCAGCCCGCCGGTCATGTTGTGCGCGTCGAAGCCGGCCTGGCGGAACGCCTCGGTCGCCATCGCGGAGCGACCGCCGCTGCGGCAGTAGAAGATCACCGGTCGATCGCGGTCGATCGATTCGGCCTCGCCCGACAATTGGCCCAGCTCGATCAGACGTCCGCCGGCGATACGGCCCGCCGCGTGCTCGTGCGGGGCGCGGACATCGATCAGCTGTATGTCCGGATCGTCCAGCATGTCCGCCACCTGACGGGGGGTGTAATCGCCGTCCACAGTGGGCAGGCTACACATACGGACGTTCTGCGAGCCGTCACGCGCGGGATCCATAACCCTGCGCGTGACATCCGTCTTGCAGTTCCGATACTCTCCCGGGCCGACAATCAGCCGAGTCCCTTCAGCTCTGTCTGAAGGGAACGGGGAACCCACTGGGGCCATGACGCCCCCGGGGCGAATCGCCGGAATGGTCCGGCGTAGCGCAATCTCTTTCAGCGCGAGCCCGACAGCTAACCCCGTAGGCCAGGAAAGAGAAAGGGTTGGCTCCGTGACGTCGTTCTTCAAGGCAGTGAGGATCCGGGGGTTGTTCGCGTTCGGCGCCTTCGCGACCACGCTCTCATTCACGGCCCCGGCGATGGCTGCCTCGCAGCATCTCGGGCAGCGCGTCCTGCGCGAGGGCATGACCGGGCACGACGTCCGCGTCCTCCAGCAGTACCTCGGCTTCTCCGGCTTCCCCACCGCGATCGACGGTGACTTCGGGCCGACCACCGAAAGCCACGTGCTGGCCTTCGAACACCGCTATAGCCTTCCCGCCAACGGGATCGTCAATCACTCGTTCGTGACGCTGATCCGCAAGGTCGTCGCCGACCGCGAGGGCACGGCCGCCGTCGCCGACTCCACCGGCGGCGTCTCGTTTACCGGCGCGCCGGCGCCACCACCGACGGGCACCGGCACGACGCCCACGACACCGAGCGGCGGCACGCCCACCACACCGACGACGCCCACCTACGGCCCGGGCAACGAGGCGACCCTGGTCAACGGGCTCGCGGTGGCACCGGCCGACGCTCCGGCGGTCGTTCAGGCGGTGATCGCCGCGGCCAACAAGATCGCCTTCAAGCCGTACATCTACGGGGGCGGTCACGCCAGCTGGAACTCCGCCGGCTACGACTGCTCCGGCTCGACCGGCTACGCCCTGCACGGCGGTGGTCTGCTCTCGCAGACCGAGGACTCGACGGAGTTCGAGACGTACGGCAGCGCGGGGGCCGGTCAGTGGATCACGCTGTGGGCAAACGCCGGCCACGTCTACATGAATATCGCGGGCCTGTGGTTCGACACCGCGGCCCAGAGCTCCTCAAACAGCAACGATCGCTGGTCGACCACGCGTGTCGATCAGGCGTCGGGCTATATCGAGCGCCACCCCACCGGCTATTAGCGCTGCGGCCGAGCGGCCGAGCGGCCGAGCGCGGCCGTGGCGTAGGATCCGACTATGTCCGCGCTCGCCGAGATCTACACGGTCCCGCAAGAGCACCTCGACTTCCGGGACACGATCCGTCAGATCGCGCGCGAGCGGATCGCGCCGCGGGCCGCCGAGATCGACGAGAAGGCCGAGTACCCGCACGACCTGCGCCGGCTGCTGGCCGAGCAGGACGTGCTCGGGCTCCCGTTCGACATCGAGTATGGCGGCACGGGCACCGGCACCCTGATGCTGAACATGGCGGTCGAGGAGATCGCCAAGGCGTGCGCGTCGACCGCGCTGATCCTGATGATCCAGGAGCTCGGGACGTTGCCGATCCAGCTGTTCGGCTCCGAGGAGCTGAAGCAGCGCTTCCTGCCGAAGTGCGCCTCGGGCGAGTGGACGCCGGCGTTCGCTCTGTCGGAGCCCGAGGCCGGCTCGGACCCGGGCGGGATGATCACGCACGCCGTCAAGGACGGCGACGAATGGGTGATCGACGGCACCAAGAACTGGATCACCAACCTCGGCGTCGCCGACTTCTACGTGGTGTTCGCCGTGACCGATCGCGAGGCCGGGCATTCGCACGGGATCACCGCCTTCGTCGTCGAGGCCGACCGCCCCGGCTTCAGCGTCGGCAAGCTCGAGCACAAGCTCGGGATCCGCGGCTCGCCGACCGGGCAGCCGATTTTCGACGGCGTCCGCGTGCCGGAGGAGAACGTGGTCGGCGACGTGAACAGGGGCTTTAAGGTGGCGATGGGAACGCTCGACCACTCACGGCTGGGCGTGGCCGCGCAGGCGCTCGGGATCGCCCAGGGGGCGACCGACTACGCCGCTGCCTACGCCGCCGAGCGCAAGCAGTTCGGCAAGCCGATCAACAGCTTCCAGGCGATCCAGTTCAAGCTCGCCGACATGGAGACGCAGTGCGCCGCGGCACGCGAACTGCTGTACCAAGCGTGCGCGAAGATCGACCGGGGCGCTCCGGACATCGGTAAGTACTCGGCGATGGCGAAGCTGTTCTGCTCGGACACGGCGATGAGCGTGACCGTCGAGGCGGTCCAGGTGCTTGGCGGATACGGCTACGTGAAGGAGTACCCGGTCGAGCGGATGCTCCGTGACGCCAAGATCACGCAGATCTACGAGGGCACGAACGAGATCCAGCGACTCGTGATTGCCCGCACCATGCGGTAGCGACGATGTCCCCGGGCCCGACTCCGACCCGCCGCGTGCTGCTCGCGGCGCTGGTCGCGATGAGCCTCGGGTTCGGCGTGGTCAGCTTCTTCGTGACCGGCTTCAGCAGCAACGCCTCCGTCCGGATCCTTCAGGGAATCGGCATCTTCGGCGCCGGTGCGGTCGTGCTGATCACCGTCGTGGTGCTGGCGATGGTTCACCTGGCCGGCTGGAAGGAGCCCGAGTCGGAGGTCGACTTCGAGGCGCTGGTCGAGCGCTCGGAGGCGCTGGCGGCGTCCGGCGAATGGGGGTTTGGCGAGGACATCGACCCCGACCATGTCGACGCGGACGAGCACGAGCTCGACCCGTACGACGAGGCCGACTTCGGGGCGCTCGTGCGCTCCGCCATCGACGAGCTGCCGCTGGAGTTCCACCGCGCGCTGGAGCACGTCGCGATCGTGATCGACGATGGCGGGCGCGCCCGCCACGCCTACGGGCTGTATCAGGGCGACACCGTCGTCCACGACTACTTCCACGACCGGATCGTGATCTTCCGCGACACCCTGACCCGCGACTTCGGGCATGATCCCGAGTTGCTGCGGGCCCAGGTGGTGCGCACCGTTCGGCACGAGCTGGCGCACCATCTCGGCTGGGACGAGAAGGGCGTACGGCGGCTCGGGCTGTAGCGACCGAACCTCCAGAGAGGAGTACGAGATGCCAGAAGCGGTGATCGTCGACGCGATCCGGACCCCGATCGGGCGCGCGATCAAGGGCTCGCTGAAGACCGTACGCGCCGACGAGCTGGCGGCGATCCCGATCCGCGCGCTCGTGGCGCGCAACCCGACCGTCGACTTCGCCGAGACCGTCGACGTGCTGATGGGCGCCGCCTCCGGCGTCGGCGAGCAGGGCTACAACGTCGGGCGTAACGCCGCGCTGCTGGCCGGACTCGACCACCACGTCCCCGGCTGCACCGTGAACCGCTTCTGCGCCTCGTCGCTGATGACGATTCGGATGGCCGCCCACGCCGTGCTGGCCGGCGAGGGGGAGCAGTACATCGCGGCCGGGGTCGAGGCGGTCTCGCGCGCCGGGCTCGGCGCCGGGATGATGGAGGAGGCCAAGAACCCGATGCTGAATGGCTCCGAGGGCTCGCTGTACGACGTCTACATCCCGATGGGAATGACGGCCGAGAACGTCGCCGACCGCTGCAAGGTCACCCGTGAGCAGCAGGACGAGTGGGCGGCGATCTCACAGAACCGTGCCGTCGAGGCCCAGACCTCAGGCCACTTCGACGCCGAGATCGTCCCGGTCACGGTGCCCGCGCATCGCGACACCGACAAGGAGGGCAACGAGATCGACGTGCCCGAGACGGTCATGAGCCGGGATGACGGGCCCCGCCCCGGCACCACCGTCGAGGTGCTGGCGAAGCTGAAGCCGGCGTTCAAGCCCGACGGCTCGGTCACCGCAGGCAACTCCTGCCCGCTGAACGACGGTGCCGCCGCGGTGCTCGTGATGTCCGCCGAGCGCGCCGAGCAGCTCGGGCTGGAGCCGAAGGCGCGGATCATCGCCTCCACCGTCGCGGCGATCCGGCCCGAGATCATGGGCCTGGGGCCGATCCCGGCGATCCGCAAGCTGCTGGCCGCGACCAAGATGTCGATCGACGACGTCGACATCGTCGAGATCAACGAGGCGTTCGCGGCCCAGATCGTTCCGTGCCGCGACGATCTCGAGATCCCCGCCGAGAAGCTGAACCCGTTCGGCGGGGCGATCGCCCTCGGGCACCCGTTCGGCATGACCGGCGCGCGGATCATGACGACGCTGCTGAACGGCCTGGAGGCGACGGGCGGGCGCTACGGGATCGAGTCGATGTGCGTCGCCGGGGGGATGGGCATGGCGATGCTCGTGGAACGGCTATAGCTCGTCAAGCGCGGCATGCAGGCCGGCGACCGCGCTCTGGAGCGGCGGGTCGAGATCGCGGTCGGCCAGCAGCCCGAAGCACATCTGCCCGTCGTAGCTGAGGATCCCGATCGTCAGCCCCTGGTTGGCCGGGTTCAGCGGCACGATCGGATAGATCTCGCGCATCGCCACGCCGTTCATGTAGAACGGCTGCTGGGGGCCGGGAACGTTCGAGACGACGAGGTTGAAGGCGCGGACCGAGCCCATCGCGCGCGCCAGTATCCCCGAGACGAGCGGGGGCGCCCAGCCGGCCGCGCCGACCATCAGCGCGCCGGCACGGACCGCCGCCGACTCCTTCAGCTCCCGCGTCTGGGTGGCGATGGCGCGGATCCGGGCGCCGAGGTCAGGCTCGTCGATCGGCAGGTCGACGAACACGGTGGAGATGCGATTGCCGAGATCGGGGTGGGCGGGATCGGATTCGGTGCCACGGACGCTGACCGGGACCAGCGCGACCGGCCGCCGGCCCCCGGCGAGCTCGTCGTCCGCCAGGTAACGGCTGAGCATCCCGGCGACGACGGCGAGCACGGTGTCGTTCACGGTGCCGCCCACCGCCTTGCCGGCCCGCTTGATCGCGGCCAGCTCGACGTGGGCGAATCCGTACCGGCGGTTCGGCGAGATCGGGCGGTTCAGCGGCGTCATCGGCGCCTGAGGGCGCGTGCGCGCCAGCTCCAGCGCCACCTCGCTGGCCTTCAGCATGTCAGCGGCGGCGCGCCGCGGATCGGGGTCCAAGGCGCGCAGCATCCCGTCCATCATCATCCTCGGCGCGCGGGCCAGCGGGCGGCTGGCCACCCGCGCGACGTGCCGGCGCATGTCGTACTTGCGCGGCGACCACTGCTCCTCCGGCGCCGGGATCTCCAGCGGCTCCGGCGTCGGATCGAGGACCAGCGCGGCCATCCCGATCGCCGCCATGCCGTCGACAAGCGCGTGGTGCACCTTCATCAGCAGACCGGCGCGCCCGCCCTCCAGGCCCTCGATCAGCGTCGCCTCCCACAGCGGCCGCGAGCGGTCGAGGCGGTGGGAGAACTCGCGGCCGACGAACCGTCCGAGCTCCGCCTCCGACTCGCTCCCACCGGCCCCGGGGAGGCTCGTCTGGCGGACGTGCCAGTCAAGGTCGAAGCCGGTGTCATCGGTCCACACCGGGTTGGCGATCCCGAGCGGCGGCTCCTCCAGGCGCTGGCGCAGCCGCGGGATCAGATGGATTCGCTCACCGATCCGCGCGGCGACCATCGCGCGGGTCAGCGGCGGCTCGGCGTCGAACACCAGCAGGCCGCCGACCGCCATGTTGATCGGCCCTCGCTCGGCCGCCAGCGAGGAACGATCGGCCGGTGAGAGCCCCTGGGACGACACGGGGCGAACCCTACTGCGGCGTCAAGCGCGTCGGGCCAGGGTGAGCGCGAAGAGGTTCTCGGCGTCGGTGTAGAAGCGCTCCAGCTCCAGACCGGCGGAGGCCAGATCGGCCTCGATCCGCGAGCGCGTGAACTTGCAGCTGATCTCCGTGCGCAGCTCCTCGCCGGCGGCGAATTCGACGCGCAGGCCGACGTCGGCGACGAGCACGCTGCACGGCCGGCGAGCGCGCAGGCGCATCTCGACCCACTCATGGCGGCGGTCGAAAAAGGCGATGTGGTCGAACGCGTCGGCCGGGAAGTCGGCGCCCAGCTCGCGATTGATGACGTGCAGCACGTTGCGGTTGAACTCGGCCGTGATGCCGGCCGAGTCGTCGTAGGCCGCCTCGATCACCGCCGGGTCCTTCACGAGGTCGGTACCGACGAGAAAACGGTCCTCGTCGCCCATCTGGTCGCCGATCTTGCGCAGCAGTCCGCGGCGGGTGCCCGGCGGGAAGTTGCCGATCGTGCCGCCGAGCAGCGCGAACAGCCGCGGCGTCCCGTTGGCCGCAGGGATCCGCTCCAGGTGGCGCTCGAAGTCGCCGATCACGCCGTGCACGGCGAGGCTCTCGTACTCCTCGACGAGTGCCGCGGCCGCTTGCTCGACGACCGAGGCCGAGACGTCGAGGGGCACGTAGCGGTGCAGCGCGCCCTCGGCGGCCATCGCGTCGAGCAGGATCCGCGCCTTGTCGGCTGCCCCCGAGCCGAGCTCGACAAGCTCCCCGGCGCCCGTCGAGGCCGCGACCTCGCCGGCGATATCGCGCAGGATCGAGAGCTCGGTCCGCGTCGGGTAGTACTCGGGCAGCTCGCAGATCTGCTCGAACAGCTCCGAGCCGCGCGCGTCGTAGAAGTGCTTCGGCGGAAGCTCCTTGAACGGCCGCGTGAGACCGTCCAGCACGTCGTTGGCCAGGCAGCGCTCCTCCGCTTCGGTCAGCCACGAGTCGATCTGGACGGCCGGGGTGGTGAGGACGGTCTTCATGTCTAGAGATCCCTCGCGATCCTGAAGCCGGAGAAGATCTGCCGGCGCTGTGGGTAGTCCCAGTTTCTGAACGTGGGCGTGATGACGCGGGCTCGGGTCGCCCAGGAGCCGCCCCGCAGCACGCGGTAGTCGGAGCCGAAGAACACCTCCGAGTACTGCGGATAGGGGTGAGCGACGAACCCCGGGTACCCCGCGAACGTGCTCGCCGTCCATTCCCAGACGTCGCCGAGCATGCCGAGGCAGCCGTATGGCGAGGCGCCGTCGGGGTACGCGCCGGCGGCGGCCGGACCGGGGGCGACGTGGTCGACGTTGGCGTGAGCGCCGGCGGCGAGCGGCTCCTCGCCCCACGGGAACGGGCGGGCCGTCTCGAGCTCCTGATCCCAGGTCGCGGCCTTCTCCCACTCAAACTCGGTCGGGAGGCGGGCATCGTGCGCCCGCGCGAAGGCCTCGGCCTCGAAGCAGGAAACGTGGACCACCGGCCGGTCGCCGCGAAGCGCTACGAGCTCTCCGAGGCGCCACTCCGAACGGAGGTCCTCCGTCCAGCTGTCAGGTCGTGTGATGTCGTACTCCTCCTTCCACGCCCAGCCCTCGTCCGACCACCACTCGCGTCGCACGTAGCCGCCGCCCTCGACGAACCTCAGATACGACGCGTTCGTGACCGGCGCCCGGCCGATCTGGAAGCCGTCGAGATGCAGCTCGTGGCGCGCGCGCTCGTTGTCGTAGGCGAAGCCGCCGGCGGGGGCGCCGATCGTGCAGCGGCCGGCGGGAACAACAACCAGCTCCAGCCCGGTCAACGCCACGGCAGGTCCGCGGGCGGCGGCATGTGGGGTGGGCGCGTACGGCGCCAGCCGGCCGAGCTGGATCGTCTGCAGCATGGTCTCGCAGTGCTGGTGCTCGTGGCGGATCACCATCTCGTGCACGGAGCCGTCGCCGGCGCCGCGCTCCTCGATCACCTCCAGCGTCCGGGCGCGCACGGCGGCGAGGTACTGGCGGGCCTCGGCGCAGGGCAGGAAGGGGAGCTCGCCGCGACCGGCGCGCGGAGTTTCAAACGCGTCGTACACGTCGGCGAGGTCGTCGCGCAGCAGCGGGCGCGAGCCGAAGCGGTGCACCAGCCACAGGTCCTCGAACGCGGCGATGTGCCCGAGGTCCCACACGAGCGGGCTCATCAACGGCGAGTGCACCCGCTCCAGCTGCTCCTCGCACAGCGGTGCGACCAGCGCCAGCGTGCGCTCGCGCGCCTCGGTCAGGCCAGCGACCGCCTCGGGGGCAGACAGGGCGCCGGCGGCTGCGGTCTGACTGCCCATGAGACCCATTGTTCCAAGTCGGCCACCTCGGCAAACGAACAAACCGATTAACGCGGACCTCAGTTGACCGCATAGCGGGCAAACAGGGAGTGCTCGCGCTCCAGCAGCCACTGCAACCGTAGCGACGCCGGCTCCGGCAGCTCGGGCCCGTGGGTGATCGACGGCCCGGTGCCACCGCCGACGAGCTTCGGGGCGAGCGTCAGGAACAGCTCGTCGACGAGGCCCTCGCCGAGCAACGCGCCGAACACCATCGGGCCGCCCTCGCACAGCAGCGTCCGCACACCGTAGTCCGAGCGCAGCCGCCGGAGCGCGGCCGTGAAGGTCATCTCCGACGGGTCGAGCGCGACGAGCTCGACCTGAGCGGGGCAGGCGTCGAGCTCGGGCTTGATGGCGGCGGGGCCGAAGACGACGACCCGCGCGTCGGGCTCGGCGAACAGCGGCGCCTCGATCGGCACGTTCCCGCTGCGGGTCAGCAGGCAGGCCAGCGGCTCGGCGACCATCCCGGCGGCCAGCCGGCGCCGACGACGCTCGGCCTTGCCGAGGATCCGGCCGTAGCGCTCGATCCTGATCGTGTTCGGGCCGGCCATGACCGCGTCGACACGCTGGCGCAGCCCGTGGAACAGGGCGCGATCGCCCTCATCGCCGAGCTCGCCGGATCGTCCCTTGACCGTTACGCGGCCGTCGGCGCTGGCCACGAAGTTCACGATCGTCCGCGGCCGCTCGCCCGGTGCGGCGATCGCGTGGAACATCTCGTCGAGCAGCGCGTCGACGTCGAGGCCGGCAGCGCCGGGCACCGGAAGCAGCCGGCGGAAGACGATCGGGGGGTCGGACATCGGCGCGAACCTAGCATCCGGCCCGCCCCGCTGAAAACTGCAACGTCGATCGGGCGGAACGGTTAGGCTGCCCGCTCGATGCAGGCAAGCAAGCTTGACCGCGGCGAGTTGCTCGCGGTCGTGGGTGGGGTGATCTTGGGGTTCTCCCTGTTCATCGCCTGGTACTCGCTGGGCAACCCGTACACGACGCTGGCGGGGTGCCACGGCCCCAAGGCGTTTGGCGCCGGGTCGACGTCGTGCTCCGGCTGGAACGCGCTGGAGGTCATCCGCTTCCTGCTGCTGCTCGCCGCGCTCGCCCCGCTCGTCCTCGCCTGGATCATTCTCCGCGGATACGCCCTGTCGTGGCCGCGGGGGGAGCTGACGGCGGTCACGGCGCTGGCCGCGCTGACCCTCATCATCTTCCGCGGGCTGATCGACAAGCCAGGCTCGCCGACCGGTGAGATCTCGGTCTCATACGGATGGTGGTTGGCTATGCTGGGCGGCGTGATGATCCTCGTCGGAGCCATCTGGCGCTCGCAGGAGAGCACGACGAGGCGAAAGCCGCCCGGCGTCCTGTGAGCGGCGAGTCCTCACAGACGCGGCCAGATCGCAATCTGGCCCTGGAGCTTGCGCGCGTCACCGAGGCCGCGGCGCTGGCCGCCGCGCGAATGGTCGGCCGCGGCGACAAGGAGGGCGCTGACCAGGCCGCCGTCGACGCGATGCGGCTCGTGCTCGACACCGTCTCGATGGACGGCGTCGTCGTGATCGGCGAAGGGGAGAAGGACGAGGCCCCGATGCTCTACAACGGCGAGCGGATCGGCGACGGCCAGCCGCCCGAGGTCGACATCGCCGTCGACCCGTTGGAGGGAACCCGGCTGACCGCCCTGGGGATGCCGAGCGCGATCGCCGTGATTGCGCTGGCCGAGCGCGGCTCGATGTTCGATCCCGGCCCGTGCGTGTATATGGAGAAGATGGCCGGTGGCCCCGAGATCGCCGACCTGCTCGACCTCGATCGCCCGCTCCCCGAGACGCTCCAGCTGATCGCCGAACGCAAGGGCAGCGACATCCGCGACGTGATGGTGGTGATGCTCGATCGTGAGCGCCACCACGAGATGATGGCGCGGGTCCGTGAGGCCGGCGCCCGCGTCCGCTTGATCCTCGACGGAGACGTTTCGGCCGCGCTCCTGGCCGTCAGCGAGAACTCGCCCGTCGACCTGCTGTGGGGCATCGGCGGGACGCCGGAGGGCGTGATCTCGGCGGCCGCCATCAAGTGCATCGGCGGCCAGCTCCTCGGCCGCCTGTGGCCGCGCGACGACGCCGAGCGCACGGCGGCGATCGCGGCCGGCTACGACCTGAACCAGGTCCTCACGGCCGAGGATCTCGTCGCCGGCGAGGACGTTTTCTTCTCCGCCACCGGCGTCACCGACGGCGACATGCTGCAGGGCGTCCGCTATCAGGGCACCCGCGGCGCCACCACAGAGTCGCTGGTGATGCGGTCGCGCTCGGGCACCGTGCGCCGGGTCAACGCCCGCCACGACCGTTCCAAGCTGCGGACGTTCGGCGGCGCGCGCTACGGCTGAGGGCCGCTACGTGGCCTTGGGAGAATTCGCTGGGGCGAATTCTCCGGGGGCCGGTCGGTCCTCCGGCCCGGCGAGGCGCCCGACCTGCGATTCGGCCAGCTCCAGCGTGGCCAGCGAGCGCAGGAAGCCGTGGGTGACGAGGACGTGCACGAACGACTGGGTCACCTCGTAGACGGGGGTGCTCAGGCCAGCCGCGATCGATGGGTAGAAGTTCGACACCTCGACCTCGATCCGGATCCTCGCCTGGCGCTCGCCCGGACTGGGCTCCCCGTCCGCACCGGGCTGCTCCAGACGGTGCACGTCAAGCGAGAGCAGGCCGCAGCCATGGCCGCCGCGCGCGACGAGCAGGCCGTCGCGGATCCGCCACGTGACCTTGCCGTACATCGCGTCGAACTCGTAGTCCGGTGCCTCGAAGCGCAGCAGCGTCAGCCGCCGCAGCCCGAACAGCCGAATGGAGCGCGACGTGTCCGTGTAGTGGATGCGCACCAACCCGAGCGTCGCCTTGGTCAGGAACTCCCAGTAGGTCTTGGCCAGGTTCTCCAGGTTGGTCGTCGTCCACAGCCGCTGCAGCTCCTCGTCGGGCATCGTCAGCTCGGCCGACTGGACCGAACGGACGGCGCCGTCGTGGGCGATCGACGTCGACTTGCGGGGCGAGACGATCACGGCACGGCCCGGTAGCTGCTGGCGCCGGCGCTGGCGGGAAAGCGCGTAGGCGCTCGCTCCGGATGCGATCGCCACCGTCGCGCCGAGCGCCCCGAGCTTCACGGTGCGCGGTTCGGGGGGATGGGGCATGCCGCGGATTCTGGCGGTTCTGACCCCGGCGCGGGACAGGCCGCGCTCAGGTCGCCGGCTCGGGCCGGAGCGAGGCGGCGCCGATCGTCTCCGTCCCGCTGATTCGGAGCGCGTCGGCGGTCGCCGCGGTGAGGTCCCAGCTGGCGTGGTTGGCGTACGGCCCGCGGTCAACGACCGGAACGGTGATCGTCCGGCCCTGGAACATCAGCGCGACCTTCGTGCCGCATGGCAGCGAGCGATTGGCGACGCCGAGCGTCGAGTGGCGCAGCCGCCCCCCGCAGGCCAGTCGCTGGCCGTAGAAGCCGGGGCCGTACCACGTGGCGACGGCCGGCAGGTACACGATCACCGACAGCGCGGGAGAGACCGCGGCGGCGTGGGCCGACGCGCTCTGGACGATCGCGCGGATCGAGAAGGCGCCGATGTGGTTCGTGAGCCACGTTGTGGAGAACCCGCCGTTCGACGCGACCGTCGATCCGGCTGTCGGCGCCCACTGCCAGTTCGTCTCGTGTCCGAGCCGCTCGATCTCGATCGCGTCGCCGGCGTCGGAGGCGGGAACCGTCCCGGAGAACGTGAGCTCGTTGCGCAGCAGCGCGGTGGCCGTGCTGGAGACGGTGATCCCGGCGCCCGACGCGGTCACGGTCGCGTTGCCGTTGCCGACCAGCGGACTGCTGGCCGTGGCGCCAGGGGCGGAGACGGGCGAGGCGCTGGGGGACAGGCCGGAGCCGCCGGAGCCCCCGGAGGCGCCTGAGGTGCCTGAGGCGCCCGAGGCGCCTGACGTGCTTGAGGCGCCCGAGGCGGCGTGCGCGAGCGCCGGCGCGGCCAGGGTGCCGACGGCGGCGAGCAGGGTTGCGACAGCGTGTCTCGTTGAGCGGGGAATCACGTTGAACGTCCGGTCCTGGTCTTCGTGGTGCCTACGAGGTGAGCTGACGGGCTCGCGCTATAAGCGCTACGGCTCGTATCAGAGCCGATTCGCCCCGGCGGATCATCGATCCGCAGTGGTTCCCCCGTCGGCTGTTCGCTGACGAACAACCGTTCGGCGTGGGAAGGCGGCGCGAAGTATACAAAACGCCGCTGTACAGGCCCCGCCGCCGACGAAATGTGTCGCTAAAAGCGGGATTAATCCCGCGGTCGGGCTACGGACGCGGGAGCCGTGAGACGGCGCCGCGCAGCGCCCGCGCGGTCGCCGACAGCCCGATCTCGGTCAGTTCGGCGGCCGCCTGGACGGCCGTGCCGATCAGGTCGGTGCGGCCGGCCGGCGCCGGCTTGGCCGCCTTCTGGGCGGCCACCCTCCCGGACGGGGTCGCCGGCTTCGCGGCCTGTGGCTTCGTGGCCTGTGGCTTCGCGGTGCGTGGCTTCGCGGCCTGTGGCTTCGCGGCCTGTGGCTTTGCGGTGCGTGGCTTTGCGGTGCGTGGCTTTGCGGTGCGTGGCTTTGCCGCGGGCGGCTTCGTGGCGCGTGGCTTCGCCGGCTCTGGGGCGTCGGCGACGGCGGTGAGCGGGGCGGCTGGCTGGGGTGCATCGGCCGGCGCGGCCGGGCGCGCCGGGCGCTTCTCGCTGCGCCGGTGCGGCCTGCTCCGCGGCAGCGAGCCGAGGACGTCTGTGGGCTTCTGCTCGCTCATTCGCTCCCGACATGATCGCGTACCGGCCCGGCGCCGTCCACCGCCGGCGCGAGCCCGAGTGGAAAAACTGGCGCAACTTGAAACGGTCGGCCTCGTTTTACGTAGTAATAGTGGGACCGCTCGTGCGGTCCAGCTGCCTAGACGCAGCCCGCGGCGTTCATTGAACGCCTTGACTTCAGAAAATATAGTGACTACAATCAATGTGATTGGGTAGCGGGCCTATGCCCAAGTTGCAGCAGCCCGAGCATTGATCCATCAGCGTCGGCGCCCACGCAGGCGGCGGCGCCAAGACTGGAAACGGAACCAGATGTCAGTAGCGGAATTGCAGGAACTTGAAGAGGTCAAGGGTCTCGTCAACCGCGGGCAGCAGCTCGGCGTCCTCACCTACGCCGACATCGCCACCGCGGTCTCCGAGCTCGACCTCGACGAGGCGGACGTCGAAGAGCTGCACGGATTCTTGGAGCGGGCCGAAATCGAGCTCGTCGAGGAGGTCGATCCGGCGCTGGCGGCGACTGAGGTCGAGCGCGCGCCCGACAAGCGCGGTCGCCGGAAGGCGAAGACGGCGCTCGATCTGAAGCCGGACATGACCACCGATTCCCTTCAGCTGTTCCTGAAGGACATCGGCAAGGTGCGCCTGCTGACGGCGCAGGAAGAGGTCGATCTCGCCAAGCGGATCGAGCGCGGTGACCTGGATGCGAAGCAGAAGATGGTCGAGTCGAACCTCCGACTCGTCGTCTCGATTGCCAAGAACTACCGGAACCAAGGCCTCCCGTTCCTCGATCTGATCCAGGAGGGGACGCTCGGTCTCGTCCGCGCGGCCGAGAAGTTCGACTACCGGAAGGGATTCAAGTTCTCCACGTACGCGACGTGGTGGATCCGGCAGGCGATCGCTCGCGCGCTCGCCGACAAGGCCCGGACGATCCGCATCCCCGTGCACGTGGTTGAGAAGCTGAACAAGATCGGCCGCGCCGAGCGCAAGCTGGTGACCGAGCTCGGACGCGAGCCCACCGCCGAGGAGATCGCCGAGGTCACGGGGATCGAGCCGGAGGAGGTCGAGTCGATCAAGCGCTCCGCTCAGGCGCCGGTCTCGCTGGAGAAGCCGGTCGGCGACGAGGAGGAGTCGGAGTTCGGCCAGTTCATCGCCGACGAGCGGGCCGAGTCCCCGTACGAGCGCGCTGCGGAGATCCTCACCAAGGAGGCGCTGCGCGAGGCGCTGGAGAACCTCTCGTACCGCGAGCGGCGCGTGCTGGAGCTGCGCTACGGGCTCGGCGGCGAGCACCCGCGGACGCTGGACGAGGTCGGACGCACGTTCAACGTCACCCGCGAGCGCATCCGCCAGATCGAGAACCAGTCGCTGAAGAAGCTGCAGTCGCTGGCCGAAGCGCAGAAGCTCCGCGACGTCGCCTAGTCGTTTGTAGGCCCTTCGGGCCCGTCCTCGAGCCGCGCGCTCGGGGGCGGGCCCGCTGTCGTTCCAGGCGACCCGCGCGCTCGGGGGCGGGCCGGCTGTCGTTCCAGACGACCCGCGCGCTCCGGGGCGGGCCGGCTGTCGTTCCAGATGGCCCGCGCGCGGATTCTTTGGCGCGTAGGTTCGCTATATAGGACTTCTGGAACAAACTATGTTCCGGTGCATCGGGGCGGGTGGGCCGGGGTGGGCCGGGGTGGGCCGGGTGGGCGGGGTGGGCCGGGTGGGACGGGCGGGCCGGGCGGGCCGGGCGGGCCGGGCGGGCCGAGTGGGACGGGTGGGCCGGGTGGGCCGGGGCGGGCCGGTCGGGCCGGGGCGGGCCGGCGCATCGGGGGCGGGCCGCGCGGGGCGGGGCGGACGTATACGTCCAGGGCCGCTGGACGCGTTCAAGTCCGCCGGGCCGCGCGCCGATGCAGCCGATGTGTTCGATCTGCACGAGGCGCTCGGCAAGCTGGTCCGCGACGAGGGCTCGGACCTTCACCTGAAGGTTCATTCGCGCCCGCTGGCGCGCGTGCACGGCCGGCTCGGCCCGATGGAGGAGTACGAGCCGCTCCAGCCCGAGGACACGTGGCGGGTGCTGCGCGAGATGCTGACCGACGAGGCCAAGCTGCTCGACTTCGAGAAGGAGCATGAGGTCGACTTCGCCTACGCCGTCCCCGGCCTTGCCCGCTTTCGTGTGAACGCCTTCCAGCAGCGCGGCTGGGTGTCGATCGCCGCGCGTGTGATCCCGTTCTCGGTGCGCACGGTCGAGGAGCTCGGCCTCCCGGCGGTGATCCGGGAGCTGGCCGACGAGGAGCGCGGGCTGATCCTGCTCACCGGCACGACTGGGTCGGGCAAGTCAACGACGCTCGCCGCGATCATCGACCAGATCAACGAGACGAAGGCGCGCCACATCGTCACGATCGAGGATCCGATCGAGTACCTGCACACGGACCGTAACTCGATCATCAACCAGCGCGAGGTCGGGATGGACACGGTGTCCTTCAGCCGCGCCATGCGCCGCGTGCTGCGCCAGGACCCCGATGTGATCCTGATCGGCGAGATGCGCGACGAGGAGACGGTCCGCACGGCCCTGTCCGCCGCCGAGACCGGCCACCTCGTGCTCTCGACGGTCCACACGCTGGACGCCGCCGAGAGCGTGAACCGCATCATCGACTTCTTCCCGCCCCATGAGCAGAACCAGGCGCGCTCGATGCTCGCCGGCACGCTGAAGGGGGTCGTCTCCCAGCGGCTCGTGCAGACGCCCGACCGCGACGGTCGCGTGTGCGTCTGCGAGATCCTGAGGATGACCGGCCGCGCCCGCGACATGATCGTCGACCCCGATCAGACCTCCCGCCTGCGCGAGGTGATCGCCGAGGGCGAGTACTACGGGATGCAGACCTTCGACCAGGCCCTGCTGCGCCACTACCAGGCCGGCCGCGTGACGATGGAGGACGCCCTGCGCGTCGCCACCAGCCCGCACGACTTCAAGCTGCTGGTCGCCGCCGACGGGCGCACCGCGACGTCGATGGACGACCTGCTCGGCCGCGACCGCGATCCGGGCAGCTTCGGCCCCGACGCCCAGGCCGTCAGCTCGCGCCCCGCCGCCGTACCGGCCGCGCCGGCCGGCGTTCCCGGCCTCGCCAACGGCAGCCACTCGTCCGCGCCGCCGCCCGGCATGGCCGCCTGAGCCAGGAGCGCCTACTTCAGTTCGTGAAGCTTTGCGCTAGACTTGGTGTCCGGATGGAAACCAAGGACACATGTCCGGTTTGCCGCACGGCGGAGGTTGTGTGTGGGAAGTGGACGCTCCTGGTGATCAGGGACCTGGCCGAGGGCCGATCCCGCTTCTGCGAGCTGGAGCGCTCGCTGCAGGGCATCAGCCCGCGGACGCTGTCGCTCCGGCTGCGCGCGCTGGAGGAGGAGGGCATCGTCGCCCGCCAGACCTTCCCCGAGGTGCCGCCGCGGGTCGAGTACGCGCTCACCACGAAGGGCCGCGCGCTCGTGCCGCTGATCGAGGACATGCGCACCTACGGGCTGCGCTGGCTGACCGGCGTCGACGACGCCGACGATGCGTGTGCACCAGCCGCTGACGACGCCGAGCTGGACCACCGCGCCAGCGACCGCGCGCCTGTCGTCGCCGCCGCCTGAGCGGCCCCGGCCGCCGTGCGGATCGCCGTCGCCGCCGATGAGCTGACCGGCGTGGCCGAGCGGCTCATCGATGCCGTGCGGGAGCACGGCCACGAGCCGATCCTTCACGGCGCGCTGAACGCAGCTGAGCGGCCTGACTGGGCGTGGGCGAGCGAGGCGGCGGCGCGCGACGTCGCCGACGGCCGCGCCGAGCAGGCGATCGTCGCCTGCTGGACCGGGACCGGCGCCTCGATCGCGGCCAACAAGGTCCCCGGCATCCGCGCCGCCCTGTGCGCCGACGCCGTCACCGCCGAGGGCGCGCGGCGCTGGAACGATGCCAACGTGCTGGCCATCAGCCTGCGCGCCACCTCGGCGGCGCAGCTGGACGAGATTCTGACCGCGTGGTTCGCCGGTGTCGTCAGCACCGAGCGCGACGACGCCGACAACGTCGCCCATCTTGCGGCGATCGAGCGCGGACCCTAACGCCCCGAATTCGTCGAGGCGAGCAGGATCGCCTCAGGCCACGGAGAACCAGTCCCGGGTGCGCAACGGCAGCCTGTACACGATCCTCCGCGAGTTCACCGGCGACTCCGCGCTGCAGCTCACCAACGAGACCCTGGGCGGGGTGGAGATCCCGTTCGAGATCGTCGAGAGCGACCCCGGGCGCCCCGGCCGGGTCCCCCTGTACTGCTACCGGCCGCTGACCGGGTCGTTCATCCGCGAGCGCCTCGGGCTGCTGGCGACGCTTCCGAGCTACGCGGCCGCGTCCCGGGCGCTGGCCGAGGCCGATGGGATCGAGCGATATCTGACGCTGCGCGGCGAGTCGCACATCCCGGCGGCCGGACGCGAGCGCGCCGACGCGGCGCTGCGCTGCTTCCTGGCCCGGGTATTCGAGGAGCGCAGCGAGTTCGGGCTCGACGACGGGCGCTTTGAGGTCGCCTACGAAGAGCTGGAGCACGCCGTCTACGAGGGCCGCTGCGTCACCACCGTGATCGTGCCGCTGCTTGGCGTCGCGCTCGCTCCCGATGCGACCGAGGTGCCGCTCGGCGACGGATTGGCGCTCGTCCCTGGCGATGCGCTGAAAGACGCGCCGACGGAGGCGGTGTGGGGGGCCGGAGGGGTTGACGCCCGCTCCCAGGAGCCGCATGTGCTGCTCGTGCTCACGGCCACGCAGGAGCGCACGGCGCGGGTCCCGATCGCACAGGCGCGCAGCCGCTTTCGGCGCGTGCTGACCGCGATGCGATTGTTCGAGCGCGGGGGGTACGCGCTCGGCCCGAACGTCTGGACCCGCTCGGACGAAGGCGCCTGGCGGGCGATCGCATTTGGCTCCACCGGACGCCCGCGCTTCATCACGCTGATCGCGGCCTCCCAGGAGGACGAGCTGCGCGCGTTCTGCAACCTGATCGCCCGGCGCATGCCGACCGGCGGCGAGGTGGCGTGGGCGCTGGGCCGCTACGAGATGGGCTGCGAGCGGTTCGCGCCGTTTGAGGCGCTCACCGACTACCTGCTGGCCCTCCGGGCGCTGCTGGAGCCGGAGGGGCCAAGCAGCGGGCGGCTGGCTCAGCGGCTGGCGGTGATCTGCGCCCAGCCGCCGGACCGGACCGCGCTGGCCGAGCGGACCGCCCACGCGATCTCGCTGGAGCGCGCCGTGGTCGCCGGGCTCGCACCGGCGGGCCCGGGCGTCGACAAGCTCGTCGAGGAGCTCGCCGAGCACCTGCGGGCGCTGTTGCGCGACGTCCTGTGCGGCCATCTCGACGAGGACCTCCGCACGGTGGCCGACGATCTGCTCCAGACCGCGGCCGCCGGGCTGCGATAGCCTTAAGGGCGACCGCTCCCCACTCGGTCCCTCCGGGGGCCGGGAGTGTCCTGCCACCAGGCACGACCACGTAAGTCCTGGGGCTCTCAGTAGTTGAGAGGGAGCGCGATCGTAGACACGAGCGGGCCTTTTCGGGTCCGCTCGTTCTACGTCCAGAGGTAATCTGACACGGGTGACCCCGAGCGCCGCCGAGAAGGTCAGGACACCGAACGTCGATCCGCGCTGCATCAACGTGCCGCGGATCGGGAACGAGGGCTTCGAGGAGCTCTGTCACCTCGTCACCGACGAGGACCCCGACACCTCGTTGTGCGGTCGCGACGTGACCGGCTATCCGTGGAACCCGCCGTGGCCACGGTGCGAGGCGTGCCTCGCGATCGCCCGCGGGCAGCAGAATTGACGACCGAGCCCGTCTACCACGTCGAGTTGAAGCAGGGGTTCAACAGCGCCCGGCGTTTCAACCTGTCCCGGCCGCAGCTGGAGGCCCAGATCCTGGTCCCGTGGCTGGCCGGGCGTGATGTCGAGCTCGACGAGCGCCCCTACACGCCGAAGAAGGCCAAGCTGAAGGTCCTCGCCGGCCCGCCGATCGCCACCGCCGAGATGGGTCTCGGACGCGGCTGGGCGAACGCCGAGCGCGCCGGCAGCTACGTCACCGACCAGGTCCTGGCCGCCGTTCGCGAGGCGGGCCCCTCGGACGGGCCGGGCGCGGCCGGCGTCGAGGAGTTCAAGGCGGCGGTACTCCAGGCCGCGTCGGTGGGCCCGGTGACGCTCGGCGCGATCGTGGCGATGGCGGGCGCCGAGAACCCCCGCCGTCGCGTCTCCGAGCAGCTCGCCCTGGCCGAGCGAGCCGTGTGGGAGCTGCTGCACCAGGGACGGTTGGCGCTGTACACGCCCGACGACCTCGGGGCGGCGCCGCGCGAGCGCTGGCAGCCGGTGCTGCTGGCGTGGGCGAGCTGGGCCGGCGCGCAGGCCGCCGCTATCACCGTCGAGGCGGCGTGAGCTCGACCGTGCGGGAGGATCGCTGCTGGCGGAGGGTCCACTCCGCGGCGAGCCCCGACAGCAGCGCGGCGAGCACGAGGTAGAGGCCCCAGGCCGGTCGCCACGGTTCGTCCTGGCCCGCGAGGGTCCAGAAGATCGTGTCGAAGCAATTCGCGGCGGAAAACCACATCAAGCCGCGCCAGACGTCGTGCCGATGGCGCGCCGGCCAGCCGGAGTACGGCGCCCATACCGGGTCGAGCAGCACGATCAGCCCGACCACCGCCGTTCCGAGCGTCCACCAGCCGTCACGGCCGACGAAGCCGCTGAGCGTCACCGTGACCGTGCCGGCGCCAAGCGCCGATGCGCTCAGCCACGCCAGCGGCGAACCGGCCCCCAGGGCGACCATGCTCGCCGCCGCCCACAGTCGTGTCTGGGCGCAGGACAACATCCGCGCCCGCGCCCGGAGGCTCACCGCCGTGTCCGCCGTCGTGCTGCCGTTGCTCATCGAATGGCCTCGCTCTCGGAGTCGGTCCCTGCTCCATTAAGAGCCCGCAGCGGCGGGAATTCGCCCCCCCGGCGCGAGAAAATGTTTCAGGACACGACGTCGGCGAGCATCCGCGCCCGCTCGTCCTCCGAGGCGAACAGGTAGCGCGTCACCTGCAGCAGGCCGGCGATGTCGTGGACGTCGTCGTCGAAGTGCGGAACCTGCAGGAGCGGACGGGCGCCGAGCGCCCGGCGCAGCCGGGCGATGCTGCGCTGGTCGCGGCGGGCCAGTACGTGGTAGTCGTGGAGGTTGGCGATCACCCGTCCGCCGAGCGAGCGGCCGATCTCGGCCGCCAGCGGCGCGGCCAGGTCGTCGGGCTCGCCGCCGTCGAGCAGATCGTGGTGGACGCGGTTGACGATCGCGCCCGCGAACGGCAGCCCCGATTCCTGCAATGTGCGCCGGAACCAGATCGCCTCGTCGATCGCGTGATCGTGGGCCGAGGTGACAATTAAGAACGCCGTGCTCGGCGCCTTCAGCATCGCCTCGACGGCGGCGGCGCGCTCGCTGAAGTCGTCGGTCATGTCGCCGAGCAGGCCAAAGAACGACGATAGGTCCGACAGCAGGTCGATCCCGGTGATGCGCCGCAGGACGCCGAACAGCGGCGAGGCGCCGCGGCCGAGGACCCGCATCCCGAGCCCGAGGCCGCCGGGCGGGCGGACGAACGTCTTCAGCGCCCGGCCCTCCAGGAACGAGGTGAGCCGGCCAGGCGCGTCGAGGAAGTCCAGCGCGTTGCGCGACGGCGGGGTGTCGAGCACGAGCAGGTCGAAGTCGCCTTCGCGTTGCAGGTCGAACAACTTGGCGATGGCGGTGAACTCCTGCGAGCCGGAGACGGCGCTCGACAGCTGCCGGTAGACGCGATTGGCCTTGATGTCCGCCGCCCGCTGGGCGTCGGGGGCAATCCGGTCGATCAGCTCGTCGAACGTCCGCTTCGGGTCAAGCATCATCGCCCACAGCTCACCGGAGATCTCCATGCCGCCGGCGGCGAGGCGTTCCGGGGCGATCCGCCGCGGCTCGTTCTGCAGCTGCTCCAGCCCGAGCGCGTTGGCCAGGCGCTTGGCCGGATCGATCGTCACGACGGCGACACGCGCCCCCTGGGCCGCCATCCCGAGCGCGATCGCCGCCGAGGTCGTCGTCTTGCCGACGCCGCCGGAGCCGCCGCACACGCACACGCGGCGACCGTCCAGGAGCTCGGCGACACTCACCGGGTCGCGTCCTGCAGCGCGTCGGCCAGCGCCTCCAGCTCGCCCCGGCCGAGCTCCTCGCCGAACACGTAGGGGAGGGTGATGACCGGAGCGGCGAGCTCCTCGGTCAGACGGGCGCGCTGGGCGGCGTGGGTCTGGGCGCGGGCGTGCTCCGACAGCGCGGCCCTGACCGCGCCGCGCGTCCCAGATGACTCCGAGCTCACGGCCACGGCGGCGAGCTGCTCGGCCTCGGCACCGTCGAACCGGTCCGGGTAGACGGCGTTGACGATCACCAGGTCGAGCCCGAGCCCGTCGCCGGCGAGCTCGTCGTTCAGCTCGATCGTCTCGTTGACGGGCATCTCCTCCGCGGTGCAGACGGCGACGACGCCGGTGAAGGCGCGGTCGGCGATCGTCGCGGCGATCGCGTTGGCCTGGGCGGCGATCGGCCCGACCAGCGCGATCTCGGCGAACGTCCGCGGGGTGCGGAGCAGCCCGACGCCGTGGCCGGTGGCGGGGGCATCGACGATCACGAGGTCGTACGGCGCGGCGCCGCGCGTGCGCCGGTGCAGCTGGGCCAGCTCCCACACCTTGCCGATGGTGAGCAGCTCGCGCATCCCGGGCGTGGCCATCGCGAAGACGCCGAACAGGCGGCTCTGCCCGAGCGCCGAGCCGAGCGGCCCGGCCTTCACCCGCAGGTACTCCTCCATGGCGTGCTGGGGGTCGATCGAGATCGTCGAAAGGCCGGGAGCGAGCTCGACCTCCTCGAACTGCGCGACCTCCCTGTCGAACGCGCGCTGGATCCGGTCCTGGCTGGAGAGCTCGGCGACGATCGTGCGCAACCCGCGGCGGGCGGCCAGCAGACCGATCGCCGTCGCGACCGTCGACTTTCCGACGCCCCCCTTGCCCGTGACGAACACCAGCCGGTGATCAAGCAGGCCATGCACGGCGCCGGAACATAGCGGTTGGGCGGGTGGGGCCGAATACAAAGGAATTCCCGTGGTGCCTGCGAATACAGCCGCGTATGAGTTCCCGAGCCCACCGGAGCCACTCGTGACGGCCACCGCCAAGGTGATCGCGTTCGCCAACCAGAAGGGCGGCGTCGCCAAGACCACCACCACACTAAACCTCGCGGTCGCCTTCGCCGAGGAGGGTCATCGCGTCCTGTGCGTCGACATGGATCCCCAGGGCAACCTGACCATGTCACAAGGCGTCGACCCCGACACGCTGCAGAAGTCGATGTACGACGTGCTGGTCCATCAGGTCCCGATCCGCGACGTGATCGTGAAGCGCGAGATCGATATCGCGTGTGCCTCGATCGACCTCGCCGGCGCGGAGATCGCGATGTCGACGATGATCGGCCGCGAGCGGTCGCTGGAGAAGGCGTTTCGGCCGATCGCCGAGGACTACGACTTCATCTGCATCGACACGCCGCCGAGCCTCGGGCTGCTGACGATCAACGCGCTGACGGCGGCGCACAAGGTGATCGTCCCCGTTCAGTGCGAATATCTGTCGATGCGCGGCCTGATCCAGCTGCAGAACACGCTGGCGATGATCCGGGAGAACCTGAACCCGGACATCGATATCGAGGGCATCCTGCCGACCCTCGTCGACTCCCGCACGCTGCACGCCAAGGAGGCGATCGAGCTGCTGGAGGAGAACTTCGGAGACCGCGTGTTCGCATCGCGAATCCGTAAGACGGTCCGTTTCGCCGAAGCGCCTGTGAAGGGCATGTCGGTACTGAAGTACGATCCTGATGGGCTAGCCGCCCACGCCTACAGGCAGCTTGCGAGGGAGGTCCTTTCCAATGCCCACAAATAAGCGTGCGAGCATGCGCGAGGGCCCGCTGGCGGCCTTGTTCCGCAAGACCAGCGAGGACACCGGCGCGCCCGGGGAGCAGGCCGCGTTGCCGAGCTCGGATGAGCAGCTCGCGCTGCCCCGGCCCGACGCGAACGAGCAGGGCGAGGCGACGGGGCCGGCCGCCGAGGCCCCCGCCGGGCCCGAGGCCCCCGCCGAGCCCGAGGCCCCCGCCGTTCCGTCGCCGCAGGAGCGCCTGCGACAGGTGTTCTCGGCCGACATCCCGGAGAACTTCATGGAGCGCCCGGCGCCGCCCGCGCCGGAGCCGGCGATCGTCCCCGCGGCGATGCCCGAGCCCGACGTCTACGCCCGCGCCGAGCGTCTCAGCGACGGCTTCGCGGTGCCGAAGCCGGTCGGCACGCCGGTCCTGCGCGTCGTTGGCGTCGGTGGCGCCGGCGTGAACGCGGTCAACCGGATGATCGAGGCCGAGATCGAGGGCGTCGAGTTCATCGCGCTGAACACCGACCTGCAGTCGCTGCAGACATCGGCGGCCGCCGAGACGCTGCACATCGGCGACGGGATCACAAAGGGCCTCGGCTCGGGCTCCAACCCCGAGCTGGGACGCGCCGCGGCCAAGGAGGAGTACGACCGGATCAAGGCGATGCTCCGCGGCTCGGACATGGTCTTCATCGCGGCCGGCGCCGGCGGCGGCACGGGCACCGGAGCGGCGCCCGTGGTGGCGCAGATCGCCCGTGAGCTCGGCGCGCTGACCGTCGGCATCGTCACCCGCCCGTTCCAGTTCGAGGGCAGTCGCCGCCGCGACCAGGCCGAGGCCGGGATCGAGGCGCTGGCCGCCGAGGTCGACACGCTGATCGTCGTCCCCAACAACCGGCTGCTGACCGTGCTCGACCGCCACACGTCGATGGTCGAGGCATTCCGCGTCGCCGACGACGTGCTCCGCCAGGGCGTGCAGGGAATCTCCGACCTGGTGACGCTGCCGGGGCTGATCAACCTCGACTTCGCCGACGTGCGCACGATCATGTCCGACGCCGGCAACGCGCTCCTCGGCATCGGCATGGGCACGGGCGACCGGCGGGCCATCGAGGCAGCCGAGCAGGCCGTCGCCTCGCCACTGCTGGAGACGAGCATGGAGGGCGCGCGCTCGATCCTGCTGTCGATCACCGGTGGCCGCGACATCTCGCTGTGGGAGGTCAACGAGGCCGCCAAGGCGGTCGCCGAGGCCGCCCACCCGGACGCCAACATCATCTTCGGCGCGATGGTCGACGAGAAGCTCGAGGACCAGGTCTGGGTGACGGTCGTCGCCACCGGCTACGGTCCGGCGCCGAAGCGCGCCGAGCCCGACGGCCGCGACATGGGGGCCCGCCGCTCCCCGCGCGAGCGCACGCCCAGCCCGGATACCTGGGTGTCGGAGCCGCGCGTCAGCCGAGGTCGCCGGGACCCGCACGAGCTCGACGTACCCGAGTTCATACCGCGCCGCTAGCGATCTGATGGCCGGGCGCGGACGGGGCGTGATCGCCGCCGGCCACCCGCTGAGCGCCGCGGCCGGGGCCGGAGTGCTGCGTGACGGCGGCAACGCCGTCGACGCGGCGCTCGGGGCGATGCTCACCTCGTTCGTGTGCGAGCCGCTGCTCACCGGGCTCGGCGCCGGCGGGTACATGCTGATCGCCGTGCCGGGCAGCGAACCTGTGCTGCTTGACTTCTTCGTCGAGGCGCCGGGCCGGGGGTTGGCGGCCGGTCACCGGGCTGCATTGCTGCCAGTGGCGATCTCGTTCGGCGACGCCGTGCAGGAGTTCAACATCGGCGTCGCCTCGGTCGGCGGCTACGGCACGCCGGCGGGCGTGTGCGCGGCGTCCGAGCGGTTCGGGACGGTGCCGCTGGCCGAGCTGGTGAAGCCAGCCATCCGCCACGCGCGGGAGGGGGTGGCCCTAAACACCGAGCAGGCGTACATCGTCGAGATCCTCGCCGCGATCGTCACCTCGACGCCTGAGTGCGCCGCGCTGTTCGCGCCGGGCGGGACGTTGCTCGGCGTCGGCGGCGTGATCCGTCAGCCGGAGCTGGCCGACGCGCTGGAGCGGCTCGGGGCGCAGGGCGCCGCGCCGTTCTACGGCGGCGAGATCGGGCGCGCGATCGTCGCCTGGCTGTCCGAGCGCGGCGGGCTCTTGACGATGGCCGACCTCGAGGCCTACCAGGTGATCGATCGCGAACCGATCCGTGCCCAGTACCGCGGGCGCGACGTCGTCACCAACCCGCCGCCCTCGGCCGGCGGGATCCTGATCGCGTGGGCGCTGTCGCTGCTGGAGCACGACCCCGCAGCACCCGATGCGCCGCGCCTGGCCGCCGTCATGGAGCGCGCTCAGCGCGAGCGCACGCCGACCTTCCTCGAGGGACTCACCGACCCAGGCTTCGTCCGCGGCTTCCTGCTCGGCGGCCCGCTTGGGTCGACCACGCACATCGCCGTGATCGACGCCGGCGGCATGGCCTGCTCGGTGACGTGCTCGGCCGGATCGTGCTCGGGCGTGATCGTGCCCGGTACCGGTGTTCACCTGAACAACATGCTCGGCGAGCAGGATCTGAACCCACTCGGCTTCCATCGTCATCCGCCCGGCCGCCGGCTGCCGAGCATGATGGCCCCGACGATCGTGCTCCACGACGGACAGCCCGAGCTGGTGCTCGGCAGCGCCGGATCGAACCGGATCCGCTCGGCGATCCTGCAGACGATCGTGCGGACGCTCGACGACGGCCTGATCGCCTCGCAGGCCGTCGAGGCGCCGCGGCTGCACTTCGAGGATGGCGTCGTCTACGCCGAGCCGGGCATCGATACGGCGGCGCTGCAAGGCGCCGGCTTCCGCGTCGTGCCGTTCCGCGAGCGCAACCTGTTCTTCGGGGGCACGCAGGCGGTGCAGCGCGACGCCGAGGGGCGCTTCTGGGGAGGCGGCGATCCGCGCCGGGGCGGCGCCGCCGTACTGGCCTGATGAGAACGCCCTAATTCTCAGATCGACGGGTCTCGGCGTGTCCGGGTACTGTCACCGCCGCAATGCTGACCGCTGCCTCCGCACATCTCGTCACCACCTTCCAGGCCATCGTCCTGGGCGTCCTCCAGGGTGCCACCGAGCTGTTCCCGGTCTCCAGCCTCGGCCACACGGTGCTGTTCCCGACGCTGTTCCGCTGGCACAACATCGTCGCCTGGCAGTCACAGTCCGAATCCCCGTGGCTCGCGTTCGTCGTGATGCTCCACGTCGGCAGCGCGATTGGCCTGCTGATCTACTTCTGGCGGACCTGGATCGCCGTGATCAAGGGCTTCTTCGTCTCGCTGTGGCGCACGATCCGCCTGCGCCGCTTCGCCGTGGAGTCCTCCACCGAGCGTCTGGCCTGGCTGATCGTGATCGCGACCATCCCGGTCGGGATCCTCGGCCTCCTGCTGGAGCACCCCGTTCGCGTCGCGCTGGCCAAGCCGCTGGCGGCGGCCATCTTTCTGATGTTCAACGGCTGCATCCTGCTCTCCGCCGAGCGTCTGAGGCGCCGGAGCGAGGTTCGCGCTCTCGCGCAGCGCGAAGGCGTGAAGGCCGACGGCGGGCGCCGCCTGGACACGCTGGAGTACCGCGAGGCGGGCGTCATCGGCACCTTCCAGACGTTGGCCCTGATCGCGGGCATCAGCCGCGATGGCATCGTCATGACGAGCGGTCTCCTGCGCGGCCTCGACAACGAGGACGCCGCCCGCTTCGGCTTTCTGCTGGCCACGCCGCCGATCCTGGCGGCGGGCTTGCTGAAGTTCCCCGACCTGACGGGCAAGATCCATCTGGGCCACGGCTACGCGACCGCCGCCCAGGCGCACAACCTCCGCATCGAGGCGGTGGTGGCGCTCGCCGTCTCGGCCGTGATCGCCGTGGTCACCGTGCACTTCCTGACGCGCTACTTCAAGGCTCGCAACCTCGTCCCGTTTGGGATCTACTGCCTCGCCTTCGGCGCGTTCATGACGCTGTTCACGATCATCGTCGGCACGCCCTAGCCGAAGCGGACTTTGCCATTGGAGCGCGCGCGGGTCTCGGCGCGATCGGCGAAGTCCAGCTTCTTCAGGGCGCCGCGGAACAGCCGCGTGACGAACCGCATCCGGGCGTTCTCGCTGCGCAGGTCGAGCAGGCCCTGCTTGGCCTCCAGGCCGAGCTCGACGGTCGCCGCCATCGCGTAGGCGCTCATGGCGGCCACCTCCGCCTCGTCGGCGTCGCGGCCGGTGGCCTGCTTCACGAGCTCGGCGTAGGCGGCGTGGGCGTGGTCGGACTGCTCGGCGTCGCTCGTCTCCTCGCGGTCGGCGACGAACTCGACGATCCCCGCCGGGTAGGCGAGGTGCGGCTGGCGCTCCAGCACGCGGATCGGGCGCGTGCCCCGCACGACGATGTTCAGGCGGCCGTCGTCCAGCCGCTCCAGCACGCGGTCGACGAGGCACGCACAGCCGATCTCGCGCAGGCCGTCGTCGGCCAGCCACACGATCCCGAACTCGCGATCCTGGTCGATGCAGACATTGACCATCGTCTTGTAGCGCTGCTCGAAGATGTGGAGCGGCACCAGCTCGGTCGGGAGCGCGACGAGACCCAGAGGGAACAGCGGGAAGTCCTCGACGCGGGTGAGCTCCATCGACATCGTCGTTAAGTCTAAGAACCGGCGGCCCCGGCCGGGCCCTCAGGACGCCCGGCGCGCCGAGACGAGCAGGTTGTAGAACAGCGCCGGTGGGAGCAGCGGCTCGAGCACGTGCTCGTCGAGCCGTTGCAGCACCAGATACCCGTGGAAGGCGTAGCGTCGCCAGAGCATCGGCACGTCGTCGGGCTCGGCGCTCGCCTCCAGCACCCGGTTGAACCACCCGAACCAGTTCGCCACGAGCTCCTCGCCGCGGACGGTGACATCGGTGAAGCCGGCACGGCGGGCGAGCTTGCCCAGGTCGCCGGGGGCGAAGGCGTGGATGTCGACGACGTGCTCCAGCTCGTGCTCGTGCTCGTCGGCCGAGCCGGGCGCGGCGGGCGGCGGGGCGCTGCGGGCGCGCATCGCCGTCCGCCACAGCGGGGAGAGGCGTCGCGCGGTCTGCTTTGGGATTCGTGCCAGCCGGTCGCCGAAGCGCGAGGGCTCGCCCGCGAACACGAGCCGCCCGCTGGGGCGCAGAACGCGATGAAACTCAGAGAACGACCGCCCGAGATCGGGGAGGTGGTGCAGCACGGCGTGACCGAGCACGAGGTCGAAGCTCTGATCGGCGAACGGCAGCGACTCCGCCTCGGCGCGGGCGGCGCGGACGTTCAGGCCGAGCCGGCGCGCGTTGGCGCCGAGGGTGCTCACCATCCCCGGCGAGATGTCCGTGCACGTCGCCTCGGCGACGACGCCCGCCTGCATCAGGTTCAGCGTGAAGTAGCCGGTCCCGGCGCCGATCTCCAGCGAGCGCTTGTAGCCGCGGTCGAGCTCCGGTCCGACCAGCTTGCGGAGCTTGCCCAGCACCTGGCTCTGGCCGATCGGTCCGAAGTCGATGCCCCACTTTGAGTCGTAGCTCTCGGCTGCCACATCGTGGTAGCGGGTGTTGGCGTCGCGGATCTCGTCAGCGTCTCTCACGGCCTGCATCGGGCGCGCACATTACCCTGTCGGGCCGTGCCGGCGAACGCCTACGTTCAGCTTGACCAGCCCCCCGGGGTCCCGCCGCTGAAGCTGACCGGCGAGCGGACGCTACCCGACGTTCCGGCCGAGAACTACTGGTACCGCCGCCACCTCGTCGTCTACGAGTGGATCGCCGAGCGCGTCGAGGGGGCCGCCGTGATCGACATGGCCTGCGGCGAGGGCTACGGCGCCGGCGTACTGGCGGGGCGGGCCGCGTCGGTGCTCGGGCTCGACGCCAACCCCGAGGCCTACGAGCACGCCCGCCTGCGCTACCGCCGCGCCAACCTCCGCTTCGACCGCGGGCTCGTCGAGAGCTACGGCGAGCCGGGGAGCTACGACGCCGTCAGCTTCCTGCAGACGATCGAGCACGTGCACGACCCGGCCGCGGTGCTGCGGCACTTCAAGACGTTGCTGGCACCGGGTGGCACGGTCTACATCTCCACGCCGAATCTGCTGACGCTGGCGCCGCCCGGCGCTGAGAAGTCCGAGAACCCATGGCACATCAAGGAGTACCGCGCCGACGGGTTCCGGGACCTGCTGACGGAGGAGTTCGCGAGCGTCGAGCTGTACGGCGTGTTCCACGCCCGCAAGCTCGCCTGGCACGCCACCGCCCTGCGGCTCGGCTGGGACCGCGTCCACAAGCGGCTGGGCCTGACGAAGCTGTTCTACGACCGTTTCACGCCCGCGATCGCCACCAGCGACTTCCGGATCGCGCCTGGCAACCTCGACACCGCGCTCGACTTCCTCGCTGTCTGCCGCAACTTACGGGCCTCTCGGTAGTTTGACGGGCATGCTGCTTTTCAATCGCTCCCGCCTCGCCGTCATCGCCACCGGAGCCCTGGTGGTGCTCCCGACCGCGCTTGCCCAGGCGACCTCGGTCGCCACGCCGAAAACGACCGGCGTCTATCAGACCGCCGCCACCGGCCGGTTCGTGCGCTTCGTCGTGTCCAAGGTCACCAAGACCGGCACCCAGAAGCGGATGCTCAACCTGCTGGTCGAGTGCGCCGTTTCGGGGAAGGCCTCCGGTTACTACTACCTGGGGAAAGGACCCCTGATCTCGTCTCGGGGCACGTTCTCTTACTCGGGCTCCGTGTCCGTCTACAAGGCCCGCTCCGCGCATGTCGGCACGGCGAAGCTTGTTCTGTCGGGCCGGTTCACCAGCTCGACCGCCGCGACCGGCACCGCCGTCATCAGCCACTCCTCGCCGAGGCCGAGCGGGTGCCCGGGTAGCTCCTTCACCGCGCGCTACAGCGCGGCCAGCTCCGTCTGACCCCGAACGCGATGGCGTCCAGTCCGGGCGAGCTCGCCGTCGTCCTCCACACGCACATGCCGTACGTGGAGGGCTTCGGGACGTGGCCGTTCGGCGAGGAGTGGCTGTGGGAGGCGACCGCGACGAGCTACCTGCCGTTGCTCGACGTGCTGGCGCGCGCGCCGGTCACGCTGTCGCTGACGCCGGTGCTGTGCGACCAGTTGGAGGCGCCCGGGGCGATCGGACGCTGCGTGGAGTTCCTGCGCGAGATCCGGCCCGCGTCGCACGCGCTCGATCTCGAGCAGTTCGCCGGTGATGCCGCGCTCGTCGCCGAGTTGCGGCGCTCGGAGGCCGAGTACGCCGCGGCCGCCGACGCGATCGCCGGGCTCGGCGATCGGTTCCTGGCCGCGCTCGGCGAGCACGCCACCTGGACCTCGTCGGCGACGCACGCGGTGCTGCCGCTGATCTGCACCGACGCCGGCCTCGCGCTGCAGCTGCAGACGGGGATCGGCGCGCACCGGCGGCGCTTCGGCGATTGGCACGGCGGTTTCTGGCTGCCCGAGTGCGCCCACGCTCCGTGGCTGCACGAGGCGCTGGAAGACGCCGGAGTGCGTGCGACGTGCGTCGAGCTGACCTCGAGGTTCGGGCGCGGCGATCCCCGTCACCTGCATCCGCTGCAGACCGACGACGGCCCGGTGCTGTGGCCGATCGACCGGGAACTGATCGACCTCGTGTGGGGCGCGGCCGGCTATCCGTCGCGGGCTCCGTACCGGAGCTACGACCGGCTGACCGAGCGCCACCATCGGATCTGGGCCAACGATGGCGCGCCGTACGACCCCGCCCGCGCCGACGAGCAGGTGCGAGCCGACGCCGCGGAGTGGGTGGCGCGGGTGCGCGCCCGCGTGGCCGGCGGCGGGGTCTGCGTGTGCGCGTTCGACACCGAGCTGTTCGGGCACTGGTGGTACGAGGGCGTGCGCTGGCTGCACGCCGTGCTCGACGCCGCGGCCGAGCAGGGCCTCGCCCTGACGACACTCGACGACGCGCTGGAGCGCCACGCCGCCGCGCCCGCCCCGGCGGGCGTGCGGCCGAGCAGCTGGGGCGAGCACGGCGACCTGCGGACGTGGAGCGCGCCGCGGGTGGCCGACTTCGCGTGGCGGATGCGCACCGCGGAGTTGGGCCTGCTGGCGACCGGCGCGCGCCCGAGCGACCGCGCGCTGCGGGAGCTGCTGGCGCTGCAGGCCAGCGACTGGGCGTTCATCGCGTACCGCGACTGGGCCGGGGAGTACCCGGAGCAGCGGGCGGCCGGACACGCTGAGGCGCTGACGCGAGCGCTCAGGGGCGACGCTCGGCTCGCCCCGCGCGTGCGCAACCTGGCGCCGGCGCTCAGCGGCTGGGAGGGCTGACGGCGGCCCCGGGGTGACGCCGCGGGTCAATCATCGGCCCAGCCGAAGGTCTCGGGCGCGTCGCGCATGCGGATCAGCTTCGCCGGGACGCCGCCGACGATCGCGTTTGCGGGCACGTCCTTCGTCACCACGGCGGAGGTCCCGATCACGCAATTGTCGCCGACGGTGACGCCGCGGAGGATGCACGCGCCGTAGCCGACCCAGACGTTGTGGCCGACCTTCACCTCGCGCATGTAGATCCCCTGGTTACGGATCGGGCGCTCCACCTCGACCATGCCGTGATCGAAGTCGATCAGCATCACGCGATCGGCGACGATGCACTCGCGTCCGATCGAGACCTGCTTGTAGGACGAGATCGTGCATTCCTGGCCAAGCACGGACTTCGCACCGATCGACACGACGCCCTCGTGGGCGCGGATCTTGGAGCCGTGTCCGAGCCACGACCAGCGGCCGAGGCGCACCACGGCGTTCTGGCCGATCTCGAACTTCACTCCCGGGCAGACGAAGCACAGCCCGTCGGTCTGCAGCCGACCCCGGAAGCGCAGCTTCAGCCACAGCCAGCGGGCGATCAGCGGCACGTAGCCCCAGTGCATCATGTGGTGCGCGCGGGCGAAGCGGATGAACGCGATCGGCCCGCCGTGCAGCGGCGCCGGTGGGCGACGAACATCGAGCGGACGCGCCAGCGGCTTCTTCACCGTGCGTGCGGTCACGGCGGCACATCGTATTCAGGATGACGCCGGGGCGTCCCGTGCGGCGTTGGCCGCGCGCAGCTCGCGGGCGCCGAGCGAGAACCATTCGACGCGCTCCGCCGTGGGGATCCCCGCGGCCGCAAGCGCCTGGCGGATCCGCGGCCAGCGCAGCCATGCCTCGACGACGACGGTCGCCTCCTCGCCCTCGAGGAGGAGCATCCGGTTGACGCCAGGCGGCGCGAGGCGCGAGCGGAGGATGGTGATGGGCAGCCTCGCGTGGATCACCGGTGGTGGCGGTGGCTCGCTCGTGGCGATCCGCCGGGCGGTGCGGCGAAGGCGGTTCTGCTCGAACTCCCACCTCACGGCACCGGGCTCGACGACGAGCCAGCCGGCCGAGCCGATCCGGTCCCACCGCCCGCCGGAGCGGATCCGCACCGGGAACTGCGTCTCCGCGGTCATGGGGCGAACACCGCGGTGTCACTCTCGCCGATATGGCCGCCGACCGGCGTCCCCTCGCCGAGTCCGATCGTCCCCTCGCCATCCCAGATCGTCTTGTGCTGGTACGTGCCGACCGCGCCGTCCGCACCGACGACCGTGTCCTCACCGCCATTCACGCCGGCGGTGGTGAACGGCCCGCCCTGGGCGGCCGGGACCTGGCCGTTGCTGACGATGCCGCCGACGTAGACGCCGGCGCCCGGGGTCGACGCACCGGCCTCGCCGCTCACCATGATCCCGTCTCCGCCGTCGGGGGTGCCTTCGAAGCAGACGTGCCCGCCGACGCCGAAGCCGTTCTCACCGGCGGCCGACGCGCCGACGCAGATCCCGACGGTCGCGCCCGTCGCTCCGGCGATCGCTCCGAAGATCACGCCGAGTGGCGAGTCGGAGCCGGGATGCTCCGCGGCGGCGACCGCGCCGTTGAATCCGCCCTTCACCCGATCCCACACCCAGGTGGCACCGTCCTCGAGAGTGTGCAGGCTGAAGAACGAGTGATGGGCGACCGGGTCGATGAACCTGTCGGGGACGATGAACCCGGCGAGCGGGGGAGGGGTGACGTGGATGTCGACGACGCCGGTGGCGGACTCGGCGGCCTGCATCGCCTCCTCCCACGCCCGGCGGCCGCGCTGCTGCCAGCGGAGGACCTCCTTCCTGCAGTAGTCGACCTGGAAAGCGGCCGTGCGCGCGTCGGCCTCGGCCTGCTGGAGCTGACCCTGGGCGGTGAGGACCGCTGCGTGTGCGGTGGCGTCGATCGAGGGCGAGAATGCGCCGGCGCCGTGCGGGTCGTACAAGGCGCTGGAGTTGTCGGTGATCGTCGTCTGGGCGGCGGTGATGGCCTGCTGCGCCTCCACCAGCTTCTTCGCCCACATGGCCTCCTCCTCGATCCACTGCTCGGTCTGGCGCATCGCCACCTTGCCGTCGTCCTGGCACTGACGGAGGATCTGGGCGTAGGTCTGCAATCCCTGCGCGACCTGGTTGGCCGTCTCCCCCGCCCGGATGTAGTGGTCGGCGACGTAGCTCGACAGCGACTGGTAGGACTGCGCCGCGGCGCCGTTCCAGGCGCTGGTCACCGAACCGGCGGCGCCCTTGATCTCCCCGTACTGGTACTCGAGCACGTTGGCGAGCTCGGCGTGCGCGGCGGCCGCCTGGCTGATCTGGTCGGGATCCCCGGGGGCGACTTCGAAGCCGGCGTCGGCGGGCGCGATCATGATCCCGACCCGGCGTTGACGGCGGCGCTCTCACCGACCGAGCGGTCGACCGTGCTGTACGCGGCGGCGGCGCCGGCGAGGGCACCCGACAGGCGCTCGCCGGACGACCCAAAGTGCGGGAGCACCGATCCCCAGTGGCCGAGCATCCCCTCGAACGCTCCGTGCAGGGGGGTGTTCCCGGCAGCGCCTGAACAGCTCGCGATTCGGCCGATGGCCTCCTCGATGCCGCCCGAGAGGGCCCCGAGTCGCGCTCCGGCCTCCGATACGGCTCCGGGGGTCACACTGAACTCCGACACGAGCGCAGTATCCGCGTGGCGCGTGCGACCGGCAACCGTCCCGGGGTACGGTTTGGGCGATACCCACCGCCTCGCGCCGTATATTTGCCCGTCTTCATGGCGGATAACGAGACATCGCTCGCGCCGCGGCTGCTGGCCGGCGACCGCCGCGCGCTGGCGAGGGCGATCACGCTGGTCGAGAACGACGATCCCGCGGGCTGGAAGCTCGTCCGCGAGGTGTTTCCCCACACGGGCCAGGCGGCCGTCGTCGGGTTCACCGGTCCGCCCGGGGCCGGAAAGTCGACGCTGCTGAGCGCGCTGACGAAGCTCGAGCGCGCCCGCGAGAGGACGGTCGCCGTGTTGTCGATCGACCCGTCCTCGCCGTTCACCCAGGGCGCGCTGCTCGGCGACCGGATCAGGCTGACCGACCACTTCCTCGACTCCGGGGTGTTCATCCGCTCGATGGCTAACCGCGGCGCGCTCGGGGGCCTGAGCGAGGCGACCCTGCAGGCGGCGCTGCTGATGGACGCCTCCGGGCGCGACCTCGTGTTGCTGGAGACGGTCGGCGTCGGACAGGCCGAGGTTGACATCATCGACCACGCCGACACCGTCGTGCTGGTCCTGATGCCGGGGTCCGGCGACTCGATCCAGGCCCTGAAGGCGGGCATCATGGAGATCCCGGACATCATCGTCGTGAACAAGTCCGACCACCCGCTCACCGACACGATGGTGCGCGAGATCAAGGGGATCCTGGCGCTCGGTTCCCACGAGGGCTGGCAGGTTCCGATCGTGAAGACGCAGGCGATCCACGGCACCGGGATCGACGAGCTGGCGGAGCGGTTGGCCGAGCATCGCGCCCACATCGTGGCCGAGGGCACGCTCTCCGAGCGCCGGCGGCGGAACCTGCGCAACGAGGTGATGTCGATCGCCGCCTACCGGATGCGCCGCGAGCTGGAGGCCACAACGCGCGAGGACCCCGCCGTACAGGAGCTGCTCGACAAGGTCGCCGCCCGCGAGCTTGACCCGGCCAGCGCGGCCGCCGCGATCCTCGAACGGCGGCTGAAGGCCTGAGTCCGCCGCTCGATCGGCGGGCGTTCCTCGTCGGGCTCGGCGGCGCCGGCGCGTCGCTGCTGGCCGGCTGCGGAAGCTCGGAGAGCTCGAGCAGCGCGGCACCTCGCGCACACGGTCATCGACGCGTCCCGTATGGCGCGCCGCGATCGCTTCAGCAGGCGATCCGCGGCCACGTGTTCACTCGCGGGGCGCCCGGCTACCTCGCCGCCGCGCACGTCTACAACACCCGCTTCGACGGCATCCGGCCCGCCGCCGTGGCCCGCGTCCTGGACGGCGCCGACGTCCAGCGCGCCGTGCGCTTCACGGTCGCGCGGGGGATCCCGGTCCGGGCGCGGTCGGGCGGTCACAGCTACGCCGGGTACTCGACGATGAACGGCGGCGTCGTGATCGACCTGCGCCAGCTGAATCACGTCGCCGTCGACCGTCGCGCCGGTACGGCGACCGTCGGCGCGGGCGCCCAGCTGATCGATGTGTACGCGAAGCTGGCCGCGGCCGGCGCGACGATCCCGGCGGGCTCGTGCCCGTCCGTCGGGGTTGCGGGCGTGACCCTGGGCGGCGGGGTCGGGCTCGCCGGCCGAGGGCTCGGGCTGACGACCGACCACCTTCTCGGCGCAGAGATTGTGAGCGCCGACGGCGCCCGCCGGACGGTCGACGCGCGCGCCGACCCCGACCTGCTGTGGGCTCTGCGCGGTGGAGGCGGCGGCAACTTCGGGATCGTCACTCGGTTCACCTTCCGCGTACGCCCGCTCCCGGCCAGTGCCGCCCACTTCAACGTGGTATGGCCGTGGTCCTCGGCCGCCGAGGCGATCGAGGCGTGGCAGGGGTGGATCGCGCACGCGCCCGAGCAGATCTCCTCGATCCTGCACGTGAACGCCGGCGGCCCGCCGTCGATCACCGCCAACGGGCAGTACCTCGGGGGCTCGAGCGCGCTGCCGGCGCTGCTGGCGCCGCTATTGCGGGTCCCCGGCGCGCAGCTCAGCCTGGGCGACCTGGCGTACCTGCCGCTGCAGCTGCTGTGGGCGGGGTGCACGCGGAAGACGCTCGCGGCCTGCCACACCGTGGGCGCGGCGCCCGGAGGCATCCTGCCGCGCAACACCTTCAACGCCAAGTCCGACTACGTCGCCCGGCCGCTTCCGAGCCGGGGAGTGGCCGCCATGGTCGCCGCCGCCGAGTCGAGCGCCGGCGCGGGCGCGATCCTGTGCGACTCCTACGGCGGAGCGATCAACCGCGTCGCCCCGACGGCGACGGCGTTCGTCCACCGCGACGCGCTGTTCTGCATCCAGTACTACGGCGACGGCGCCGGGGCGGCGTGGATCGATCAGGCGTGGCGGAAGCTGCGCCCGTACGTCTCGGGCTACGCCTACCAGAACTACATCGATCCGACGCTCACCGGCTGGCAGCACGCCTACTACGGCGAGAACTACGCGCGGCTCGTGTCGACGCGCGAGCACGTCGATCCGCACCACTACTTCCGTTTCCCGCAGGCTGTTGGGTAACCGGCCGGCGCCGATCGGTGGCGTCCCGCGCGTGCGGCTCGGCGAGCTGCGCGAGGGCGGTCTCGCGCCGGCCGTCGCGGCGATCGTGGAGCGCGGCGTCCGGCGGCGGCCTGCCCACGCCGCCGCGGTGATCGCGGTCGTCGAGCTGAGGGTTCAGGGACCCTACCCGCCGGTGCGGGTCACCTTCCAGGGCGCCGAGATCACCGTCGAGGACGGCCCCGCGTCCGCCGCCGATATCCGGATCGAGGGCGAGCTCACCGACCTGATCAGCATGATGGTGGCGCCGACCGTCGGCGGCCTGCCGAGCCCGATGAACGCGCGGGGTCGGGTCGCGCTCGGGATGGTGGCTTCCCGGCGCGTGCGGGTGCGCGGCCGCGTCGGGCTGATGCGGCGCCTGCTGGCGATCGTGAAGACCTGAGCTTTAGCCGGCCAGGCGCTCGGCGAGATCGACGAGCAGACGCACGCCGATCCCGGTCGCGCCCTTGTCGGCGAAGTACGGGCGCTTGGCGTCGTAGCCGGTACCGGCGATGTCGAGGTGCGCCCACGGCACCTCGCCGGCGAAGTGGTGCAGGAACTCGGCGGCCGTGATCGCCGACGCCTCGCGACGCTCGGTGAGGTTCGTCAGCTGGGCGTAACGGCCCTTCACCATCTCGGCATAGGACTCGTGCAGCGGCAGCCGCCAGGCGAGCTCGCCCGTCGCCTCGGCCGCGCGCTGCACCATCGCCGCCCAGGCGTCGTCGTTGCTCATCAGCCCGGTGTACACGGAGCCGAGCGCGACGACCACGCCGCCGGTGAGCGTGGCCACGTCGACGAGCCGGTCGGCGCCCGCGCGCAGTGCGTAGATGAGGCAGTCGGCCAGCACGAGGCGCCCTTCGGCGTCGGTGTTGTTGATCTCGACCGTGGTGCCGTTCAGCGCCGTGACCACGTCCCCGGGCTTCACGGCGCCGCCGCCGGGCATGTTCTCGGTCGCGCCCACGACGCCGACGACATGGACCGGCGCCCGCAGCTCGGCCAGGGCGCAGATCGCCTCGATCACCGCCGCGCCGCCGAGCATGTCGAACTTCATCTCGAACATCTTTGCCGCCGGCTTCAGCGAGATCCCGCCGGTGTCGAAGGTCACCGCCTTACCGACCAGCCCGAGCGTCTCGCTCGCGCCACCCCGATACTCCAGGTGGATCAGCCGTGCGTCCTGGGCCGAGCCCTGCGCCACGGCGGCGAACGCGCCCATCCCGGCCTCACGGATCTCGGCCTCGTCCATCACGGTCACGCTCAGCGCCTGCAGGCCCTCGGCGGCGGCGCGGGCGTAGCCGGCCAGCGCCGACGGGGTCAGGTCGTTGGCGGGCGTATTGCCGAGGTCGCGGGCGCGGTTCTGCGCCCGGGCGACGACGTGGGCGCGCTGCACGGGGGCGGAGACGTCGTGGTGCGCGCTGATCGACAGCTGCGCCAGCGCCCCGGATCCCGAGCCGCTCGGACGCTTGTAACGGTCGAAGCGGTAGTCACGCAGCAGCGTCCCCTCGACGAGGGCGCCGATCGTGGCGTCGTCGATCTTATGCGGCGCCTCCCAGCACAGCGATCGCGTCCCGAGCTCGCGGGCGCGGCGGAGGGCGGCCGCGGCGGCGGCGCGGGCCGGCTCGGCACCAAAACGCTCGCGGGGGCCGAGGCCGACGAGGATCGCCCGCTTGCCCTGGGTGTGGGTGACGGCGACGCGGCCGAGCTCGCGACGGGCCTCGCCGGAGGCGAGCAGCGCGCCGAGCGCCTTGTCGGGCGTGTCGTGCGAGACGTCCTTGCCCTCGAAGACGCCGATCGCGACGGTGTCCGCCCCGGTCTCGAACGGACCGTCAGTGGTGCTCGTAATCTCCACGGCGGCTGACGCTACTAGAGTTTCTCACGCAATCTGAAAACGCCGCGGTACGCAAACGCGCTGTCGCATCGATGAGAGAGACCCACATGCCCAAGACCGTGATCCTGTCCGCAGCACGCACTCCGATCGGCAAGCTCGGCGGTGGGCTGTCGAGCCTCGACGCGACCGAGCTGGGCGGCACCGCCATCAAGGCGGCGCTGGAGCGCGCCGAGATCAGCGGTGAGCAGGTCGATCACGTCGTCATGGGTCAGGTGCTCCAGGCCGGACAGGGTCAGATTCCGTCGCGGCAGGCGCAGATCAAGGGCGGGATCCCCAAGGAGGTCTCCTCCGAGACGATCAACAAGGTGTGCGCGTCGGGTCTGCGCGCCGCCGGGATGCTCGACACGGCGATTCGCGCCGGTGACATCGAGGTCGGCGTCGGTGGTGGCATGGAGTCGATGTCGAAGGCTCCGTACATGCTGAAAGAGGCGCGCTTCGGCTTCCGCATGGGCGACGGCAAGGCGATCGACGCGATGATCAACGACGGGCTCACGAATCCGTTCAGCGGCAAGCACATGGCCCAGGAGGCCAGCGAGGTCGCCGCCCAGCTGGAGCTGACTCGCCCCGACATGGACCGCTGGTCGCTGCGCTCGCACGAGCTGGCGATCAAGGCCACCGACGAGGGCCGTCTGCCCGAGGAGATCGTCCCGGTCACCGTCAAAGGACGCAAGGGGGACACGGTCGTCGAGATCGACGAGAGCCCGCGTCGCGATACCACCCTGGAGACGCTCGCCAAGCTGCCCCCGATCTTCATGAAGGACGGAACCCACACGGCCGGCAATGCCCCCGGGGTCAACGACGGCGGCGGCGCGCTGGTCGTGGCCAGCGATGAGTGGGCCAAGCGCAACGGCAAGGCCGCGCTCGCCACGATCATCGCGCAGGCGGCGGTCGCCGACGAGTTCGCGATGCTCGCCCGCACCCCGGCCAAGGCGGCCGCGAAGGCGCTGGCCAAGGTCGGCTTGAGCGCCGATGAGATCGACCTGTGGGAGATCAACGAGGCGTTCGCGTCGGTGACGCTGAACTCGATGCGGATGCTCGGGATTGACGAGAGCAAGGTGAACGTGAATGGCGGCGCGGTCGCCCTCGGGCATCCGATCGGCGCGTCCGGCGCCCGGATCCTCGGCTCGCTGGTGCTGGAGCTGCGCCGCCGCGGCGGCGGGCTCGGATGCGCGGCGATCTGCTCGGGCGGCGGCCAGGGCGACGCCGTGATCGTCGAGGTTCATGCCGGCTGAGGCCGATCCGGCGGCGCGGGTGCCCGCCGCGGCCTTCTTTGATCTCGACCGGACGCTGATGGAGGGCTCCAGCGCCTTCCAGTTCGGCCGGGCGGCGTACCGGCACGGGCTGATGAGCCGCCGGCAGCTCGTCACCGACGCCTGGGCGAACCTGAAGTTCCGCCTGCGCGGATCGAGCGACGGCGACACCGAGGCGCTGCGCAACCGGATCTCGGCCTCACTGGCCGGGACCCGCGTCCGCGACCTGGAGCGCCTCGGCGCCGACGTGCTGGCCGGGATCCTGCCGCGACTGGAGCCGCGGGTCCTGCAGATCGCCTACGCCCACCAGGACGCCGGGCTGGAGGTGTACATCGTCACCGCGGCCGCGCATGAGCTGGCCGAGATGCTCGCCCGCGTGCTGGCCTTCGAGGGGGCGATCGGCTCGAACTTCTCCGAGGTCGTGAACGGCGTGTACACCGGCACGCCGTCCGGGCTGTTCATCTACAGCACCGGCAAGGCGACGGCGATCCGCGAGTTGGCCGAGCGGGAGGGCTTCGATCTGGCCGCCTCGTACGCCTATTCGGACTCCGCGTCCGACCTGCCGATGCTGGAGGCCGTCGGTCACGCCGTCGTCGTCAACCCCGATCCCGCGTTACTGAAGACCGCGCGCGAGCGTGGTTGGCAGGTGATCCGGGTCGACCATCTCGGCCGTCGCCTGAAGACGCTGGCGGCGGTGGCGGGAACCGGGGGGGTCGGCGGGCTGGCCGCGCTGAGCCTCGCCTCGCGCGCCCGCCGCGCGCGGCGCCGCCTGCTGGACCCGTCGCGGATGCGGTGGCGGGGGAGGGTCCGGGGCGCTCTGGTGCGGGCGCCGGGCAAGCGCCCCTTGGGCCCGCGGCGCATTACAATCCCGCCCCTGCTGTAGCTGCCGATTCTCAGCTGCCGGCGTCATTTCATGGCTTCCTCCACCGAGAAGAAGATTCGCGTCGTCGTCGCCAAGCCTGGGCTTGACGGGCACGACCGCGGGGCCAAGATCATCGCCCGCGCGCTGCGCGACGCGGGGATGGAGGTGATCTACACCGGGCTGCACCAGACGCCGGAGCAGATCGTCGAGACGGTCATCCAGGAGGACGCCGACGCCGTCGGGCTCTCGATCCTGTCCGGTGCGCACATGACGCTCGTGCCGCGCATCCTGGAGCTGATGAAGGAGCAGGGCGTCGACGACGTGCTGGTCACCGTCGGGGGGACGATCCCCACCGACGACGTGACCGAACTGAAGACGCTCGGGGTCGCCGAGGTGTTCACGCCCGGCGCGCCCGCGCAGCAAGCGATCGACTTCATCCGCGGCGCCGTGCGCGCCTGACGGAGGTGTCGTCGTGTCAACGCCGTTGACCGAGTCCCACAGGGTCCCGGACCGATTGACTAATCAGTCAACGGGTATCATTTCCTCGTTCAAGAAGTCTTTAGGAGGCCACCGTTGAAGATTTGCGTCCTGGTCAAAGAGGTCCCCGACGCCGCCGTCGAGAAGCGGATCAATCCGTCGACGGGGCGCATGGACCGATCGGGTGAGAAGAACCTGAATCCGTACGACACCCACGCGATCGAGGCTGCCATGCAGCTGCGCGAGGGCGGCGCCGTCGAGGTCGACGAGATCATCGCCGTCACGATGGGCCCGGAGTCCGCCGTGCGGGCGCTGCACAAGTCCGTGTCGCTCGGCGCCGACCGCTCGGTGCACCTCACCGACGAGGCCCTGGCCGGCTCGGACGTCGCCGCCACCGGCTACGCGCTGTCGAAGGCGCTGGAGTCCGAGGCGCCCGATCTCGTGCTGCTCGGTCAGCAGTCCGACGACGGCGAGTGCTACACGATCGGCGCCGTGGTCGCCGACCACCTGAAGATGCCGTCGCTCACCCAGGTGATCAAGATGGACGTCGACGGCGGCGGCCTGAAGTGCGAGCGCCAGGCCGAGTACGGCTACGACACGGTTCAGGTCGCGCTGCCGGCCGTGATCTCCGTTGGCGACGCCATCAACGAGCCGCGGTACCCGTCGCTGAAGGCGATCATGGGTGCCAAGAAGAAGCCGCTGCAGACGGTCGCGACGGGCGACGTGGGCATCGACACGTCACTCGTCGGGGGGGAGGGCTCGCGCGTGCAGTGCGGCGATTTCCACGATCCGCCGGCCAAGCCGGGCGGCCAGATCATCGAGGACGAGGACACCAACGAGACGGTCGAGAAGATCGTCGCCTGGCTCGACGAGAGGAAGCTGATCTAGATGGCTCGCTTCACGCTCTCGCCCGCACGCACGAAGGAGACACACTAATGGCCGATGTCCTGACCTATGTCCTGCACTACCAGGGCGCGTTCAACAAGAACTCGCTCGGCGCCGTCTCCGAGGGTGCCGCGCGCGCCGCCGAGATCGGCGGCGAATGCCATGCCGTCGTCGTCGGCGGCGATGATTTGACTGACGAGCTGTGTCAGACGCTCGGCAACTACGGCGCCACGAAGGTGTTCCGCGCCACGGGCCCGGACGGCCTGGCCCAGCCGGTGATCGACGTGATGGACAAGGTGATCTCCGAGGGCGGCCACGCCTACGCGCTGTTCGGCGGCGGGCTGCTCGGCTTCGAGATCGGAGCCGGGCTCGCCGCCCGCAAGCAGGCCGGCGTGACGATGGAGGTCACGGCGGTGAAGGCCGACGGCGGCAAGCTCGTCGCCGAGCGCCCGATCCTCGGCGACTCCAAGATCTCCGTTTCCAGGTACCAGGGCGATCTCGGGATCATCATCGGGCGGATCAATGCCTTTGAGCTCAAGCAAGGCGGCAGCGGCTCCGCCGAGGTCGTCGACGTCGACGTCGAATATTCACCCTGGTCCACCCAGGCGACGATGGTCCAGCGCGGCGAGCAGCGCGGCGCCGATGTCGACATCGAAGGCGCCGACATCCTCGTCGCCGGTGGTCGCGGCCTCGGCAAGGCGGAGGGCTTCGAGCTGGCCGAGGCGCTGGCCAAGGCGTTCGGCGGCAACACCGCCGTCGCCGCCACCCGCGCCGTCGTCGACGCCGGCTGGTACCCATACGCGGCGCAGATCGGCCAGACCGGCAAGACGGTCTCGCCGAAGCTGTACCTGGCGGCCGGGATCTCCGGCGCGATCCAGCACAAGGTCGGGATGCAGTCCTCGGAGAACATCGTGGCCATCAACAAGGACGCCAACGCGCCGATCTTCGAGTTCTCCGACCTCGGGATCGTCGGCGATCTGAACAAGATCCTGCCGAAGCTGACCGACGCCATCAAGGCGAAGAAGGACAGCTAGGGCGATGTCATCGCGCAACGGACACCACGCCCCGAGTGAGTTCCCGCCCCCCGTCGAGCCCGTCAAGGAGTTCATCAAGCACGGGCTCGACGACGAGGACGAGCTGATCGAGGTCGGCGTCGCGATCGTCGGCGGTGGCACGGCCGGGCTCGCCTGCGCGAACAAGCTGCTGCAGCTGCTCGGCGAGGACCCCGCGTTGACGGAGAAGCTGGGAGAGGTTCCGGTCGCCGTGGTCGAGAAGGCCAAGACCTGCGGCGGGCACATCATGTCCGGCGCCGTCATGCGCCCGGGTCCGCTCCAGGAGCTGTTCCCGAAGATGACGCGCGAGGAGTGGCGCCAGGAGCGCTTCGCCTTCGGCGAGGTGAAGAAGGAGGCGATCTACGCGCTGCCCAACAAGGTCATGCGCGTCCGCGTCCCCACCTTCGCCGTGCCGAACTTCAAAAACCACGGCAACGAGGTGATCTCGGTCTCCTCGCTCGCCCGCTTCCAGCAGCGGCAGGCCGAGGAGGCCGGCGCCTACATCCTCACCGAGACCTCGGCCACGCAGCTGATCGTGCAGGACGGTCAGGTCGTCGGCGTTCGCTCGGGCGACAAGGGCCGCGGCAAGGACGGCGAGGAGCTGCGCAACTTCGAACCGGGCACCGACATCAAGGCCAGGGCCACGGTGCTCGCCGAGGGTTGCTGGGGCCATCTCACCGGCGTCGCCATCAAGGAGTTCGGCCTCGGCGAGGGCCGCGAGCCGCAGGTATGGGAGCTCGGGGTGAAGGAGATCTGGAAGGTTCCGACAGCGCTCGACCGCGTGATCCATACGCTCGGTCCGTGGCCGCTGAAGCTCTCCCCGAAGTACGGGCAGATCGGCGGCACCTGGCTGTATCCGATGAAGGACGAGAAGACCGGCGATGACCTCGTGTCGATCGGCTTCGTCGTCGACCTCGACTACCGCGACGCGACGACCTCCGCCCACGACCTGCTGCAGCAGTTCAAGCTGCACCCGCTCGTGAAGAGCATCCTCCAGGGCGGCGAGCGCGTCGCCTGGTCGGCCAAGGCCCTGCCCGGCGGCGGCTACTGGTCGATGCCGAAGCTGTCGATGCCCGGTGCGGTGATCGTCGGCGACGCCGGCGGCATGGTCGACGCCGCCGCGCTGAAGGGCGTCCACCATTCCATCAAGTCGGGCATCCTGGCCGCCCAGGCGATCTACAAGAACCTGAAGCGCGGCGAGTCGCTGGAGAGCTACGAGGAGGCGGTCGAGGAGTCCTCGATCGGCCGCGAGCTCTACGAGGTCCGCAACGTGCGCCAGCCGCTGCAGAAGGGGTTCGTCGCCGGCAGCCCGTTGAGCGGCGCCGCGATCATGAGCAAGGGCAAGATCCCCCGCGGGCGCCTGTCCTGGCACCGTGACGACCAGGAGCCGTTGTTCATCGGCAACACGCGCGACAAGTACCCGAAGCCGGACGGGAAATACACCTTCGACAAGCTCTCGTCGGTGTACATCTCGGGCAACGCGACCCGCGACGATGCTCCCAACCACATCCGGATCAACAAGAAGGTGCCGCGCGAGGTGGCCGAGGCGTGGGTGTACATGTGCCCGGCCGGGGTGTACGAGATCCCCGAGGACGCGCCCGAGAAAGGTCTCGTCGACGTGACCGTGAACTACACCAACTGCGTGCAGTGCGGGGCGATCACGGCCAAGGGCGGCCGCCTCACTCCGCCCGAGGGCGGCGACGGCCCGCTGTACCAGATCACGTGACCGGCTGAAGCCAAAACTTCTGGTCCGGCGGGGGGTTAAGGGGCCGAATGAAGCGGATGTTGATCACGTGCGTGGCGGTGCTCGGGCTGCTGCCGGCCGGCGCCATGGCAGCCCATGCCGGCGCCTCGGCGTCCCGGGCCGAGCTGCGCGACTTCGTCTGCCAGAGGGCCCTCGATCCGCCTGCCCGCGCGATCTCGGTCACCGCGGTGATGCGTCCGGTGACCGGGACCCAGAAGATGGAGATGGAGGTGGTGCTCCTGAGCCGCGCCCCGACGAGCGGATCGTTCATGCCGGTCAGCGTCCCGGCCCAGTCGAAGCTCGACACCTGGATCACCCCTCCGAACCCGACGCTCGGCCAACGCTCCGGCGACGTCTGGAACGTCCAGGTGCCGGTGGCCGACCTGGCCGCCCCCGCGACGTACCGCTTCCAGGTCGCCTTCCGCTGGCTCGGTGCGACCGGGAACGTGCTCAGCACTGCGGTGCACACCAGCCACAGCTGCTACGAGCCCGAGCTCCGGCCCGACCTGTACGTGCAGTCGTTCACGGTGCAGCCGATCAGCGGCCATCCGGCGCGGAACCACTACGTCGTCGTGATCGGCAACGACGGCCTCACCGCGGCGCGGTCCTTCGAGGTGGAGTTCGACCACGCCGGGCACATCGTGACGGACGAGATCGACCGACTCGATGCCCACGCGCACACGACGCTCACCTTTACCGGAGCCGCCTGCGCCGCCACCGACCCGCCAACCGTGACGCTCGACCCCCAGCACGTCGTCGACGACCTGAACACGACGAAGCTGACGGCGACGGCGAGTTGTCCGGCGCCCGCCGCCGGCACGTCGGTCAGCGGTTGAGCGCCTCGCCGGAGGCCTCGACGCTGACGCTAGACTCAGTTGCACTATGAACACTGCAATCCACCCGGAGTACGTCGATTCGCACGTCACCTGCACGTGCGGCAACGACTTCATGACGCGCTCCACCAAACCCGAGATCCACGTCGAGATCTGCTCGGCCTGTCACCCGTTCTACACCGGCAAGCAGAAGCTGGTCGACACCGGCGGTCGCGTCGAGCGCTTCCAGCGCCGCGTCGCGAAGGGCCGGCGCGCTGCCCGCGAGGGCGTCGGGACCGGCACCGGCGCCTAGCAGGCGCCGGCCGAGCAGCATGAGCGTCTCCGCCGGGAACGGAAGCCTGGCGTCCGCTCCCGGCGGTGCCCCTGCCCAGCCGGCCCAGCCGCTGACCGCGACGCGTGACGCGCCGGTCGGCGGGCAGGCCGTCATGGAGGGCGTGATGATGCGCGGCGTCGGCCACTGGGCCGTCGCGGTGCGTCAGCCGACTCCCGACGATGGCGAGGCTCTCGGTGGGATCGCCGTCCAGCGCTTTCCGATCGAGCCGCTGGCGCGTCGCCGGCGCGTCTACCGGCTGCCGGTGATCCGCGGCGTCGTCGCCCTTGGCGAGTCGCTGGCGATCGGCCTGCGCGCGCTCGGCATCTCCGCCAACGCCCAGCTCGCCGACCCCTCGGCGGAGGAGGGCGGCCAGGAGATCTCGGGCGGCGTCTGGGCCGGCACCGTCGTGATCTCGGTGATCTTCGCCATCGGGCTGTTCTTCGTCGTTCCGGTTGGGCTGACCAGCCTGATCAAGCACCAGCTCGGCTCCTCGTGGCTGTTCTGGCTCGTCGAGGGGCTGCTGCGCACAGGGATCTTCCTCGGCTATCTCGTCCTGCTCTCCCGGATTCGGGATCTGCGGCGGGTCTTCCAGTACCACGGTGCCGAGCACAAGGTGATCTCGTGCTACGAGGCCGAGGACGAGCTGACGCCCGAGCGGGCCACGCTGTACTCGCGCCTGCACCCGCGGTGCGGCACGAGCTTCCTGCTGATCGTGATGATCATGGCCATCTTCGTGTTCGCCCCGATCGGCCTGCCCGCCTGGTGGATCCTCGTGCTGACGCGGATTCTCGGCGTGCCGGTGATCGCCGGCCTGTCGTTTGAGGTGATCAAGTGGGCGGGGCGCAACCGCCGCCGCCGCTGGGTGCAGGCGATCATGTACCCGGGTCTGCAGCTGCAGCGGCTGACCACCAGCGAGCCCGACCTCGACCAGCTGGCCGTGGCGATCGCCGCGCTCGGCTCGGTGCTCGACGTCGAGACGCCGGGCGCCGCCGAGGACCTCGTCGGCGTCGAAGTCGTCGCCTAACCGCTACGCGAACCAGGGGACGAGCTTGTCCCCGAGCCGCGTCATCACGCCGAGCGGCGCCAACAGGATGCGGGCCAGGGCGGCGCGCACGGGGCCGTGCTTGGCCGCGGTCACCCGTGGCGCGAGCGCGACCGCGAACGTCGCCAGCCCGGGCAGCGGGCGGAAGAAGACCGTGATGTCGGCGATCTGGCCGGCGTCGTTGAGCTCCAGCCGTGTGGCCTGCTCCAGCGGCTGGCCGGCCACCGTCGTGCGGTCGTAGACGGTGCGGATCCGCGCGTCGCCGGTGTCGGCGAAGTAGCTGATCTCGTCGATCGTGGCAAACACTTCGTGCAGCAGCGCACGCATCTCGTCGTGGCCGCTGAAGCTGATGCGGTCGGTGATCGGCGAGTGAAATGTCACGTCCGGGGCGAACGTGGCGAGCAGCTCCTCGATGTTCTTGGCCGCGCCGGCGGCGCGGTAGCGGGCGGTGGTGGCGGCGGCGACGCTGTCATCGGTCGGGGTCGGGGCAAGCGCGGTGGTGGACATCGGTCGGGCTCCCTTCGATATGTCAGATCAACCGGTTAGGATGACAGATATGAGTGAGGAGTCAATGGGCGCGCCGGCGTACGTGGTGCTCGGCATGGTCCGGCTCGGCGCGCGCTCGGGCTACGAGATCAAGCAGGCCGTCGAGCTCTCGATCCGCTTCTTCTGGACGATCTCGCAGGCCCAGATCTATCCGGCGCTGGTGCAGCTGGAGACCTCCGGGATGATCGCCGGCCGGGATGAGCCGCGGGGCCGCCGCGCGCGGCGCTTGTACGAGATCACGCCGGCCGGTGAGGCGGAGCTCGACGCGTGGCTGCGCCGGCCCGAGCCGCTGCCCTTCGAGCTGCGGGACATCGGCATGGTGAAGCTGTTCTTCGCCGACGAGCTGCCGGGCGACGACGCCGCCGCGTTGCGGGCCCAGGTGCGCCGCCGCAGCGCGGAGCGGGTGGCCGAGCTGCGGGAGATCGAGCCGGTGGCTCGGCTGACGGCCGAAGTGGGCGACAGCCATCCGCTGCTGACGCTGCGGATGGGAATCGCCTACCACCAGGCGCTCGTCGACGCCTGCGACGCCTTCGAGGCCGAGCTGAGCGACCTACACTCGGATCGGCAATGATCGATGACCTCGTCACCCAGATCGAGACGCGTTTCGCCGAGCTCCAGAGCGAGCTCTCCGACCAGGCGGTGATCGGCGACCGCGAGCGGTACAAGACCGCCGGGCGCGCCTACGCTGAACTCGAGCCGGCGGCCAAGCTGGCCGCCGAGTACCGGCGCGCCGCCGACGACGCGGCCGGTGCGCGCGAGCTGCTGGCCGAGGACGGCGACGACCCCGAGGTGCGCGAGATGCTGGACTCCGCGCGCGAGCGGATCGGCGCGCTGGAGGAGGACATCCGCCTGGCCATGGTGGAGCGCGACCCGAACGACGACAAGAACGTGATCGTTGAGATCCGCCCCGGCGTCGGCGGCGAGGAGGCGGGGATCTGGGCCGGGGACCTGTACCGGATGCTCACGCGCTACGCCGAGCGTCGCGGCTTCACGGTCGAGCCGTTGTCGATCGGCGACGGCGCCTACACGTTCGCCGTCAAAGGCGACGGTGCATACTCGGTGTTCAAGTTCGAGGGCGGCGCGCACCGCGTCCAGCGGGTCCCTGAGACGGAGTCGCAGGGGCGGATCCACACCTCGACGGCGACGGTGGCCGTGCTCCCCGAGGCCGAGGACGTGGAGGTGGAGATCGACCCCGGGGATCTGCAGATCGACGTCTACCGCTCCTCGGGGCCGGGCGGCCAGTCGGTGAACACGACCGACTCGGCGGTGCGCATCACGCACAAGCCGACCGGGCTCGTCGTCTCCATGCAGGACGAGAAGTCCCAGCTGCAGAACCGGGAGCGGGCGATGCGGGTGCTGCGCGCGCGGCTGTACGAGCGGGCGCTGGCCGAGCAGCAGGCCGAGGTCGCGGCCTCGCGCCAGGGGCAGGTCGGCACCGGTGAGCGCGCCGAGAAGATCCGCACCTACAACTACGCCGAGCGGCGAGTCAAGGACCACCGCATCAACCTGCTCCTGCACAACCTCGACGCGATCCTGATGGGCGAGCTGGACGAGCTGACGGCGGCGCTGCAGGACGACGAGAAGCGCCGCCGGTTGCAAGAGCGTGACGTCTGAGGCACTGATCCCGTCGGTGCGGGCGTCGTTGCAGCGGGCGACGGAGCGCCTGACGCAGGCCGGCTGCGACACGCCTCGCCTCGACGCCGAGGTGCTGCTGGCTTCGTCACTGGACACTGATCGTGCGGGGCTCGTCGTGGGGGGGCGGGACCTCGTCGGCGCTCCGGCGCTTCGCCGCTTCGAGGAGATGGTCGCGCGCCGGGCCGAGCGCGAGCCGGTCGCCTACATCGTCGGGCGCAAGGGCTTTCGCTTCCTGGAGCTGCGGTGTGATCGCCGGGCCTTGATCCCGCGCCCGGAGACGGAGCTGCTGGTGGAGGTGGCGCTGACGCTGCCGGCGGGTGTGCGGGTGCTCGACGTCGGCACCGGCACCGGCGCCGTGGCGCTGGCCGTTGCGTCGGAGCGCCCTGACCTGGACGTGACCGGGAGCGATCTCAGTTCGGACGCGCTCGCTCTCGCGCGAGACAACGCACGGCGGCTCGGAGTCCGAGTGCGGTTTACGCACGCCGATCTCCGCGACGGGCTCGCCGCCGACGTTGTTTTGGCCAACCTGCCCTACGTCCCGGACGGAACCGTGCTGGCGCCGGAGATCGCCCGCTACGAGCCGGCGTCGGCGCTGTACGCGGGAGCGGACGGGCTTTCGCTGATCCGCCGGCTCTGCGCTCAGCTTGCGGGGGTGTCGGTCGTGGCGCTGGAGCACGGGTCCGAGCAGGGGGCCGCGGTGGCCGAGCTTGTGCGGACGGGGGGGTTTGCCGATGTGCGCGTTCTGCGCGACCTGGCCGGGCTCGACCGGGTCACGGTCGGCCGGCGATGAGCGGATCGTCGGCCGAGACGTTCGAGCGCTGCATGTCGGTCGGCGGCGTGGCCGTGTTCCCCGCCGACACCGTCTACGGCCTGGCCTGCGATCCGACCAACCGGGTGGCGGTGGAGCGGCTCTACGGGCTCAAGCGGCGGGCGCTCGAGAAGCCCTCGGCGGTGATGTTCTTCGATGTCGCGATCGCCTTCGACGCGCTGCCCGAGCTCGGGCCCCGCACGCGGGCGGCGCTTGATCGGCTGTTGCCGGGC
>DASZLC010000101.1:0-20757 GCA_035552615.1 Solirubrobacteraceae bacterium
GGGAGGCAACCGGCTCGGGTTCCCGGAAAATCATCCGAACTTCGCCGGGATCCTGAACCCGTGGATCGCGGGCGTCTCGCAGGGCCTGGCCGGCCACGACCTGATCCTGGTGGTCGGCACGTCGGTGTTCCCGTATTACCCGTATATCCCCGGCTCTTTCTTGCCCGATGGCGCGCGGCTCGTCGCGATCACCACCGACCCGGCGGAGGCGGCGCGCGCGCCGATGGGGGACGCGATCGTCGGGGACGTTGCGCTCGCGCTCGCGCGGCTGGTCGACCTGGCCGGCGAGGCGACCGAACGGCGGCCCCCGTCGCCCCGTCCCGCGCCGAGCGAACCCGACCACAGCGACCCGATCAGCGGATCAGCGGCGATGTCGGCGCTCAGGGACGCATGGCCGGAGGATGGCATCGCCGTGGTCGAGGCGCCTTCGAGCACCGCCGCGCTGCGCAACAGGTTGCGCCTGTCGAAGCCCGGCAGCTACTACTTCGGCGCGAGCGGCGGGCTCGGGTTCGGGATCTCGGCGGCGGTCGGCGTTCAGCTCGCGCAGCCCGAACGACCGGTCGTCTGCGTGCTCGGCGAAGGCTCGGCGCAGTATGGGATCACCGCGCTGTGGACGGCGGCCGCGTACAAGCTCCCGGTCACCTTCCTGGTGCTGCGCAACGACGAATACACGATCCTGAAGTGGTTCGCGCAGCTGGAGCAGGTCTCGGGCGTGCCGGGGCTCGACCTCCCCGGGCTCGACGTCGCGGCGATCGCGAGCGCGTACGGCGTCCGGTCGCGAGAGGTCAGCGGCCGCGAGGCGCTGACCGAGGCGCTTCGGGAGGAGATCGCCCGCCACGACGGACCGGCGCTGATCCAGGTGCCGGTCGCGAGTGGAATGTGGCTCGAATGACTCCCCGCTCCGTCGATCCCGAGAGAGAGGATGTGTGCAGATGGATTACACGTCACGGTCGCATGAAACCGTCGATGTCCGTCAGCATGGGCGCAGGGTGTTCATCACCCTGTGCCGGCCCGAGATCCACAACGCGCAGAACGACGCGCTGATCGCCGACCTCCTCGATGTCACGACGGGCCTGCGGGACCGCGATGACTTCGACGCGGTGGCGCTGCAGTCCTCCAGCGAGCACTTTTGCAGCGGTCTCGACATGAAGGCCCATGGCGAGGGGTGGCGTCCTGACGAGGAGTTCGCGGTGCGGTGGGACACGGCCATCGCCAACCTGCAGACCCTTGACCAGATCGTCGTCGGCCTGATCGACGGCTACTGTCTCGGCGGCGGCATCCAACTCGCGCTGGCCTGCGACCTTCGGATCGCGACAGAGCGGGCGGTCTTTGCCATCCCAGCCTCGCGTGAGGTCGGGTTGCTCGGCGGGATGTCGGCGTGGTCCCTGCCCCGCCTGCTCGGGATCGGTCGCGCCAAGGCGCTGCTTCTGGGGGGCGCGGTGCTGAACGCGCACCAGGCTGCCCAATGGGGGCTGATCGAACAGGTCGTTGCCCCAGGCGAGCTGCCGGCGGCCTGGGAGCAGGTCGTCGGCCCGCTGAGCGCTGACACCCTCAGCAGCGTCACGGAGTGCAAGCGCATCATCAACACAGCTCCGCAGACCGCCTTCGACGAAGCGTGGCCGCACTACCTGAAGGTCCAGTCCGAGCTGATGGCGTCGCCGGCCCGAGAGAACCGGGCCCGGGACGTGCTGGAGCTCATGCGTGCCGGCAAGCGGCCCTATCTGGCCGTCGGATGGTTCCCGTTCGACAACCCACGACCTGTCCGGTAAGCACCGAAACGAGCGTTCGTCAGCCCGCTTGACAACGACCGCTTCCCTTGTATACCTTCAAAACGAACAGTCGTTCCTAACGAGAGAGGCGGCCGCCTGATGTACGGCAAGATCATCTTCGATCGCAGTGGCGAGATCACGACGATCACCTTCAACCGCCCCGAGGCGCACAACGCGCTCGACCGTGAGATGTCCGACGAGCTGACCGACGCCGTGCGGCGGGTCAAGAAGGATCGCGAGTGCCGCTTCCTGGTGTTCCGCGGCGCCGGGGAGACGTTCTGCGCCGGCGACGACATCAAGGATTTCCTGGCCTGGACCGACGAGGATCCGTACTGGCAGGCGCGCCAGTACCAGGAGACGGCGCAGACGATCGAGGACCTCGATCCGATCACGATCGCCGCCGTCGACGGCGTCTGCACCGGCGGCGGGCTGGAGCTGACGCTCGTGTGCGACTTCGTGATCGCCACCAACCGCAGCCGTTGGGGGATGCCGGAGATCGACTGGGATATCACCCCTGGCTGGGGCGGTGTTTCGCGGCTGGGGCGGTTCGCCGGGCGCCGCAAGGTGAAGGAGTGGAACCTGATCGGCCAGCTGTTCACCGCCGAGGTGGCCGAGCGCTACAACCTGATCAACCGCATCTGCGCGCCCGACGCGCTCGAGGCCGAGCTGCAAGCGTTGCTGGACGTGCTGTCGGCCAAGAACCGCGTCACCCTGCGCCGCTCGAAGTTCGCGCTGAACAAGGGCGCCGACCTGCCCGTGGTGGGTGCGATGGCCTTCGAGGTGCCGATCAAGCCGTTCGCCAGCCATCCCGGCCGTTTCGCGACCTCGGGCATGGAGGACTTCGCCGACCGCGACGCCCGCGCCGAGCGGCGGCGGCTGTCGAAATCGTTCTGGCAGGACTGACGGGTGTGCCCGGCGGTCCGGCCGCTCCCTCAGCGCGCGCCGGCGCCCGCGATGCTGACGGCGAACTCGGCGTAGAGATACGCCACCCGCGCCTCCGACAGCTCACCAGCCGGGTCAAACCAGGTCGGGATCGCCTCGCACATCTCGATGATCGCGAACGCCGCCACCTTGGCGTTATCGACCGTGAAGCTCCCCCGTTCGTGCCCGCGTCGCAGCAGCGCCATGATCCGCGCCCGGAACTCGTCGCGGAGCGCCAGCGCGCGCACGCGGTCCTCGCCGTCCAGCCACACGAAGTCTCGCGTGGTGACGATCGCCTCCCGGGGATGACGCGTGAAGTGGCGGACGAACGACTCGACCGTCCGGCGCAGTTGCTCGGCGGCGTCCTCGCTGCTGGCGATCGCGTCCGTCTGGCCCTGAAGCACCGCCTCGATCGTCGTCAGCACGACCTCCGACAGCAGCTCAGCCTTTGAGTCGATATGGCTGTAGACGCTCGTCGTGCCGATCCCGAGCGCGTCGGCGATGTCCCGAATCCCGGTCGCCCGGTAGCCGTGCGCGGCGAACAGCGTCAGCGCCGCCTCGTACACGTCTGAGCGCGAATTGCGGTGACGCGGCGAGGCACGTGGCATGGCGACAGGCTAACCGATCAAAACGAGCAGTCGTTTTGGCCACGTGAAATGGCCCGCGACTCCCGAACGCGGCAGCTGGGTGCTACCGAACCCGGTCCGGCCCGGTGTAGACGTTCACGTGCCCGCCGCGCGCGAAGCCGGCCAGCGTCATCCCGCGGTCGGCGGCGAGCTCGACGGCCAGCGACGTCGGTGCGCCGACCCCGACGAGGATCGGGGCGCCGGCGACGGCGGCCTTCTGGACGAGCTCGAACGCCAGCCGGCCGCTGACGCACAGGACGCGGTCGTGCAGCGGCACCAGCCCGTCGAGCAGTGCGCGGCCGATGACCTTGTCCATCGCGTTGTGGCGCCCGACGTCCTCGCGGACGATCAGCAGTGCCCCCGAGGCGTCGAACAGCCCGGTGGCGTGGAGGCCACCGGTGCGCTCAAAGGTCGGTTGGCGCAGCCGGTCGGGGAGCGTGGCGAGCAGTTCGCGAGCGATCGCGGGGCCGGGGGTGGCGCGCGGAGCGTCGACCGCCACCTGCTCGAGCGCGCCTTTGCCGCACACCCCGCACGACGAACTGGTGTAGAAGCTGCGGGTTCCCGGATCGCGCAGCAGCGGCCCGGTGACCTCGACGGCGTTCGCAGCCAGGTCGGCGGTCGGCCCCGCCGCTCGCGGACCGTCGATCAGGCCCTCGCCGTGCAGGAAGCCGAGGGCCAGCTCCTCGTCGTGCCCTGGAGTGCGCATCGTCACGGCCAGCGGCGCCCCGTCAACGCGAATCTCCAGCGGCTCCTCGACGGCGACCTCGTCGGCGGCGCCGTCGCGGGCGATCCGCCGGACCATCATCCGCTCGGTGACGTCGTCGTGCAGGATGAACTGCAGCGTACCCGGGGCGGACGCGGATCAGACGGGGATCTGCGAGCCCATGCTGACCGTACGGTCGTTGGGCAGGCCGAACGCGTCGATCGGGCTGACGGCGTTGCGCGCGATCCCGATGAACAGCTTCTTCTGCCAGGGCCGCATTCCGGCCGCGTCGGTCGGCGCCAGGGTGATCCGCGAGACGAAGTAGGTCGCGCCCTCGAGGTCGAGGTCGCGCTCCAGCAGCAGGTCGCGACGCGCCAGTCGTAGCGCCTCGGGCAGGTTGGGTCGATCCTGGTAGCCGACCTTGATCGACACGTGGCGGAGCGACAACTCTTCGGGCCCGATCCGCTCGATCGTGAACCGGTCGCGGTCGTCGACGTGCGGGAAGCTGATCTCCGTCATCGACACAATTAAGACCTTCTCGTGCAGCGCGTGGCTGTGTTCGATCTCCGCGCGGAGCGCCAGCGGCGTCGTCTCCTGGTCCGGATTCAAGAAGATGGCCGTGCCCGGCAGCCGGCGGATCGGCGGATCGAGGTCGCGGAGTCCCTCTAGGAAGTCGTGCAGCGAGCCCTCCTTGGCGATGCGGTTGGCGGTCACCACGCCGCGGCCCCGGTTCCAGGTCAGCATCACGACGGAAACGATGATCCCGGCGGCCAGCGGCAGCCATGCTCCCTGGAAGATCTTCGCCAGGTTCGACAGGAAGAAGGCGAGCTCGACCGTCAGGAACAGCGTGCCCACGGCCCACAGCTTCCACTTCGGCGGGTTCCACAGCGCGCGCGCCACGGCCAGGAACAGAATCGTGTTCAGCACGAACGTGCCGGTCACCGCGACCCCATAGGCGTTGGCCAGCTTGTTGGCGTTCTGGAAGGCGAGTACCAGAACGACGACCCCCACCCCCAGCGCCCAGTTGACCACCGGAACGTACACCTGGCCCTCCAGCTCGGAGGTGTGCACGACTCGCAGGCGCGGCAGGTAACCGAGCTGCATCGCCTGCTTGGCCACGGTAAAGGATCCCGAGATCACCGCCTGGGAGGCGATGATCGTCGCCACCGTCGCCAGCAGCACCATCGGCACCTGGGCCCATTGCGGCACGAGCAGGAAGAACGGATTCACCTTGTCGTGCGGGTGGGCCAGGATCAGCGCTCCTTGCCCGAGATAGGAGAGCAGCACGCCCGGGAGCACGATGCCGAACCACGCCAGACGAATCGGCATCGGGCCGAAGTGGCCGCGATCGGCGTACAGCGCCTCCGCTCCGGTGACCGCCAGAACGACGCCGCCGAGGGCGAGGAAGGCGTAGACGCCGTGATGTGCGAAGAAGCGCACCCCCCAGGTCGGGGACAGCGCCTGCAGGACGGCCGGATGCATGAGCACCTCGTGCAGGCCGGCGACCCCGAGGACGGCGAACCACAGGACCATCACCGGCCCGAACAGCCACCCGACCGTGCCGGTCCCACGGCGCTGGATCATGAACAACGCGACGAGGATCGCCACGGAGATCGGCACGACCAGATGCGCCAGGCCGGGAGCGGGGACCTCCAGTCCCGAGACGGCCGACAGGACAGAGATCGCGGGCGTGATCACCCCGTCGCCGAAGAACAGCGAGGCGCCGAAGATCCCGAGCGTGACGAGGGCGAGGGTGTGCGCGACCTTGCAACGCCGGCACAGCGCGGCCAGCGCCATGATCCCACCGTCGCCGCGGTTGTGGGCGCGCATGATGATGCCGGCGTACTTCACCGAGACGACGATCGTCAGCGACCAGAAGATCAGCGAGATGACGCCGTACACGCCGGCGCTGGAGACGTGCCGGGCAGCGCGGTAGCCGAAGATCACCTGCTCCGTGTAGAGCGGGCTCGTGCCGATGTCGCCGAACACGACGCCGAGCGCGCCGAGCGCCAACACCATCCGTCCGGCGTTGGCGATCACGTCCGGCTCCTGGCCGGGCACCGGCCGCTCCAGCGGTCGACTACCCGGCCGGCGCGCCGGCTTGGCCGCGAGGTCCCACGGCTTCAGCTTGACGGCGCTGGACGCGGGTCGCTCGGTGGTTGACCGAGGCCGGGTCGCTGCGGCCGCTGCGTCGGCAGGCGCCCCGTCGCGGTCCGGCTGTCTGTACGGAAGCTTGTGGGCAGCCTCGTTGTGGGGCCGCCGCGCCGGCTTGTCCGGTCCGTCTGGAGAGCTCACCCACGCGCAGTGAAGCACCTGCACGGGTCGCGGTCGCTAATCCGCGGCGAGCGGTGGTATTCGCCCCGCCCAGGGGTCGGCGGCCTCGATCTCGGCGGCCAGCGCGTACAGCAGGCCCTCCTCGCCGTGGCGGCCGACCAGCTGGACGGCCGTCGGCAGCCCGTCGGAGGCAAACCCGGCCGGCAGCGTCACGGCCGGCTGGCCGGTGAGGTTGAACGGCGGCGTCCACGGCGTGAAGCGCGCGGCGAGATTCAGCGCGACCGGCGCCGCGCGGCCGTAGCCGCCCTCGGCGGGCAGCGCGGTCCGCGCCAGGCCAGGCGTCAGCAGCACGTCGACCTCGTCCCACAGCTTGAGAATCCGCGCCGTGTGGCGGGCGCGGCGCGCCTTCAGCGCTGCCCGGCGACGCGGGGGCACGAGCCGGCGGCCGGCCGCGGCGAGCTGGCGCGTCGAGCGCTCGGTGCCCGCGCCGGACGGCAGCGTCTCGTAGTCCATGGCGATCCCAGCCAGGAACATCTGGAGGAAATCGACGCCGACCGTCCCGTAGGCGGGATCGCGCTCCACGACGTCGTGGCCAAGCTCGTCGAGCAACCGCGCGGTGCGGTCCCAGGCGAGCCGCTGATCTGCCGAGAGCGGTGCGATCACGCCGGGCGGGAGCCTCGTCGAGATCGCAATCCGCAGCCGCTTCGGCGGCGTGGCGGCGGCCTGGACGAAGCCCGTCGGCGGCGGTGGCACCCGGTCGGTGTCGCCGTCGAGCGCGCCGGCCAGGACGTCGAGCATCAACGCGCTGTCGGAGACCGTGCGGGTCAGCGCGCCGCGGACGCTCAGCCCGAGCCACCCGTCGGGGTCGGGGTCCATCGAGACGCGCCCCCGGGTCGGCTTCATGCCCACCAGACCGCAGCACGCGGCGGGGATCCGGATCGAGCCGCCGCCGTCCGAGCCGGTCGCGGCCGGGACCATGCCCGCGGCCACGGCGGCGGCCGAGCCGCCCGAGGAGCCGCCCGGGGTGCGACCGGGGTCCCAGGGGTTGCGGGTGATGCCGTTCGCGTCGGTGGCCGTCCACGGGAAGATCATCAGCTCGGGGACGTTCGTGATGCCGATCGGGATCGCGCCCGCAGCGCGGAGCCGGCGGACGTGCTCGGCGTCGGCCGGCTGAGGCGCGGCGGGAGCGCGCGAACCGCGCGTCATCGGCTGGCCCGCCACCGGCGCGTCGTCCTTGATCGCGACGGGGACCCCGGCCAGCGGGCCGGTGAGGGCGCCGTCGGCGGCCGCCAGCGCCTCGTCGGCCAGCGTCACGCGGAAGGCGTTCAGCGGCCGGTCGAGCGTCTCGATGCGGTGCAGGAACAGCTCGACGAGCTCGTGCGGATGGACCTCGCCCGTCCGGACCAGCTCGGCCAGCCGCCCGGGGCCCGCGAAGGCCAGCTCAGCGTCGCCGCTCATCTGCTGAGCGCGACGATCAGCTCCCGGATCGCCGTCGGGTAGCGGTAGGAGATCCCGCCGTGGCGGCCGTCGAACAGCTCGAACGTGTGCTCGACGCCGAGCCGCGCCAGCTCCCGCGCGAACGCCTGTGTGCCGAGGTCGAGGAAGTATTCGTCGCCGCGGCCCGCGTCGAGGTAGATCCGCTTCAGGCCGCGCAGCGCGGCGGCATGGTGCGCCGCCATCCGCACCGGATCGCGCGCCAGCCAGCGCTCCCAGACCTCGGGGATCAGGCGGCCCGTGGCGATCTCGAACGGGAGCAGCACCTCGCCCGGCCGATCGGGATCAGGGGAGTACGCGGCGGCGTAGGCGTACACGGAGAGGGCGGTCCCGAACGTGCCCCAGTCAAACGGGTCAGCCGCCGGCACCGCCTCCAGCAGCTTGGCGTAGGAGCCAGCGAAGCGGTCGCGCAAGGCGCGCGCCGCCGGCGCGAAGTCGCGCTGCAGCGAGACCTCGAACAGGCTGTCGCCGGCGTGCGAGGCAAAGCCGTGGAACACGTCGGGGCGGAGCATCGCCGAGACCGCCGCTCCGTAGCCGCCCGAGGAATGTCCGGTCACGCCCCGCGCGCCACTGACCGGATACCGGTCGCCGACGAACGGCACGACCTCATCGCACAGATAGTCCATGTACCGACCGGTCGCGCTGGAGTTCAGGAACTGCGAGCCGCCGAGCGAGGTCCAGGCGTCGACGAGGACGACGACGGCGTCCGGGCACCCCCCGGCGGTGAACATGTCGTCGAGGCGCTCGGGGAACGTCGGCTCGAACGAGACCCGCGCGAGCCACTTGTCGAGTTGACCGGTGTACCCCTGCAGGACGTACACGCTGGCCACATCGGTGACGGCTCCGGTGGCGACGCCGGGCGAGGAGTAGACGTACAGCGGTCGACGCGCCGGGTCTCCGAGCGGGTTGCCGGCGAGCACCTCGGAGTCGACGACGAGCGTGTCGAACCGGCCGCGCATCGGGCGGCTCCACGGCGCGCCCAACGGCTCGGTGCTCAGGCGAAGGCTCACGCTCGCTGACACTACGAGAAACGGCGCCTATATATTCCGTTCGTGGCCGAGCGCATCAAGGACAACGGTTCCAACGGTGCCTCCGCCGATCTCGACGCGGTCGAAACGACCGAGTGGCTGGAGGCGCTCGACGCCGTCGTCGCCCACGACGGGCCCGACCGGGCGCGGGCGCTGCTGACCCGCGTCGTCGAACGCGCCCAGCACGCCGGAACCGGCCCGATCGCCTCGCTGAACACGGCGTACGTGAACACGATCCCGGTCGATCACGAGGCCCGGCTCCCCGGCGGGGTGGGCGGGGGCGAAATCGAGCGGCGGCTGCGGTCGATCGTGCGCTGGAACGCGATGGCGATGGTGGTCCGCGCCAACAAGGTGTCCTCCGAGCTTGGTGGTCACATCGCCTCCTACGCCTCGCTGGCGACCTTGTACGAGGTCGGCTTCAACCACTTCTGGCGAGCGCCGTCAACCGACAACGGGGGCGACCTCGTGTACTTCCAGGGCCACTCCTCCCCTGGCAACTACGCGCGCGCCTATCTGGAGGGCCGGCTGACCGAGCAGCAACTCGACAACTTCCGTCAGGAGGTCGGTGGCGGCGGCCTATCCTCCTACCCCCACCCGTGGCTGATGCCCGACTACTGGCAGTTCCCGACCGTGTCGTTGGGGATCGGCGCGATCACCTCGATCTACCAGGCGCGATTCATGAACTACCTCGCCGCGCGCGGCCTCGCCCCGGCGAGCGATCGCAAGGTGTGGGCGTTCCTCGGCGACGGCGAGATGGACGAGCCCGAGTCGATGGGCGCCACCGCGCTGGCCGGCCGGGAGCAGCTCGACAACCTAGTCTGGGTCGTGAACTGCAACCTGCAACGGCTCGACGGGCCGGTGCGGGGCAACGGCAAGATCATCCAGGAGCTGGAGTCGGACTTCCGCGGCGCCGGCTGGAACGTGATCAAGGTGATCTGGGGCGCTCGGTGGGACCCGCTGCTCGCCGCGGACGTCGACGGCGCGCTCGTGAAGGTGATGGAGGATTGCGTCGACGGCGACTACCAGACGTTCAAGTCACGCGACGGCGCCTATGTGCGCGAGCACTTCTTCGGGCGCGACCCGCGGCTGCTGGAGCGCGTCAAGGATATGTCGGACGAGCAGATCTGGCTGCTGAACCGGGGCGGCCACGACCAGCAGAAGGTGTACGCCGCCTACCACGCGGCGGTCCGCCACGCCGGGCAGCCGACGGTGATCCTGGCCAAGACGATCAAGGGCTACGGGATGGGCGTCTCCGGCGAGGGGCAGATGATCACCCATCAGGCCAAGAAGATGACCGAGGCGGCGCTGCTCGCGTTCCGCGACCGGTTTGAGCTGCCGCTGACCGACGAGCAGGTCCGCGCCGCCGAGTACTTCAAGCCGCCCGACGACTCACCGGAGATGCAGTACCTGCGCTCGAGTCGCGCGACGCTCGGCGGTTCGCTGCCGGCGCGCCGACGGCGCTCTGAGTCGCTGACCGTCCCGTCGCTGGACACGTTCCAGAGCCAACTGGACGGCACCGGCGAGCGCGAGATCTCGACGACGATGGCGTTCGTGCGCGTGCTCGCCGCCCTGTTGCGCGACAAGCAGGTCGGGCGCCGCATCGTCCCGATCATCCCCGACGAGTCGCGGACGTTCGGGATGGAGGGCATGTTCCGCCAGCACGGGATCTATTCGCCGTTCGGCCAGCGCTACCGACCCCAGGACTCCGAGCAGATGTCGTTCTACAAGGAGGACCAGCACGGCCAAATCCTGGAGGAGGGAATCACCGAGGCCGGCTCGATCTCCTCGTTCATCGCCGCCGGTACGTCGTACAGCGCGCACGACGTGCCGATGATCCCGTTCTACATCTACTACTCGATGTTCGGCTACCAGCGCGTCGGCGATCTGGTCTGGGCGGCCGGCGACTCGCGCGCGCGGGGGTTCCTGCTCGGCGGCACGGCGGGGCGCACCACGCTGAACGGCGAGGGCCTCCAGCACGAGGACGGGCACAGCCACGTGCTGTTCTCGGTCGTCCCGAACTGCCGCGCCTACGACCCCGCGTACGGCTACGAGGTGGCCGTGATCGTCCAGGAGGGCCTACGACGGATGGTTGAGGAGCAGGAGGACGTCTTCTACTACCTGACGTTGATGAACGAGAACTACCGCCATCCCGCGATGCCCCCCGAGGCTCGTGAGGGCATCCTGCGCGGGATGTACCTGCTGCGCGATGGCGGGTCTCGGCGCTCGAAGAAGCCGCGGGCACAGCTGCTCGGGTCCGGCACGATCCTCCAGGAGGTGCTCGCCGCCGCATCGCTGCTGGAGGAGGACTTCGGGGTGCTGGCCGACGTGTGGAGCATCACCTCGTTCACCGAGCTGCGCCGCGACGGGATCGAGGTCGAGCGGTGGAACACGCTGCACCCGACCTCGAAACCGCGGCAGGCGTATGTCACAGGCGCGCTGAGCGACCGCCGCGGGCCTGTGATCGCCTCGACCGACTACATCCGCACGCTGCCCGACCTGATCCGGCCGTGGGTGCGCGGGAGCTACCGCGTGCTCGGGACAGACGGCTACGGCCGCAGCGACTTTCGGCGGGCCCTGCGCCGCTTCTTCGAGGTCGACCGCAGCCACGTGGCGGTGGCGGCGCTGAAGGCGCTGGCCGACGAGGGGGCGGTGAAGCCGCAGCTCGTCGCGGACGCGATCGCCAAGTACGAGATCGACCCCGAGGCGCCGATCCCCACCTCGGTATGAGCGCGACGGGCCTGATTGCCGTCGAGGTGCCCGACATCGGGGATTTCGACAGCGTGCCGATCATTGAGATCCTGGTGTCAGTCGGCGACACGGTGGCGGCGGAGGACCCGCTCGTCACGCTGGAGTCCGACAAGGCGACGATGGACGTGCCGGCTCCCGTGGCGGGCACGGTGAAGGAGCTGCTCGTCTCGGTCGGCGACACGGTCTCGCAGGGAACGAGGCTGCTGGTGCTGGAGGGCCAGGGCGGGGGCGCCAAGGCCGAGCCGGTCGCCGACGAGGTGACCCAGCCCGAGCCGGTCGCCGACGAGGTGACCCAGCCCGAGGCGGTCGCCCACGGGGTGGCCCAGCCCGAGCAGAAAGCCCCGCCGCCGGCCCCGCGTGACGTTCCCGCGGAACCGCGCGGAAACGGTGGCGGGCCCATCTACGCGAGCCCGAGCGTGCGGCGCCTCGCCAGGGAGCTTGGCGTCTCGCTGGTCGGGATCGCCGGCAGCGCGCGCAAGGGGCGAATCACCAAGGAGGACGTGGAGCGCCTGCAGGGCGGCGGCCAGGCCGAGCCCGCGTCCGGGCCCGGCGGCGGCCAGGCCATCGCCGGGCTGGCACTGAGCCCGTGGCCGACCGTCGACTTCGAGAAGTTCGGGCCCGTGGAGCGCGTCCCCCGCACCCGCATCCAGAAGATCTCGGCGCCCGTGCTCGCTCGCAATTGGGTGATGATCCCCCACGTCACCCAGAACGACGAGGCCGACATCACCGACCTTGAAGCGTGGCGCAAGCAGCTGAACACCGAGCAGAGCGACGTGAAGGTGACGATGGTCAGCTTCCTGATCGCCGCGTGCGTGGCGACGCTGAAGTCGTTCCCCGACTTCAACGCCTCGCTGGACGGCGACGAGCTCGTGCTCCGGCGCTACTTCAACATCGGCTTCGCGGCCGACACTCCCGGCGGGCTCGTCGTCCCCGTGATCAAGAATGCCGACCAGAAGGGCCTGCTGGAGATCGCCGCCGAGCTGACCGAACTGTCGGGCAAGGCGCGAGCCGGAAAGCTCGGTCCGGGGGACATGAGCGGTGGCACCTTCACCATCTCCTCGCTCGGCGGAATCGGCGGCACCTCCTTCACCCCGATCATCAACGCCCCCGAGGTCGCCATCCTCGGTGCCACCCGCGCCGCGATGAAGCCCGTCTGGAACGGCTCCGAGTTCCTCCCGCGCCTGATGCTCCCGCTCTCGCTCTCCTACGACCACCGCGTCATCGACGGCGCCGCCGCCGCCCGCTTCACCGCCCACCTCGCCGGCGTCATCAGCGACCTCCGCCGCGCCCTGCTATGACCGAGGTGCGCGTTCCCGACATCGGGGACTTCACCGACGTGCCGGTGATCGAGATCCTCGTCTCGGTCGGCGACACCGTCGCGGCCGAGGACCCGCTCGTCACGCTGGAGTCCGACAAGGCGACGATGGACGTTCCCGCCCCGTTTGCCGGCACGGTGAGCGAGCTGCGGGTATCGGTCGGTGACCGCGTGTCGGAGGGCAGCGTGCTGGTCACGCTGGAAGTCGAGGGCTCGGACCAGCAGGATGCGCCCTCCGCTCCGCCCTCCGCCGAGCCCTCCGCCCCGCCCTCCGCGGAGCCCTCCGCCTCTCCGGCGGGCGACTTCGACGCCGACGTCGTGGTGATCGGCTCGGGCCCGGGCGGCTACTCGGCCGCCTTCCGTGCCGCCGACCTCGGGCTGCGGACGGTGCTCGTCGAACGCTACGAAACGCTCGGCGGGGTGTGCCTGAACGTCGGGTGCATCCCGTCCAAGGCGCTGCTGCACGCCGCCCGCGTGATCACCGAGGCCGAGGAGATGGCCGAGTACGGGATCGACTTCGGCAAGCCCAAGGTCTCGCTGGAGCGGCTGGTGGCGTGGAAGGCGTCGGTCGTCGCGCGGCTGACGACCGGCCTCGCCGGGATGGCCAAGCAGCGCCAGGTCGAGGTCGTCACCGGGGTGGCATCGTTCGCCGGCGCCCACGCCGTGCGGGTCGGCGAGCGGGAGATCACCTTCGCCCACTGCATCATCGCCGCGGGCTCGCAGGCCGCGACGCTGCCGTTCCTGCCAGAGGATCCGCGGATCATCGATTCCACCGGCGCGCTCAGCCCCGGCGAGCTGCCGGCGCGGCTGCTGGTCATCGGCGGCGGAATCATCGGCCTGGAGATGGCGTGCGTCTACGACGCGCTGGGCGTGAAGGTGACGGTCGTCGAGCTGCTCGACCAGCTGATCCCCGGCTGCGACCCCGACTTGGTGAAGCCGCTGGCCAAGCGGGTCGAGGGCCGCTACGAGCAGATCCTGCTCGGCGTCAGCGTCGGCGCCGTGAAGGCGCAGAAGAACGCCCTGAAGGTCGAGTTCTCGGGCGGCAAGGCGCAGCTGTTCGACCAGATCCTGGTCGCCGTCGGCCGCACGCCGAACGGTCGTGCGATCGGCGCCGAGGCCGCCGGGGTGAACGTCGATGGCGCCGGGTTCATCCCGGTCGACCGCCAGATGCGCACCAACGTGCCCCACATCCACGCGATCGGAGACATCGTCGGCGGCCCGATGCTGGCGCACAAGGCAACCCACGAGGGGCACGTCGCCGCCGAGGTGATCGCGGGGATGCCAGGCGCCGAATTCGATCCCCGGGCGATCCCCTCCGTCGCCTACACCGATCCCGAGGTGGCGTGGATGGGCCTGACCGAGACGGCCGCGCGCGAGCAGGGCATCGAGTACGAGAAGGCGGTGTTCCCGTGGGCGGCGTCAGGCCGGGCCCTGGCGCTGGGGCGCTCGGAGGGCATGACGAAGCTGCTCGTCGAGCCCGAGACGCACCGGCTGCTTGGGGCCGGGATCGTCGGTGTCGGCGCCGGAGATCTGATCGCCGAGACCGTGCACGCGCTGGAACTTGGCGCGGACACCGAGGACTTGGCCCTGACCATCCACCCCCACCCCACGCTGTCGGAAACGGTTGGCTTTGCCGCCGAGCTGGCCGAGGGCACGATCACCGACCTGCCCGCGCCGCGCCGGCGCCGGAACAGCTGACTGTCACCCTCACCACTCCCGTGTCATCGGGAGTAACAGTCACAGTGTCAAGTCCGTGTAAGGGCTGGATGTGAACCTCATCACGAAGCGCGGTCGATCGATCAAGCGGTAGTAAATACTCGGTGAGACGCCCCACGCAAAGCTTGTGACGGGCAATCGCCCGCGATACGTTCGAGTTGTGATCGAGGTACAGAACCTGACGAAGCGCTACGGCGAGCGAGTGGCGGTCGAAGACTTGAGCTTCGTCGTGGAGCCCGGCGTAGTGACTGGGTTCCTGGGACCGAACGGTGCCGGCAAATCGACCACGATGCGGTTGATCCTCGGGCTCGACGCCCCCTCGTCGGGCACCGCCCTCGTCGGGGGGCGCGCCTACCACGAGATCCCTGACCCGTTGCGCGAGATCGGCGCGATGCTGGAGGCCCACGCCATCCACACGGGTCGCTCGGCGCGCAACCACCTGCGGGCGCTGGCGGCCACCCACGGCATCGGCGACGCCCGCGTCGAGGAGGTCATCGATCTCGTCGGACTTGGTCAGGTGGCCAACAAACGGGTGGGTACGTTCTCGCTCGGCATGGGGCAGCGGCTCGGGATCGCCTCGTCGCTGCTGGGCGACCCGCTGACGGTCGTGCTCGACGAGCCGGTCAACGGCCTCGATCCCGAGGGGATCCGCTGGGTCCGCGAGCTGCTCCGGGGCCTGGCCGCTGAGGGGAAAACGGTGTTCCTGTCGTCGCACATGATGAGCGAGATGGCCCTGATCGCCGAGCGGCTGGTGGTGATCGGCAAGGGCCGGCTGATCGCCGACACGAGCGTCGAGGAGTTCGTCGAGAAGGCATCCGCCGGAGCCCCCGTCCAGGTCCGCTCGCCACGCGCAGAGGACCTCCGCGCCGCTCTGGAGCGGATGCGTGCCGACGTCGACTCCGTCGGCGACGGCGAGCTGCTCGTTCGCGGCAGCACGCCCGGACAAATCGGCGATCTCGCCGCCGAGCTGGGGATCCCGCTGCACGGGCTGACGCCGCAGCACATCTCACTCGAGGATGCCTTCATGCAGATCACCCGGACCTCCGTCGAATTCCACACCGGCTCCGAGAAGCCCGAACTGAAGGTGGTCGCATGAGCGCGATCGCGGCAAGGACCCGGATACCGGTCCGCTCCCGTACGCCGGACCCGGTCACCCAGTCACGGGTCTTCCGCTCCGAGTGGATCAAGCTGTGGTCGCTGCGCTCGACCCGCTGGTCGTTATCCCTCGGCCTGCTCGGACTGCTTCTCGGCATCCCCAACGCCGCGTTCGACATGTCACGGTGGTACTCGCTGCCGCTGCAGACGCGGCTGCACTACAAGTCGGTCGACAATGCGCTGATCGGCTGGCACTTCTCCGAACTCGCGATCGGTGTGCTGGGCGTGCTGGTGATCAGCGGCGAGTACTCCACCGGGATGATCCGCTCCACGTTCATGGCGGTGCCGAGGCGGCTTCCCGTGCTGTGGGCCAAGGTCGTCGGATTTGCCCTGGTGGTGCTCGTCCTTTCCATCCCGTTGACCTTCATCGACTTCTTCGGGTCATCGGCCGTGATGGCCCAGCACCACGTCAATCCCTCGCTCTCCACGCCCGGCGCGCTGCGCGCGGTACTGGGGATCCCGTTGTTCCTCACCGTCCTGGCCGTATTCGCCGTGGGCCTCGGCGCGCTGCTGCGGAACACGGCAGCGGGCATCGGCACGTTCGCCGGCATCATCTTCGTGATCCCCGGGTTCGTCGGCGTGCTGTCGACCAGCCTGAAGAACGCGATCAACCCGTATCTCCCCTCGAACGCCGCCTCGGCGTTCTTCACGGTCACCCGCGATCCGGCCGACCACCTGCTGCACCCATGGGTCGGGTTCGCCGTGTTCTGCGGGTACGCCGCCGTGTTGCTGGCGGCCGCCGCCGTGCTGCTGGTCAGACGCGACGTCTGAGTGCGGACGCTGCGCTCACCGCCGACGGCGGCGCACGGCGAGCCACATCGCGGCGAGCCCGGCCAGCGCGATCGGCGGACGCGGGCGCGGCCAGCCGGCGCGTAGCGGAACGCTGCTCCCCGGGGGCGCCGCCGGCATCGCGAACTCCTCGGCGGCCAGCACGTCGTGGGGCTCGGTGATCCCCGTCGGGTCCGGGGGCAGGATCACGGGTCCGTGACGGAGCGCCGGGTCGGCCGCCCCGACCCCGAACTCCTCGGCGGCCAGCACGTCGTGGACGTCATCGCGCCGCAGGGACGGATCGGCCGCTCCCACGACGAACTCCTCCGCCGCCAGGATGTCGTGTGGCTCCTCTGCCGATGCGTCGTGCTTGGCCATCGAGCGCAATCTTGACAAATGCCGGCGGTGCGCGTGCGGCGTGTGCCGCCGGGTCCGCCGGGGGCGGCTCGCTAATCTCAGCGTAAGCGACTGAGATCTGATGATGCGACCGCGCGAAGCGTGGTATTCTTACAACTTATGATTCGTAAGCAACTAGCGAAAGTGAAGACTCGATGAGCCGTCTCTTGCTTATCCCCCTGGATGACGTGGTCGTGTTCCCGGGCATGTCGCTCACGCTCGCCGTTGACGCCGGCGAGGAAGAGCGCGTCCTGCTCGTCCCCCGTCACGAGAATGAATATGTCTCCGTCGGTACCGTCGCCGAGGTCTCGGACCGCGTGCGCCTGCCCGGCGGAGCGCGTGCCGTCGCGCTCACAGGCCTTCACCGTGGGATCGCCGGCGCCGCCCAAACGATGCCGGATGGGCGTCTGTACGTCGATGTGGAGGAGCGCCCCGACGACGAGCCCGTCGACGGCCGCACCCGCACCCTGGAGCGCGAGTACCGCGCGGTGGTCGAGGAGCTGCTGGAGCTCCGCGGCGACGACGGGCGGATCTCCGCATTCCTGCGCAGCATCTCCGAGCCCGGCCCGCTCGCCGACACGAGCGGCTACGCCCCCGACCTGAGCTACGAGCAGAAGGTCGAGCTGCTGCAGACGCTCAACGTGACCGACCGCCTGGAGCTGGCCCTGACCCGCCAGAAGGAGCGGCTGGCCGAGATGCAGGTCCGCCAGCGGATCCGGGACGACGTGCAGTCCGGCGCCGAGAAGCAGCAGCGGGATTACTTCCTGCGCAAGCAGATGGACTCGATCCGCAAGGAGCTGGGCGAGGACGAGGCCTCGATCGTCGACGAGTACCGCAAGAAGATCGACGAGGCCGAGATGCCCGAGCACGCCCGCGAGCAGGCGGACAAGGAGCTGGGCCGCCTGGAGCGGATGGGCGAGCAGAGCGCCGAGTCGAGCATGATTCGCACGTACCTGGACACGCTGATCGCAGTGCCCTGGAACAAGCGCTCCGAGGAGCGGCTTGACCCGGAGCATGCGCGTGAGGTGCTGGACACCGACCACGCCGGCCTGGAGGACGTGAAGAACCGGATCGTCGAGTACATCGCGGTCAGGAAGCTGCGCCAGGAGCGCGGGATCAAGGAGGACAAGCGCTCCGGAGCGATCCTCACCCTGATCGGCCCTCCCGGCACCGGCAAGACCTCGATCGGTGAGTCGATCGCCCGGGCCACGGGTCGCGAGTTCGTGCGGATGTCGCTGGGCGGCGTTCGGGACGAGGCCGAGATCCGCGGACACCGGCGCACGTACATCGGCGCGCTTCCTGGCCGCCTTGTGCGCGCGCTGCGCGACGCCGGGACGATGAACCCGGTGATCATGCTCGACGAGGTCGACAAGGTCGGCGCCGATTGGCGCGGCGACCCGTCCTCAGCCCTGCTCGAGGTGCTCGATCCGGCGCAGAATCACAGCTTCCGTGACCACTACCTGGACCTGGAGCTGGACCTGAGCCACGTGCTGTTCATCGCTACGGCGAACGTCGCCGACACGATCCCCGGGCCGCTACTCGACCGGATGGAGGTGATCCGCTTCGACGGGTACACCACCTCCGAGAAGACGTCGATCGCGCGCGGGTACCTGTGGCCACGCCAGCTGGAGCGCAACGGGCTGCGCGCGGAGGAGGTCGAGATCTCCGACGAGCTGCTGGGCACCGTGGTGACCGAGTACACGCGTGAGGCGGGCGTCCGCCAGCTGGAGCGCGACCTCGGGACGCTGCTGCGCAAGACTGCGACGAAGATCGCGTCGGGCACAACGCAGGCCCCGGTGACGATCGACATCGAGGGGGTGCGCGACGCCCTCGGGCGCCAGCGCCACTTCCAGGAGTCCGCGATCCGCACGGCGGTCCCGGGCGTGGCGACCGGCCTGGCTGTGACCGGCGCCGGCGGCGACGTGCTGTTCATCGAGGCGACCGCGATGCGCGGTGGTAAGGGCCTGACCCTCACTGGGCAGCTCGGCGACGTGATGAAGGAGTCGGCGCAGATCGCCCTCTCCTACGTCCGCGGCCACGCGGAGGAGCTCGGGATCGAGCAGAGCGCGTTCGACGACCGCAGCTTCCACGTGCACGTGCCGGCCGGGGCGATCCCGAAGGACGGCCCGAGCGCGGGTGTGACGATGGTGACGGCGCTGGCCTCGCTGCTCAGTGGACGCCCGGTCCGTCACACCGTCGGGATGACCGGCGAGGTGACACTGCAGGGTCGGGTGCTCCCGATCGGCGGCCTGAAGCAGAAGGTGCTGGCCGCTCACGCGGCCGGGCTGACCGACGTGATCCTCCCCGAACGCAACCGCGGGGACCTCGACGACGTCCCTGAAGAGGTCCGCGAGGCGATGACGTTCCACGTCGCGATGACCATCGACGAGGTGCTGGCGGTGGCGCTGGAGCCGGCCGCCGTCCCCGCCGCGGCGTAGAGCTCGGACCTGGGCCCACTTCCACGGGCGGAAGTGGGCCCGAGTCGTCCGAGCGGGTAGGTTGACGGTATGAGCACGACTACGGCATCTTCAGAGCAGCAGATCCTGGACGAGACCCCGAAGGGCTTGTTGATCGGCGGCGAGTGGCGCGAGGGTTCGAAGGGCACCCTGGCGGTGGAGGACCCGTCCACCGGCGCGTCGCTGTGCGAGGTCGCGGACGCGTCGACTGACGACGCGCGCGCGGCGCTCGACGCCGCGGTGGCGGCAGCCGGTGAGTGGGCGGCCTATCCCCCGCGCGAGCGCGGCGAGATCCTCCGCCGCACGTTCGACGCGATCATCGCCCGCGCCGACGAACTGGCGCTGCTGATGACGCTGGAGATGGGCAAGCCGCTGCCGGAGTCCAGGGCGGAGATCGTCTACGCCGCGGAGTTCCTGCGGTGGTTCTCCGAGCAGGCCGTGCGGATCGAGGGCCGCTACTCCACCGCCCCGAACGGCCAGGGACGACTATTGACGATGCAGCAGCCGGTCGGGCCGTGCCTGCTGATCACGCCGTGGAACTTCCCGTTGGCGATGGGCACGCGCAAGATTGGACCGGCGATCGCCGCGGGCTGCACGATGGTCGTCAAGCCGGCGCAGCAGACCCCGCTGTCGATGCTGATGCTCGGCAAGATCCTTCAGGAGTCGGGGCTGCCGGCCGGAGTGCTGAACCTGGTCACGGCCAGCTCGGCAGGAGCCACGGTCGGCCCGTTGATCGGCGATTCGCGGCTCCGGAAGCTGTCGTTCACCGGGTCGACCGAGGTCGGCCGGGGCCTGATGGAGCAGGCGTCGGGCAACCTGCTGCGGCTGTCGATGGAGCTGGGCGGCAACGCGCCGTTCCTCGTGTTCGAGGACGCCGACCTCGACGACGCCGTCTCCGGCGCGATGATCGCGAAGATGCGCAACATCGGCGAGGCGTGCACGGCGGCCAACCGCTTCCACGTCGCCGCGCCGATCGCCCAGGCATTCGCCGAGAAGCTCGCCGACCGGATGGGCGCGATGAAGGTCGGCCGCGGCACCGAGGCCGGCGTCGAGGTCGGGCCGCTGATCGACGGCAAGCAGCGCGACAAGGTCGCCGAGCTGGTCGACGACGCCGTCGGCAAGGGCGCCCGGACGCTGACCGGCGGGCGCAAGGGCGACGGCGCCGGCTACTTCTACGACGCCACCGTCCTGTCCGACATCCCCGCCGACGCCCGCCTCCTGAAGGAGGAGATCTTCGGTCCGGTCGCCCCGGTCCGCGCCTTCGACGGTGAGGACGAGGCGATCGCCGCAGCCAACGCCACCGAGTTCGGACTCGTCGCCTACGTCTACACCAGCGACTTCAAGCGCGCGCTGCGCGTCTGCGAGCGCCTGGAGACCGGCATGGTCGG
>DASZLC010000102.1:0-3344 GCA_035552615.1 Solirubrobacteraceae bacterium
GCATCGCTGATCGCGTCACCAACCTGGCGGAGGACCTCGTCTTCCTCGAGACCGGCAACGTCGAGGAGCTCGGCTGATGACCGCCGGACGCGGGCCCAAGCGCATCCTCGTGGTCGAGGACGAGGAGAACATCAGCCAGACCCTGCGCTACAACCTCACCCGCGAGGGCTACGAGGTGAGCGAGGCGGCCACCGGAGCCTCGGCCATCGAGCTGGCCCGGCAGCGACAGCCCGATCTCATCCTCCTCGACCTCATGCTTCCCGAGATGAGCGGCCTCGAGGTGTGTCGTGTGCTGCGTGCGGAGATGAGCACCCCCATCCTCATGCTCACCGCCAAGGCCAGCGAGCTCGACAAGGTGGTCGGGCTCCAGGTGGGTGCGGACGACTACGTCACCAAGCCCTTCTCCCTCAACGAGCTTCTCGCCCGGGTCGCGGCCATGCTCCGTCGTGCCGAGCTGGCCGGTGGGCAGCCGCACCGGCCCGGCGAGGTGGAGGACTTCGGGGGTTTCCGGCTCGATCGCGCCGCGCGTACCGTGCGGGTGGGCGACGACAGCGTGCACCTCTCACCCAAGGAGTTCGACCTGCTCTCCCTACTGCTCGCCAACGCCGGCCGGGTGCTGTCGCGCTCGACGATCATCCATCGCGTCTGGGGAAGCAAGTTCTTCGGTGACCACAAGACGGTGGACGTGCACATCCGCTGGCTGCGCGAGAAGTTCGAGCGATTCGACACCCTGCCGTTCCGGATCACCACAGTGTTCGGGGTCGGCTACCGGCTGGATCGTCTCGACGGGGAGGCCAACCCGGCCACAACTCTGAACGAGAAGCCAACCTCGGCTTAACCCGACTGCACCTACCCTGGGTGGGTGGTCACATTCCCCGCCGGCGGCCGGAGAGGCGGCACGGCCCGGGATCTGCCCAAAAAGCTGGGCGGCCACACCACCTCCGCCGTTCAGGTCATCGGCCACGCCGGCCTCGCCATCCAGAGCGAGGGCGGTGCGCCCACCCGCCGCCACCTCGAGGACGCGCTGGAGCTCGGGGTCGACCGCATCGAGCTCGACGTCTGCTGCACCGCCGACGGGCAGCTGGTGGTGCGCCACGACGTGTCCGTCGCCGACGGCCGTTTCGTCGCCGACCTGGAGCTCGCCGAGCTGGGCCGCGCCGGCGCAGCCGTGCTCAGGCTCGACGAGGTCGTGGAGCACCTCGGCGGCCGCGTCCCGCTGCTCCTCGACATCAAGATGGGCGGAGCCGCCGAGCTGCTCGGTCCCTGGCTGCGGCGGCGGCGCGATCCCGACACCTTCGCGGTGTGCACCGAGAACCTTCCCTGGCTGCTCCACCTCCGCTTCGCCGCCCCCCGGGTGGCCCGCTGGCCATCGTTCCCCGACCTCGGCGATCGCCGCAGTCACCACGTCCAGCGGGTGGTCGTCGGGCTGTGGCGCAGCCACGCCAGCCTCGATGGTCTGCGTCGCGGGCTGGTCGACGTCCAGCGCGCCGCGCGCCACCTCCGCGAGCGTCCCCAGGAGAGCCTCGCCAACCTTGCGGGAATGCCCTGGCGCGGCCGGCTGCCGATGGACGTTGCTCAGACCCGCGATGACATCGCCGCCGCGGGGATGTGCGTGCACCACTGGGTGGTCTCAGAGCGCCTCGTGGAGGAGGCGCACAGCTTCGGCCTCCACGTCAACACCTGGACCGTCAACAACCCGTTCGCGGCGCGGACGGTGGCCGCCGCCGGGGTCGACTCCATCACCACCGACCGTGTCCACCTGGTTCGCGTGGCGCTGCAATCCCAGGACCCGCCGGATCCCCGGCTCCAGGCCGGGCGCCCCGTCAGGGCGGTGGTGCGTATCGCACCGAGTTGATCCGCGAGCCGGTGGCCTCGAGCGTCCAGGTCGAGCCCTTGGGCGCGTGCAGCGCCGGCAGCGAGATCCCCAGGCCGGCGAGGTGGGCGAGGAGCTCGTCGAGGACGTCGCCGTGGGTGCACGCCACCAGCGGCGATCCCGCCTCGGCGAGGAGCCTGTCGAGCAGCGCCGTGGCGCTGCCTCCCTCGTAGAGGACGTCGAGAGTGGTCAGCGGCAGCGCCTGGGTGCGCGCCAGAGGCAGCACGGTGGCGATGCAGCGCAGCGACGGGCTCGAGTACACGGCCGCGGGTCGAGGCGACGCCAGCGCGCCGGCGAGGCGCTCCGCCTGAACGCATCCCCGGTCCGAGAGCGGTCGCAGGTCGTCGTCGTGTGCCCACGCGGCGCGATCGCCGGCGTGAGCGTGGCGGACCACATGGATCAGCTGCGCAGCCATCGCCACTCCTGCTTGCGCGACGCCGCCGCCCAGGCATCGGGCCATCGTTTCCTGGCCTCGTCGGCGCGACCCATCTCCAGGGCGGCGAGCTCGCCGGCGACAAAGGCGACCTCGGAGTCAGCCCCCGCCTGGCGGTGCAACCACTCCCTGGTCACCACCGCGTCGTGGTGCTCGCCGAGCACGGTCTGCAGATCAGCCAGGCGGGACGCGGACCGCGCCGCCGCATCGCCGACGGCAGGCACGCAGGCGTCGGCCGCGTATCGGGCTCGCTTGGCGAGGATGCGGACGCGATGCAGCTCCGCGTTGGCGGGACCGCGGTCGAGGGTCGCGACGTAGTCACGCAGCCGTCGCCACGGGCGCCGGCCCAGCCGCGTCACCGGGACGTCGCCGCCGTCCCCCCAGCGCGGGTGGGTGACGGCCACGACCGCGGCGTCGAGCACGGCCGGATACGCGTCATCCGCCAGGCTCTCGAACAGCAGCGCGCGTGCCGTCGACAGCTGCATCCTGGCGGCCTCGAGCACCGGCTGCGCGGTCCTCTCATCGCTGTCGGGCAGCCGCGCGACCAGCTCGCCGAGCCGCACGGTCAGCACCTCGGCGTCGCGGACCACACCGAGCCGGTCGGCGAGCTGCCCGAGCTCCTCGCGCAGGCCATCCGCCCACGTCCGGTCGAGCAGAGGCGCGAAGGTCTGGAGGTCGCTGCGCAATCGCCGCAGCGCGACGCGCATCTTGCGCAACGCTTCGGGCGCCGCCCCCGACAGCTCGCTGTCGAAGTACAGCCATTGCATCAGCGAGAGCGTGGAGCTGCGTGTGAAGAGGTCGCGGGCGGTGGTGCTGTCGGGATCGGGCAGGGCCAGGCGTGGCGCGCGGACCAGCGCCGGCCGCAGCAGTGCCAGCGCCGGCGCGTCATCGAGTCCGGCCTCCCGGATCAGCCCGAGCGCCGCCTTCGCGGCCGCGCCGCGGCCCGCCTCGACGACACTGACATGGCGCAGTCGCGGCGTCCAGCGCCCGCTCACCTGTTCATCGACCCGCTCCTCGAGCAGCGTCATCGGCGCGTCC
>DASZLC010000103.1:0-1605 GCA_035552615.1 Solirubrobacteraceae bacterium
CCCCGACAAGCGCCGTGGACGTGCCCGCCTTCAGCTCAAGGTCTACCCCGGCCAGTACGTCGGCGTGTCCCGTCGGGTAGCGGAACCTGACGTCCTCGAACCGGACGGCGTCGCGCGGGGCGTCGCCGGGGTCCTGCGCTCCGTCAAGCTCGGACGGCGGTTGCAAGTCGCGTTCGAGGCGATCGGCGTCGGGCAGCCCGAACAGGGTCCAGGCGAGCGTGATGTCGTCCATCGAGACGTTGCCTGCGGCGGCGGTGATCGCGAGCATCGGCAGCATGATCGCCAGCGACCTGGTGCCGATCTCGTGGGTGCGCGCCGCGTCGGCGATCGCCGCGATCGCGAGGGCGTAGCCGCCGGTGACGACGACGAAGCAGGCGACGGCGCGCTTGTGCAGGCCGCGCAGCCCCGCGTGCCCGGCCTTGATCGACTGGGTAAAGTGCTGCGCGTACCGGCCGCCGAAGAACTTCGCCAGGCCGAAGACCCTGACCTCCTTGGCGTCCCGCGCCTTGGAGCCGACGCCGGTGTAGTACCAGGCGCGCCGCATCTCGGTGGTCTGGCCGCGCATGTCAATCGCCTGCTTCAGCACGGACTTCAGGATCACCTGGCGCACCGCGAACCACATGACGAGCAGCAGCAGGCCCAGCCACCAGAAGTACGCGGCGATCACGGCGCAGCCGAACACGCCGGACAGCCGGTTCGCGACCGAGCCCACCCACGTCACCGGGGCGTCGCCGGGGAAGAAGCCGGTGAGGGAACCTTCCGCGGAGGCGAGCCGGTTCAGCGTCTCCTGGTCCTCCAGGTGGGCGACCGTGGCGGGCGCGGTGACGGCGTTCATCAGCCGCGCCTGGAGCTGGCCGCCGATCCGCTGGCTCGCGGCGGTGCTCAGCGCGGCACCGATCGGATCGAGGATCAGAGACGCCGCGTACAGCAGCGCGGCGATGACCAGGGCCGCGATCAGCCGGCCGCCGGCCGTCGACGACATGCCGCCGGGGATCGCGCCGGGGATCGCGCCGACGACGTAGCCGAGCGAGGCCACGACGAACGGCCCGTCGAAGGTGTCGAGCGCCGCCCACGCGAGCACGGCCACGCTGAGTGGCCTGCTCGATGCCCACAGCAACCGCCAGGACTGCCGTCCGCTGATCTTGCTACCAGTGGCGACCTGGTGCGCGAGTGCTGCGACCACGACTCGCCAACTTACCCGTGGCCCGATCAGAAGAAAAACAAATTATCCCGAACGGGGGCATGCTTCGCCTATTGGTCGTCCCCGATGACGACCGGGTCTGGCAGGCTGCCCGCGTTGTACTCCTGGAGGCGCCAGCGGCCGCGGCGGAGCTCGAGTACGGACCAGGAGCAGTTGGTCAGCCCGCCGAGGATCGGGGTGTCCTCGACGAGGATGCCGAGAAGGCGCTCCATGCCAAGGCGGAGCGCGGCGCCGTGACTGACCACGACCGCGAGCTGGCCGTCACCGAGGGAGTCGGCGACGCGGGCGAGCACGCCTGCCACCCGGTCGGCGACGGCGAGCGTCAGCTCGCCGTTCGGCGGGTTCCAGGTGGCGCGCTCGGCCGGGTAGCGCTCGCGGATCTCGGCGTCGGCCAGGCCCTCCCA
>DASZLC010000104.1:0-3398 GCA_035552615.1 Solirubrobacteraceae bacterium
GATGCTGTCGCTCGCCGGCTTCATCGTCGCGCTCGACGCGTTCGGCCCGATCACGGACAACGCCGGCGGGATCGCCGAGATGGCCGACCTCCCCGAGGAGGTGCGAAACGTCACCGACCCGCTCGACGCGGTCGGCAACACGACAAAGGCCGTGACCAAGGGCTACGCGATCGGTTCGGCCGCGCTTGCCGCGCTCGTGCTGTTCAGCGCGTTCGAGAACGAGCTGCAAGCCAAGGGGAAGCTCCCCGATTTCTCGATCGGCAACCCGCCGGTGCTGATCGGCCTGCTGGTCGGTGGATTGATGGTCTACCTGTTCGTCTCGCTGGCAATGGAGGCGGTCGGGCGAGCGGCCGGCGGCGTCGTCCAGGAGGTTCGCCGGCAGTTCAAGGACAAGCCCGGGATCATGGAGGGCACCGAGCTCCCCGAGTACGGCACCGCGGTGGCGCTTGTCACGAGCGCCGCGCAGCGCGAGATGATCCTGCCGTCGCTGATCCCAATCGTGATCACCTTGATCGTCGGGCTGATCAGTGTCGAGGCGCTCGGCGGGCTGCTGATCGGGGTGATCGTCGTCGGCCTGTTCGTCGCGATCTCGATGACCTCGGGCGGAGGCGCGTGGGACAACGCCAAGAAGCTGATCGAGGACGGGGCGTTCGGCGGCAAGGGCTCCGAGGCCCACGCGGCCGCGGTCACCGGCGATACGGTCGGCGATCCCTACAAGGACACCGCCGGGCCTGCGATCAACCCGATGATCAAGGTCGCGAACATCGTTGCGCTGCTGATCATCCCGCTGATCACCTGAGCGGGGCGGTCAGGCGCCGGCCACGCGCAGGCGCCTGAACGGGCCATCACCGACCGAGCGGATGACAGAGTCGGCATCGCCGACGCCGAGGACAGATGCTCCCCGAGCCACGAGCGAGCGGATCGATCGGCGGACCGGCAGCGCCACCGGGGTCCACTTCGCTCCGTCGCGCGAGGAGATCAGCACGCCCTCGCCTGTGGCGAGGAACCGGCGCCCGGTCCAGATCACCGTGTCGAGATTGACCTCGACGCTGCTCGTGTCGGCCACCCAGCTGACGCCTGCGTTGGTTGAGACGAGCACCTGGCCGTTGTGCCCGACGACCACGAAGCGCCCCGCGCCGTACGCGACTCCGGTCTGGAAGTGGCCAAAGCCCTGCTCGCTGATCTGCCAACGGCCTCCGGCGCGCGGGCGACGCATGATCGTGCCCGCCCCCGCCGCGACCAGCGTCCCCGCCCCCTGTGCAAACCCCCGGATCGAATGGAACGCGGGGGATCGCTCGCGGCGCCAGCGCCTGCCGTCTCGCGAGTCGAGCACGACGCCGCGGTCGCCACCCGCCAGGTATCGGCTTCCGGTCCAGACGACGGTGTGGAGGTTCAGCCGCGTCGGGGCCGGCACTCGGGTCCAGCGCAGCCCACGGGACGATCGCATGATCGTCCCGTGCGCGCCGACCGCGACGAAGCCCCCTGCACCGGCGGCCACCGAGTACAGGTCCTGGGTGGTGATCGGCGTCTGCTCGGTCCACGACCGGCCGTCGGAGGACACGACGAGGTGGCCCGAGCCGCCCACGGCGACGTATCGGCCGGCGCCGTGGGCGAGACCCAGGAGCGCGCACGGCATCGCGCTGACCTCGAGTCGCCAGCGGCGGCCGTCCGCCGAGCTGATCACCGTGCTCTCGTCGCCGACGGCGACGAACCTCCGTCCGGTGAACGTCACGCCGCGGAGGTCGACGGTCGTCGGGGCGGGCACGAGCGTCCAGTGCACGGCGTCCTCGGACCGAAGGACGACGCCGCCAGACCCGACGGCCACAAGCGTTCCCCGGGTTGCCACGACGCCGCGGAGGATCTCGTCGGTCGGGCTGGGGACGGAGCGAAATGCCCCGCCGCCGATAGAGCGCAGAATCATGCCGAAGTCTCCGACGGCGACTTCCAACCCGCCGCGGGCCGCGAGCTGCCACAGGAACGGCCGAGGCGAGGCCTGGTTGTCCGTCGGGCGGGGGAATGTGGGGACGGTCTGCCACCGCTGGCCGTTCGAGCTCTGGAGGATCGTGGACTCCTCTCCGGAGACGAGGAGCCCCGATCCGGTGGCCGTGGCGCCCCACAGGTTCTCCTGCGTGCCGGTCACGGCGGGAGACCAGGTGAGCCCGTCGGTGGAGGTGAGGATCGTCCCGGCCGTCCCCGCGGCGACGACGTGGCCGGGGATCGCCGCCACGCCGCGGAAGCCGGCCGGCGGGATCCCGTGCGCCTGGTTCCAGCCGCGGCCGCTCGTCGAGGAAAGGATCGTGCCGGCGTCGCCGACGGCGACCCAGCGCGAGCCCGTCCACGCGATCCCCCGGACGTCGTGCTGGGCCGGCGTGGGGCGGATCGTCCAGCGCGCTCCGCCGTTGGAGGTCGCCGCGAGGCCGTCGGAGCCGACGGCGACGAGGTGCGTCCCGTGGGTAGCGACGTTGGTCAGCGTCAGTCCATCGCCCGGGGCCCGTGCGCACAGCGCCGACCGGGAGGGTGGCATTGGGGACGGGCGGTCCGCCGAGGCCGATCCGTGCGCGTTGGCGAGGACCGCCAGCGACGTGGCGAGGACCCTTAGCGTCCCGAACGTGATGCGCGCCCGCATTGGGCGGTGGATCCTAGCCGCGCGCGGCACCTTTAAACCGAGCCGTCTAGAGTCCAGAGCGCATGTTCATCCTGATCGTGGGCTCTGGCCGGGTGGGCTCGGCCGTCGCGAAGCGGGCGCTCGACGCCGGGCGCGACGTGTCGGTGCTCGACTTCGATCCGCTGTCCCACGAGCGGCTGGACAAGGACCAGTCGACGACCTGGGAGGACGCGGGAGGAAGGTTCACCGTCGGCACCGCGCTGGAGATCGACGCGCTGATGGAGGCGGGCATCGAGAACGCCGACGTGTTCGTGGCAGCGACCAGCGGCGACAACACGAATCTCGTGATCGCGCAGATTGCGCAGCGCCGCTTCAAGGTCGAGCGGGTCGTCGTTCGTGTCGCCGATCCCGCCCGGGCCGCCTGGTACGGCGAGCAGGGCCTCCACACGGTTTCCCCCACCCAGGTCGCGATCGATCTGGCGTCCGAGATCGTGCTGGCCACGTGAGCGCGTCGAGGAGGTAGCGGACCCGTGTACGTGATCATCGCCGGCGCGGGGAAGGTGGGGTGGAACCTCGCGCGCGAGCTGATCGGCCGTGACCGGGAGGTGACGCTGATCGAGTCCAACCACGAGCGCTACAGGGTGGTCGAGGAGGAGCTCGAGCATGCGGTCCAGTACGGCGACGCGACCGAGCTGTGGGTGCTCGAGCGCGCCGGCATCCAGCGCGCAGATCTCGTGATCGCGGTCACCGGAGACGACGAGGACAACATCCTCATCTGCCAGGTTGCGAAGGA
>DASZLC010000105.1:0-26447 GCA_035552615.1 Solirubrobacteraceae bacterium
GGGTGGCTAGTGCGCGGGGTGGTGCAGCCGGTGCTCCAGCTCCTCGAGCGCGCGCAGACGTCGCTCGATCGGCGGATGCGTGGCGAACAGGCGCCGGACGAGCGGGCTGTCACCGAACCACGTCGCCGTGAACCTCTCGGCGGCGACGAGGTGGAAGCTGTCGCGAGCCGCCACGGCGCGCAGGTCGGCGCGCGGCACCTGCTCGATCGCGCCGGAGACCTTCATCAGCGCCGCGGCCAGCGTCGACGGATGACCCGTCAGCGTCGCTGCGCTCGCGTCGGCCGTCAGCTCGCGGCACCGTGACAGGGCGTTCGTGCCGACGCGGGACAGCAACCCGATCATCCCTGCCAGCATCACGCCGACGTTGAACAGCCACCGGGTCCCGTTCGATCCGAACCCGCCCCGCAGCAGGATCACGCCCGGCGTCCCGACGACGGTCATGACGAGCGCGTCGCGATTGGCGAGGTGGCTGAGCTCGTGGGCGATCACGGCGGTGAGCTCGTCGGGCTCGAGCAGCTCGAGCAGGGCGGCGGTGACGTGCAGACGCGGCGGCCGGCCTGGCGGGGCGACGATCCAGCTGTTGGGCTGGCGCTCGTGCTCGATCACGATCTCGGGCCGCGCAAGGTCGGCGATCACGCAGACGCGGTCAACGGCGGCGAACAGCTCGGGTGCCTCCTGGGGCTGGAGCACTTGGCCGCCCTCGTTCCGGCGCCGCTCGTGCAGCGAGACCGCGATGCCGAGCGCGATCGCGACGCCGACCCCGACCGTATAGCCGGGCGGAAGCAGCAGGAACACCGCCACGACGAGCGCCACCACCAGTATCGGGGTGATCACCGCAGCCAGCACCATCTGCGTCACCAGTCTGCGATCCGTCGCTGTCTGTCGATGCTTCCCCATAGCGAGATGGTACCTCGCCGAACGACCGGGTCACCGAGAGCTGTGGCCGATGACCGTGTCGAGGTAGTTGAGCTGCCGGGCGAGCGAGGCGCTCGGAGCGGGCGGCGCCGGCAGGCGCGCGGGCGCCTTGGTGCCACCACCGGATCCGCTCGTCACGGCGACGATGACCAGCACGACCGCGATCACGATCACGGTCATCGCGGCCGCCCGGGTGCGTCGTCGGGGAGCCGGGCGCCGTGGCTCCAGGCGGGGCGGTGCGAAGCGGGGCGGTGCGAAGCGGGGGGGTGCGAGCCGAGGTGGTGCGAGGCGAGTAGGTGCGAGGCGGGGTGATGCGATCAGGGTCGGAGCGAGCCGCGGGCGAGAGCGGAACACGCGCGTCTCCGGCTCGCTGGAGCGCCGCGCGCTGGCGGCCCGGGTTGACCGCGCCGAGCGCGGCAGCATCGCCCGCACGGCCGACGCCGGCGCGGGCCGGCGCGAGGGGTCCTCGGCGGTGAGCCGCTCGGCCAGCGCGTACAGGTGGCGCGGGCCGCCGTGCTCGAGGCACTGGCGGAGCAACACCCCACACGCGTACAGGTCCGAGCGCTCATCGGACCGATGCCCGCGCAGGACCTCGGGGGCGATATAGCGCGCCGTCCCGAGCACCAAGCCGGCGCGCGTCACGCTGCTGGCGGCCGACGGCTGGGCGATCCCGAAGTCGGTGAGCCGGGCCCGCCCATCGGCGCCGATCAGCAGGTTGGCGGGCTTGATGTCGCGATGGATGACGCCTGCGGCGTGGATGTAGGCGAGCGCGTCGAGCAGCTCGCCGAACAGGACTTCGGGGTCCGGCAGCCCGGCGCCGGTGTCGTGGAGCCGCTGGGCCAGAGTGCCACCCGAGACGTACTCCATCACCATGTATGGCCGGCTGCCGTCGCTGCTGAGGTCGAACACGCTCACGAGGTTCGGGTGCGAGAGGCTCGCCGCCACCCGCCCCTCGCGCTCGAAGCGGCGGACGTAGTCGTCGTCCAGCGCCAGCACGTCGGCCAGGAACTTGATCGCCACCGGGCGCCCGAGCCGCCCGTCGGTGGCGAGCCACACCGAGGCCATCCCGCCCGTGCCGAGTAGCGCCTCCAGGCGGTAGCGGCCGTCTTCGCCGAACCCGGCTCCGCTCGCGAGCTCAGTCGCCGCCATTACCCTGCCCGCCATCGCCGGTCACGGGCCACCGTGGCCGTGTTTTGGGAGGTGCCCGACGGCGTGCCCGTGCCCATGCTTCGGAGGCGGGCCGCCGACCCCCGGACCCGGTGGGGTCGGCTTCGCCGGGGGGGTTGCCGCCGGGTGGGTGACTGCTGTCGTGGTGCTCGTCGCTGGCGTCGCGCGAGCGTGCACTTCCGCCGTGACCCTGGCGTCGGCGTGCGCCGCCACCAGCAGCAGCCGCGCCGCGTCGGTGGGCGCGATGCGCCCGCTCTCGCGCAGGCGCCCCAGCGCGGTCGTCAGCGTCGCCAGCGCCCGGTGGGCGACCGCGGGCTTGTCCGCGCCGGCGGCGAGCCGGACCGACTGAACATCGTGACGCAGCATCGATGCGTCGACGACGGTGAGCGGCCCAGCCGCCACCGTGCTCCCGCAGGCGCCCACGGCGAGCCCGGCGGCGGCAAGCATCCCGGCCGCAGCCGCCCTGGCGCGGCGAGGTGCCCGTGTTGTGTCGGCGTTCGGCATCCTTAAACCCTTGCCGCGACCAGCGGCACACCACCACATACCCGCCACGGGCATCCCTGACGCCTGATCTAGTCGGAGGAGGCGATCAGCGCCTGCACCCCGTCGAGGATGCGGGCCAGTCCGAACTCGAACTCGCTGTCGGGGTCGTCGTCATCGTCGAGCGCGCCCGAGGCGACCGCGGCGGCGAGCGCCGGGAAGTCCGCGGCGTCGATCAGCCTTCTCAGCAGCTCGCCGTAGGTGGGATTCTCGGGCTGGCCGCCGGCCGCCGCGAAGTCGAGGTTCAGCGTCACATCGTTGCGGACGAACCCGCTGAGCAGCAGGACGGTCGAGAGCTTCTCCTGCTCGCCGAGTGGCGTAGAGGCCAGCGCCTCCAACGCGCGTTCCAGCCAGGCGACGTTGTTCGGGCCGAGCGGGGGGCCGCTGATCGGGACCCGAAGCGACCACGGGTGACGGCGATAGGCGGCGCGGACGCCAACGGCCCAGCGCGTCAGCCCGGCGCGCCAGTTCTCGCCGGGCGTCCCCGCCGGGGGGGCGCCGAGCGCGGCGTCGACCATCAGCGTCAGCAATTCGTCCTTGGCCGCCACATAGCGATACAGCGACATCGTGCCGACGCCGAGCTCGCCGGCCACGCGGCCCATCGACAGCGCCCCGATGCCCTCGGTCAGGGCGACCTTGATCCCGGCGGCGACGATTCGCTCCAGCGTCAGGCCGGGCTTCGGCCCGCGCGCCCGTGGCGGCCGGCGTCCCCAGGCCAGCGCGATGCTCGCCGGGATCGGATCGTCGTCGTCGATGTCGGTCATCGGGCGAGCTTGACAGCCAGAACTACTGCGTATAGCTTACGCAATAGAGCGTATGAGATACGCAGTATGACCGATGAGGAGGCCGATGACCATCCAACTCGCGATCGCCGCCGACGCGCTCGCCAAGTCGTACGGGAGCACGCGCGTGCTTGCAGGGATCGACCTCGCCGTCGACCCGGGAAGCGTGTTCGCGCTGCTCGGACCGAATGGCGCGGGCAAGACGACCACGGTGCGGATCCTGGCCACGCTGACCGAGCCCGACAGCGGGCGGGCGCGCGTGGCCGGTCATGATGTCGTTGCCGAACGCCACCAGGTACGGCGCCGGATCAGCCTGACGGGCCAGTACGCGGCACTCGACGAACTCCAGACCGGCGCCGAGAACCTGACGATGATGGGCCGCCTGCGCGGCCTGCATTCCCGCACCGCCCGGCTCCGCGCGGCCGAGCTGCTCACGCGCTTCGACCTGCGTGAGGCGGGCGGGCGCCGCGTGGCCACCTACTCCGGCGGCATGCGCCGCCGGCTGGACCTGGCCGCGAGCCTCGTCGCCGACCCCGAGGTGATCTTCCTCGACGAGCCGACGTCGGGGCTCGATCCCCGCAGCCGGCGGGCGCTGTGGGACGTCGTCGCGGGCCTGAAGGCGGCCGGCGTGACGGTGTTCCTGACCACGCAGTACCTCGACGAGGCCGACCACCTGGCCGACCGGATCGCCGTGCTGAACAATGGGAGGATCGTCGCCGAGGGCAGCGCCGATGAGCTCAAGCGCCGGCTCGGATCGAACCGACTGGAGCTCCAGTTCGACGATCCCGCCGGGTACGACGCGGTGACCGCGGCGCTGGGCGCCCGGGCGCTTGCGATCGACCGCGCGTCGCTGTGCGCCGGCGTCGCCACCGACGGGAGCGCGGCCGAGATTCGCGCGCTGCTCGACGAGCTCGACCCCGACGGCACCCGGATCGCGCGGTTCGAGCTGCACGGCGCGAGCCTGGAGGACGTGTTCATGAGCCTCACCTCCGAAAGGGAGATCACACATGCCTGAGCTGGCCCTGCCACCGACCGTCACTCGCGCGCTGCGGCTGTCGCTGCGCAACATCGACGGCCTCACGACGGCGCTGCTGCTCCCGGTGATGATGATGCTGATGTTCGTCTACCTGTTCGGCGGCGCGATCACCGGCGCGCTCGCCCACGGCACGACGTACGTCGACTACGTGTTGCCCGGCGTGCTGCTCGTGTGCGTCGGCTTCGGCGCCGGCACCACCGCGGTGACCGTCGCCCATGACCTGGCCGGCGGCATCATCGACCGCTTCCGCTCGATGGACGTTCGCGGCGAGGCGCTCGTCGGCGGTCACGTGCTGGCCAGCGTCCTGCGCAACCTGATCTCGGCCGGAATTGTCGTCGGCGTCGGCGTCGCGATTGGCTTCCGCTCTCCCACCGGGCCGGGCCGGTGGCTGGCCGCCCTCGGGATCCTGGCGCTGTTCGTGCTGGCACTGTCGTGGCTGGCCGCGGCGATCGGCATCGTCACGCGCTCGCCCGAGGCCGCTCAGGGGATCACGTTCCTGATCAGCTTCCTGCCCTACCCGAGCAGCGCGTTCGTCCCGATCCACACGATGCCGTCGTGGTTGCAGGGGGCGGCCAGGGCGCAGCCGGTGACGGCGGTCACCGACGCCATCCGCGCCCTGCTCGACGGAGGCCCCGTCGGCGCGAGCGGGTGGCATGCCGTGGCCTGGAGCCTCGGCATCATCGCCGGCTCGGTCGCGCTGGCCGGCGTGCTGTACCGACGGCGGGCAAGGTGAGCATCCGGGTTCTCGGTCAGAATTGCGGTGGTGACGATCGCTGACGAGGATCTGCGGGCCCGCCGCGAGGCAATCGTGCGCGAGCACATGGAGTCGGAGAATCGCCACGAGTTCGACGTGACGATGGCGACGTTCTCGCACCCACGCTACGAGATCATCCCCACCGGCGATGTGTACGACGGGGAGGCCGAGGTGGCGCGCTACTTCGCGGAGACGCGCGCGGCATTCCCCGACCAGCGCAACGAGCTGATCGCGCTGTACCACTCTGACGATGCTGTCATCGTGGAGTTCACGCTGCTCGGCACGCACCTCGGGAGCTTGCGCGGGCTGCCTCCGACGGGCAAGGCGTTCACCTGCCGGACGCTGGCCATCTTCGCGTTCGAGGCCGACCGCATCGTCTGCGAACGGGTGTACTTCGACGTGGCGACGATCCTCCGCCAGCTGGGTGTCGCGTAGGCGGCCGCCCGGCAGCATCGGACGCACGAGTAGGATCGCGTCATGTCCACGCATCTCAGCGACGAACAGGCCCAGGCCCGGATCGAGGAGCTCGAGCTCGAGGAGCGGCGGTTGCGCAGCGAGGAGCGCGATGCCGCCGAGCACAACGTGTCGGACCGTGTTGCCGCCGACAGAGAGCGGCTGGCGGCGGTCAAGATCGAGCTCGATCAACTCTGGGATTACCTGCACCAGCGACGAGCCTTCCGCGACGCCGGGCAGGACCCGAACCAGGCCCGGCTTCGGGACGCAGATACCGTCGAGAAGTACCTGGGCTGAAAACAACCTGGGCCCCGGCGTCGCCGTCGGGGCCCATGTTTTCGTTATGCGGCCGGGCGCAACGCCTCGAGCTCGCGGCTGGCGGCGAGACGCTTCAGCGCCTGGGCCTCCAGCTCGCTCGCCTCGGCGAGCGTGATGCCAAGCGCCGTACCGGTCTGGCGGATCGTCCGGGGCTCGTCACCGGAGAGGCCGAAGCGCAAGGTGATCACGTTGCGCTCGCCTTCGGGGAGCCCGGCGACGATCTCGGCGACCTGACGCTCCTGCATCTGCTCGGCGACCTCCTCGACGGGGTCGGGCCGATCGCTCGGCAACAGATCCCCGAGCGAGCCTTCGCCATCTTCGGTGACTGCCTCGTCGAGGCTGGCCAGACTGCGGCTCAGCTCACGGATTTCCATGACCTGGTCGACCGTCAGCTTCGCCACCTCGGCGATCTCCTCGTCCGTCGGCTCGCGGCCCATCTTCACGCTCAGCTCGGCCTCGGTCTTGCGGACCTTGACCTGCCGCTGGGCGACGTTGACCGGGAGCCGGATCGTCCGGCCGGAGTTCTGCAGACCACGCTGGATCGCCTGGCGGATCCACAGTGTCCCGTACGTCGAGAACTTGAATCCCTTGCGCCAGTCGAACTTCTCCACGGCTCGGATCAGCCCGAGCATGCCTTCCTGCACGAGATCCTCAATCGGCAGACCGTGGCCCTGGTAGCGTCGCGCCTGGGAGACCACGAGCCGCAGGTTCGCATTGATCATGCGGTCCTTGGCTTCCAGGTCGCCGCGCTCGATCCGCTTCGCCAGCTCGATCTCCTCGGCCGCTGTCAGTAGTGAGTGCTCGCGCGCCTGGCGGAAGAACAGCTCCAGCGAGTCCAGCGAACCGCTCGGCGCCGTCGCCTCCGCGCGCCGGCGCCCATCGCCGCTGGCTGCGGCGTGCGCGCTGCGACGGCGCTGGCGGCTCGTGCTCTGCGCACGGGGCCGGCTTCGCTGTGCCTCAGCTGTCAGGTGCTCTCCGCGAGAGCGCTGCTTGGTTTCGAAAGTATTCAGTGCTACTCCATAGTTCGTATGTTCGAAGATGATCGAATTATACGTTGCGGGGGCAAGTAAATCAAGGGCTGGGTGGTCGGCCGGCCGGACCTGGGCGCCGGGCGCGAGCGCTGGGCCATCGGGCCTGGCGCGGGGCCGCGCGGCGCGGGCGCGGCTCGAATTGCTACGAGTGGATCAGCACGCAGCCGAGCAGCCCGGGGAAGCGCTCCTCGACGTCCTCGTGGCGCAGCGACACGAACCGCTGGACGCCCTCGCACCGCGTCTGCGTGAGCCCCGCGTCCCGGAGCACCTTCAGGTGGTGGCTGAGGGTCGACTTCGAGACCGGCACGTCGAGCTTCCCGCACGAAACCTCGGTCCCGTCCCGCAGGGTGCTCACGATCGACAACCGGACCGGATCGCTGAGCGCGTGTAGCACCCCGGCGAGGCTGACCTGCTCCGCGATCGGGTGGGCGACCGTCCGCATCAGATCGTTGTTCGATACATCTCGAAATTAGCTTAGCGCGACGACAGGTGCCCGCGCAAGAACAGCAACTGGTGCTCGACCACGGGCTCGAAGAACTCGGAGTCGGGGTACACGTCGAAGTGATCGCACGGGTAGTGGCGGACCTCGGCGCGGGCCAGCCAGGCGGCGCGCATCGCCGCGGAGACCGGCGCGGTCGAGTCCTCGTCGGCGACCTGGATGAGCACCGGGCAGCCGATCCGCTCGGCGTGGCGGATCGGCCGATAGGCCCCGGCGATCAGGGCGATCCGCGCGGTCACCTCGTTGCGGAAGGTGGGCCCAGCCATCCGCTTCATGCCTTCAAGCGCTCCGGGCGCGGTGATCGGGGCGAGCGCTCCCGGCGCGCCAATGGCCGGGATCACGACGCGCTCGGCGCCGCGCAGGGCGGCCAGGGCGTCGAGCAGCCCGGCCACAGTCAGCCGCAGCCCACCCATCCCGCCGTTGCGCAGCGCCTGCAGCAACGAGGCGGCACCGTCGGGGGCGGGAGTAAGCGAGATGACGGCCGCCACGTCGCCGTCCTGCGCGGCCACTTGGAGCACGTGGCCGCCCGAGTACGACACGCCCCACAGGACGATCCGCTCGACATCGGGCAGCGCCCTGGCATAGGCGATCGCCGCTTTGTAGTCCTCGCGCTGGCGGGTCGGGTCGATGTCCTGGCGCGGCTCGCCCGAGCTCGTCCCGAATCCGCGGTAGTCGAACGCCAGCACGTCGAGCCCGCCGGCGGCCAGCGCCCGTGCGAATCCCGGCAGCCCCGAGTCGCGAGTATTGGCGAAGCCGTGCGCCATCACGACGCACGCGCGCCGTCCGCCCAGCGGCTCGCCGACCGCGGGCAGGTGATCGGCGCCGAGCGTCGCCCCCGCGATGGGGATCCGGACCTCGGAGGCGGTGGCGGTCATGAGCCGGCGGCGGCGGTCGGGCTGGCGAGCCGTCCGGACAGCGGCACCGGGCCGAGTGCCGCGACGCGGGCTCGTCCCGCCGGGATCTCGCGCACGCGCATCTCCCGCTCAAAGGAGGGCCAGTCGAGCTCCTGGGTGTTGCGCGGCACGTCCTTGAACTTGCCGGCGAAGGCGCGGTGGTCGGCGTCGATCACCCGCTCCATCTCGTCGACCGGCGGCGGGCGGTAGGTGCCGGCCAGGTAGCGCGCCAGCAGCTGCGACTGCAGCTCGACGAACGGGAAGGCCGTTGGGATCGCCTGCGCGAAGCCGATGAACACGAGGTCGTCGAAGCCGGGCTTGAACATCCGCTTGTACAGGCGAATCCGGTTCTCTGGCGCGCTGATGAAGCCCGGATCGAAGAACGGGAAGCTGATGTTGTAGCCGGTGGCGTAGATGATCGCGTCGACGTCCTCGACGGTCCCGTCGACGAAGTGCACGCGCTCGCCGTCGAGTCGCTCGACGTTCGGCTTCGCCACGGCGTCGCCGGATCCAAGCCGCAGCAGCAATTCGCTGGAAACGGTGGGGTGGGTCTCCAGGAAGTGGTGGTCGGGCAGCGGCAGGCCGTAGTTGCGAGGGTCGCCGGAGAGCAGGCGCGGGACGAGCCGGGCGACGAAGCGCTGCGGCCCGAGCGGCAACCACGGGATTGTGCCGAGGACCTCGTCGAGCGGCTTGCCGGCGACGTACTTCGGCACGACCCACGCGCCGGAGCGCGTGGAGATGAACACGCGTGCAGCGTTGCTCTTCAGCGACAGCTCGGAGACGATGTCCGAGGCGCTGTTGCCGATCCCCACCACGAGCACCTGCTTATCGCGCAGCGGCAGCGGATCCGACGGGTCGATGTAGTGGTGCGAGTGGATCGTCGGACCGGTGAACTCCCCTGGGAAGTCGGGGTAGCGCGGATCCCAGTGGTGACCGTTGCCGACGACGAGCACGTCGAAGCGGTGCTCCTCGCCACCGGCCTGCACCGACCAGCCGCCGCCGTCGAGGTGCTCGCAGCGCTCCACCGGGGTGTTGAAGCGGATCCGCGTGAGGAGGTCGAAGGCGTCGGTGTAGCCGTCGAGGTACTCCTTGATCTGGGAGTGGTGGGGGTAATCGGGGAAGTCGTCGGAGATCGGGAAGTCCCGGAAGCGCAGCCCCTGCTTGGAGGTGTCGATGTGCAGGGAGGCGTAGGCGCTCGAGCGTCCGTTCGGATTCTTGAACGCCCAGTTGCCGCCGACTCGATCGCCCGCCTCGAAGCACGTGTACGGGATGCCGTAATCGCTCAGCATCTTGCCGGCGGTGAGACCGCTGATCCCGGCGCCGATCACGCACACATTCGGCCCGCTCATGCCGCGCGCGCCCGAACGCTACGGACAGTGCTGGGATATGCCGGTCCGCTCATCTCACTCGCTCCACGCGGGATCATCGCAAACGCTGCGATCATCCCGGCATGCGCTGGGTGACGATGGCTCAGATCCACCTCGACCGCGCCGCCTGCCCGTGGCTGATCACGCGATTCGTCGACCCCGAGGCCGAGTTCGAGTTCTTGCCCTGGGGGCTCGACGGGACGATCCCCGAGCCCGGCGCGTTGCCGTTGCCCGAGGGGGCGACTCCGTTCGCGATCCCCGGCGTGCCGCTCGGCCTGCACGACGCCGACGGCACGTGCTTCTCGAAGATCCTCCGCGCCTACGACCTGCGCCAGCCGTCACTGTGGGGGATGGAGCGCGTGATCGCCGCCGGCGTGCGCCACACGTTCGGCCGTCCGCCGGCCGACGACGAGACGGCGGAGGAAGCCGCGCTCGGCGCGGCGCTGAACCTGATCGGCAACGGCCTGTCGCTGGCCTACGACGATGACGGCCATCTCCGAGCGGCGCTCGGCCTCTACGACGGACTGCACCAGCACTGCCTGATGCGGCTGCTCCCCGCCGAGGTGAAGGAGCAGGCGCCCTTCCTGCCTCCCCAGAAGATCCCCTACCTGCGCGAAGCGATCGCCGCCGCCGGCGAATGATCGCGGTCTTCGACGGCCACAACGACGCGCTGACGCGCGATCCATACGTGTCGCTCGCCACCGACGTCGCCGGGCGCCACATCAATCTGCCGAAGATGCGCGCCGGCCACGTGCGCGGCGGAATCTTCGCCGTGTTCACCTCGTCCGGCGCGACGTTCGGCGAGCCCGTGCCACGCGAGGACGGAGTGATCGAGATTCCGCTGCCGGACCCGATCGGCCAGCCGGTCGCGGCGGCCGCAGCCACCCGCGCGGCCGGGCGGCTGCACGCGCTGGAGCGAGCGGGCGAGCTGGTGATCGCCCGCGGGGTGGACGATCTCGACGCCGCGCGGACCGGCAACGGCCCGCCCGTGGCCGTGCTGCACCTGGAGGGCGCCGAGGCGATCGATCCTGGTCTGGAGGCGCTGGAGCACTGGTACGCCGCCGGCCTGCGCTCGCTCGGCCCGGTCTGGAGCCGCCCGACCGCGTTCGGCCACGGCGTCCCGTTCATCTCCCCGTCATCGCCCGACACCGGCCCGGGCCTCACCGAGCCGGGACTGGCGCTCGTGCAGCGATGTGCCGAGCTGGGGATCGCGGTCGACCTCAGCCACTTGAACGAGGCCGGCTTCTGGGACGTCGCCCGGCTCGATCGCGGCCCGCTGATCGCCAGCCACTCGGCCGCGCACGCGCTGTGCCCGGCCTCGCGCAACCTCACCGACCGCCAGCTCGACGCGATCGGCTCCAGCGGCGGGCTGGTCGGGATCGTCTACGCGTGCCTGTTCCTGCGCGCCGACTTCGCCGACACGCCCGACACTCCGATCGAGCTGATCGTCGCCCACGCGCGCTACGTCGCCGATCGCATCGGCACCGCGCATGTCGCGCTCGGTTCGGACTTCGACGGCGCCATCATCCCCGCCGCGCTCGGCGACGCGTCCGGGTTGCCGCGGCTGCTCGCCGCTCTGTCCGACGACGGCTTCAGCGACGCCGAGGTCGAAGCGATCGCCTGGACCAACTGGCGGCGGGTGCTCGCCGCCTGGTGGCACTAGTCCCACGCGGGTTCGTCGCCGCCGAGCGGGCGCGGGCCGTGGGGCCAGCGCGGCGGCGTGCCGTCGAGCGTGCCGGGCGGCGCGATCAGCTGCAGCTCGCCGAACGCGACGCGGAAGCGCTCAGCGTCGGCGGTGCCGGTGTGCTCGTCGGCGGGCGTGGGCGGACTGGTCGCGATCAGATGCGCGGCCGTCGTGGCCAGCGCCAGCCGGGCCGGCGCAATCGGCTCGCCGCGGGCGCGCCGAGCGAGGCTGCACAGCGCGGCGGCGGCGATCAGGTGGCCGGTGCCGCGGTCGAGCGCCTGGGCGGGAAGGTAGCCCGGCGTTCCGTCGGGGCGGGCGCAACGCGTGGCGATCCCGCTCGCCACCTGCACGAGGGAATCGAACCCGCGCCGCGCCGCCCAGGGTCCGTCTTCGCCCCACGCGCTGAGCGACACGTGCACGAGGTGCGGGTGCCGCGCGGCGATCGACTCGGCGTCCAGCTCGAAGCGGACGAGCGCCCCCGGCCGGTAGCCGCACAGGAGCACGTCGGCCCCACTGAGCAGCGCCTCGCGACGGGGTTCGTCGGCCAGGTCGAGCACCGTGGCGCGCTTGCCCGGGCCGGTGTCGGCGTGCTGGTCGCGGATCTCGGGCAGGCCGGGAGGGTCGACGCGCAGCACCTCCGCTCCGAGCGCGGCGAGCGTCCGCCCCGCGACCGGCCCGGCGATCACACGGGTGAGGTCGAGCACGCGCAGGCCATCGGCCGGGCGAGCGACGTCGGCCCGCGCACGGGACGCGATCGCGCGCGCGGCGGGATGGGCCAGATCATCGCGCCACGTGATCAACGGCCCGGCCGCCGCGGCGCCCGCGGGGTGCGCCGCCCACTCCGTGGGGGTGCGCTCGGCGACGGCGCAGCCGCCCACGGCGAACACCGCCTCCTCCAGCGCCGCGGGCGTCCGCTGCGCGGCGGCCTCGACCAGCGCCGCGCGGTCGGCGTCCGGGTCGCCGGTGAGCATGAATCCCAGAGCGCGGGCGAGCGCGCGGGCGTGATGCGGGTAGTTGCCGTGCGTGCGCGCCCAGCCGCCGCCGGCGCAGCGCACCAACCGCGACACCGCGGCGAAGCCGGGACCGAGCGGCGCCCCGGCGCGCCGGGCGTGACGCTCGGACTGGAAGCTGAGCGCCGCGTGTTCGGCTGAGAGCGCGATCTTCGGCCGGTGCCCGGTGCGGGCCTCGGCCAGCGCCGCGGCGGCGCTGAGCGCGGCGCCGACCGTCCCGACCGCGAGCTCGTCGACCGGGAGCGCGCCGCCGAGCCACAGTGCCCGGTCGTGCACCTGAAGCTCGCCAGAGGCGACGCCGGCGGCGGCGAGGCAGCGATCGGCCAGGTCACCCATTGTTGGACAGGATGGCGGACGCGCTCGTCGACAGCCAAGGCATTAGGCTCAGCGGCGCGATGAATCCCGGAGTCGACCCCGACGCGTTTGAGGACATGGTCCGCGAGATCCGCCGGTTCGTGCGCGAGCAGGTCGTGCCGCTGGAGACGGAGATCGACGAGACCGACGAGATCCCCGCGCGCGTCCGCGAGCAGGCCAAGGAGCTCGGGCTGTTCGGCTTCGCGATCCCGGCCGAATACGGCGGCATCGGGCTGTCGATGAGCCAGGAGGTCGAGCTGGCCTTCGAGCTGGGTTGGACGACGCCGGCCTTCCGCTCGATGTTCGGCACCAACAACGGCATCGCCGGCCAGGTGCTGCTGCTCGGCGGGACCGAGGAGCAGCAGCGCGACCTGCTGCCGAAGCTGGCCAGCGGCGAGCTGACCGCGTCGTTCGCGCTGACCGAGCCGGAGGCCGGGTCGAGCCCCGCCGACCTGGCCACGACCGCCACTCGCGACGACGACGGGTGGGTGCTCGACGGCACAAAGCGCTACATCACGAACGCGCCGATCGCCGACCTCTTCATGGTCTTCGCCCGCAGCTCGAAGGCACAGCGGGCGGCCGACGGGATCTCGGCCTTCGCCGTGCCCGCCGGCACCCCCGGCGTCAGCATCCCCCCGCGCGACCACAAGATGGGCCAGATGGGCGCGTGGACCTCGGACGTGATCTTCGACAACGCCCGAGTCGGTGACGGCGCCCTCGTCGGCGGCGTCGAGGGCAAGGGCTACCGGACCGCGCTCGGGTGCCTGGCCCACGGGCGCCTGCACATCGGCGCGGTGTGCGTCGGCCTCGCCGCGCGGCTGGTCGAGGAGTCGCTCGCCTGGGCCACCGAGCGCCGTCAAGGCGGCCGCCCGATCGCGCAGTATCAGCTGGTCGCCGCGATGCTGGCCGACTCGCAGACCGAGCTGATGGCGGGCCGGGCGCTCGTCCGCGACGCCGCACGCGCGTTCGACGACGGGAGTGACACACGGCTCGGCCCGGCGTGCGCCAAGCTCTATGCCTCCGAGATGGTCGGCCGCGTCGCCGACCGGGCGGTGCAGATCCACGGCGGCTCGGGCTACATTCGCGGGATCGCGGTCGAGCGTTTCTACCGCGATGCGCGGCTGTTCCGGATCTACGAAGGCACGAGTCAGATCCAGCAGTTGGTCATCGCTGGAGAAATGACGCGCGGCCGATAGATCGGGACGGTATGGCGCTGGACGCCACACTCGCCGGTCGTCGTACGTAGAAGCTGCACACGCCTCAACGGCGCGTTAACACGGCGCGGCGACGTGGCTAACCGCGGCACGCGGATCCTCGACATATGGCCAGTGACGGTCGTTTTGGCGACCCCGACACTCAGGCGCAACCGGATCGCTCACGCGGTCGCTCGATCACATAAAGGAGGACGTCGACCATGAGCACGGTCACGGCCAAGCCCGACACGGGAGGACCGCGCCTGCGCAGAGGCGCGCTGGGGTTCCCGCAGTTGCTGGCGCAGGGCATCGCTCTGATCTCGCCGACGATGACCGCGGTGCTGATCCTGCCGCTGGCTTTCTCCGACGCGGGCGACAGCACATGGGCGTCGTACGCGTTCGCCACGGTGATGCTGCTGTTCGTCGTCTTCGGCCTGAACCAGTTCGCCCGTCGCTCCACCACCGCCGGATCGATGTACGCCTACATCGGCCGCGGCCTCGGTCCCGCTGCGGGCGTGCTGTCGGGATGGGCACTGATCTGGTGCTATGAGTTCATCGGTGTCGCCGGCATGTGTGGCTTCGCCATCTTCTGCCAGCAGTTCCTGGAGGGCGTCGGCATCCACGGTTCGGTGACCCCGTTCGTGTGGTTCCTGCTCAGCGGCGCGATCTGCCTCACGGTGGCGTGGAAGGACATTCGCCTGTCGGCGCTGCTAATGCTCGTCCTGGAGGGGCTGTCGATGCTGTGCATCCTGATCCTCGGCGCGATCATCCTGTTCGGCCACGGGATCTCGTTCGACACCAATCAGCTGACCCTCCACGGGATCAGCTTCAAGGGCATGGATTTCTCGATCGTCGTCTGCATCTTCAGCCTCGTCGGATTCGAGAGCGCGACCGCCCTCGGCGGCGAGGCCAAGCGCCCGTTCAAGGACGTGCCGCGGGCGGTGGTTTGGAGCCTGTTGATCACCGGCGCGTTCATGGTCGTGATGGGCTACATCGAGGTCTACGGCACCCGGAACCTGTCGACGCCGCTCAGTTCCCTGAGCGCGCCCTTGAACACGCTGGCCTCGGCGTACAGTGTCAGTGCGTTCAAGGTGCCGGTGTCACTCGGCGCGATGGTCAGCTTCTTCTCGCTGAGCCTCTCCTGCCTGAACGCCGGGGCGCGGATCATGATGCCGCTCGGCGGACACGGCTTCCTGCCCAAGCGGCTGCACAAGACCCACAGCACCAATCTCACTCCGCACGCGGCGATCCTGCCGTACATCTGCGCGATCGTCGGATTCCCGGTGATCCTGCACGCGTGCGGGACCGATCCGCTGACGATCTTCAACGACGCCGGCACGCTGGCGGCGTTCGGGTTCCTGTTCGCGTACTTCATGGTCAGCGTGGCGGCGCCGGTGTACCTGCGCAAGCTCGGCGTGCTGAAGACCAAGAACGTCGTCGTGGCCGTGGTGGCGTTCCTGTGCCTGATGGTGCCGCTGATCGGCAGCTTCTACCCATCCCCGCCGTACCCGATCAAGCTGTTCCCGTACATCTTCGCCGCCTACGTAGTACTCGGCGGCGCCTGGCTGTTCGCGATCAACAAGCGCGCCCCGGGGACGCTGGCCAGGATCGAGAGCGATCTCGAGACGACGCTGGCCGCGTCGCAGACCGGCGACTGGGGGGACACGATTCCCTCCGAGCTGCCGGCGGACCTCGGCGCGGCAGTGCCGGCGACGGCGTAACCGCGGCTGCGGGGGGAGCGGCTAGGAGCTTCCCCCGCCCCGGGCGATCGCCGGCCTAACGTTGTTGCTCGTGGCGGCGTTTCCGGCCAGGTCGGCGGTGAGGATGCCATTGCGGATCTGGTCCATCAGCTCGCCGACGGCGCTTGGTGAGTGCGGGAGCAGGATCGTGTTCGTCTGCGAACCCTCGCCGAGCCCCCTGATCATGTCGGTGTACTGGGTGAGCGCTACGAGCGCCATCGCCTCCCTGGGGTCGAGTCCCTCCTCGGCGATGATCTGGAGTGACTCCTTCAGGCCCTCGGCGATCGCCCTGCGCTGCTGGGCGACGCCCTCACCCTCCAGGCGCATCGTCTCCTTTTCGCCCTCGGCCTTCTTCACCGCCAGGGTCTTCTGCGCGTCGCCCTGGGCCGCCGCCGCGATCTGGTTGCGTTGGGCCGCGTTGATGTTGTTCATCGCGTCCTTGACCTTCTGGTCGGGCTCGATGTTCGTGACCAGCGCCTTCACGATCTCATAGCCATAGTCGGCCATCTGGGTGTGCAGCGTGTCCTGGATGTGCCGGGCGATCGTGTCGGCGTCGGCGTAGGCCTCATCGAGCCCCATGCTCGGGATGTGCGAGCGGACGACATCGAAGGCGTAGGACTGGATCTGCACGGTCGGGTCGTCGAGCTTGTAGTAGGCGTCCTGCACCTGCTGATCGGTCGCGCCGACCTTGTACTGGACGGCGAGCTTTACGCGGACGAAGACGTTGTCCTTCGTCTTGGTCTCGATCTCGGCGTTCAGCTGCTCGACCTGCAGCGTCATCCGCCCGGCGACGCGTTGCACGAACGGCGTCTTCATCTGCAGACCTGGCCCGGCGACGCGGACGAACTTCCCGAAGCGCTCAACGACGACACGCTGGTTCTGCTCGACGGTGAAGAAGAAGAAAGGCACGGTGTGTTCCCTTTCGATGTGGTGGGCGTTTCGCCGGCCCTTGGCTCCCGCGGCGGCGACCCGGTACAAGGTTGGAGTCTATGCCCGTTGTTCGGTATCCGCCGCGCATACAACGAGTACCTTCCCCAGGATGAGCAGCGATGTCGAGTTCGCCCAGCTGGTCGGGCGTCGGCCCGATCAGCGGCTGCTCGGAGAGGAGCTCGGTCAGCTCCCGGAGAGCGTCGGCCGGCCGGTCGAGATCCCGCCCGATCCAGCCCGGGCGAAGATCGTCGGGATCGGCGCGACAATGACCGGAATCGCGCTGTTCGGCGGGATCCTGCTGGCCATCGTGGGTCTGATCGCCGAGGTCGCCGACGGCGGCACGCTGCCGATCGTGGTGCTCGCCGTCGGTGCGCTGCTGGCGCTCACGCACTGGGGCTGGGTGCACATCGCCGAGATCACCGCGAACTCCGTTGAGACGGGCCACCAGCGCGAGCTGACGGCCCGGCGCGAGGACTGGCTGGCGGCGATCGAGCCGTACACCCGCTGGAGTGTGACCACCAGCGTCGAGAACGACGGCGCGATCGAGATCGTGAAGCTCGTTCACCGGCCGATCCCGCTCGGCGAGGACCGCTTCACGTTCGCGCGCACCGTCGAGCTGCGCGAGCGTCACGACGGCGACGAGCCCGGCGCGGCCGTGACCGAGCGCGCCGAGGAGATCCGACGCGGCGCCGCCCTCGACACCGAGCGCGAGCGGGAGCGCTACGAGGTCGCCGCCGCCGCGTACCGCGACGCGGCGATGCGCCACGAGGACGAGGAGGAGCGCCGCGCCGCCGTCCGCGCGGCATCGCAGGCCTTGTCGGACCGGATCAACACCCACCTGAAAGACCCGCCGCTGTCCGGCTGATCCGCTGGCGCCGCCCGAGGGTGCCGATGTGCAACCCTGAAGGACATGGAGCTCGAAAAGTTTGGCATCTGGACCAGCTACCGCGCGATCGGCGAGGAGAACGCCGGCGCGGCCGCGGCGCTGGTCGAGCGCCTCGGCTACGGAGCGCTGTGGCTTGGCGGTTCGCCCCGCCTCCCGACCCTGCGGCCGCTGTTGCAGGCAACGGATTCATTGGTGATCGCCACCGGGATCGTGAACGTGTGGGCCTACGAGCCCGCCCAGCTGGCCGAGGAGTACGCGGCGCTGAGCGCCGAGTTCCCCGACCGGCTGCTGCTCGGGATCGGGATCGGCCATCCCGAGGCAACGAGCCACTACGAGAAGCCGCTGACGAAGATGCGCACCTTCCTTGACGGGCTCACCTCCGTCCCGCGCGAGAGCATGTGCATCGCCGCGCTCGGTCCCAAGATGCTCGACCTCAGCGCCGAGCGGACGCGCGGCACCCACCCGTACTTCACCCCGCCCGCCCACACCCGGTTCGCGCGCGAGCGGCTTGGCGTCGGCGCGCTGGTCGCCCCCGAGCTGGCCGTCGTGGTCGACACCGAGGGCGATCCGGCGGCGGCAAAGGCGGCTGCCCGGCGCTACGCCGCGCTGTACCTGAACCTGAGGAACTATACGAGCAATCTGCTGAACTTCGGCTTCACCGAGGCGGACATCGCCGACGGTGGATCGGACCGGCTCATCGACACGATCGTCCCGCAGGGCGGGGCGGCCGACCTGGCCGCCGCGGCCCGCGAGCACGTCGCCGCCGGAGCCGATCACGTCTGCCTACAGACGGCCGGCGTCCAAGGCGTGCCCGAGCGCGAGTGGACGGAGCTGGCCGCCGAGCTGATCGGCTGAGCGTCAGTCAGTACCGACGGACCGCGCGGGCAGCGACCGCGCCACCCAGGCCATCATCACGAACTGCAACGGCAGCCGGGCCCACAACGCCCACTGCGGGATCTTCCCCGACCCCGAGTCCTCGGGGCGCAACGCCATGTGGATGTTCGCCGGGAACACCGCCCACAGCAGCGCGATCAGGTAGCGGCGGGCGGGGCGTTCGGCGCCGGGGACGAGCGCGAGCGCGCCCCCGGTCACCTCGGCCACGCCGGCGGCGCGGTTGATCAACTGCGGCGAGGCGGGCAGCCACGGCGGCACGATCCGCTCGAAGAACCGCCGGGCGAACGTCAGGTGGGCGGTGCCGGAGAACACGAAGAACGCGCCGACACGGAGCTTGTCACGGGTCATCAGCGGGCGAACATACCAGTCAGGGCAGGAACAGCGTGCCCTGGGGGGCGAGCGTCGCGCGCTCATGAGCCGGGCGGGCGAAAACGCGATCAGAGCGCGGCGATCAGGTCGTTCAGCGTCGCGCTCGGGCGCATCGCCGCGGCCGCGCGCGCCGGGTCGGGACGGTAGTAGCCGCCGATCTCCACTGGACGGCCCTGGATCTCGGTGAGCTCCTCGACGATCGCCGGCTCGGCGGCGGCCAGCCGGGCGGCCAGCGGCGCGAAGCGCTCGGCCAGCGCGGCGTCGTCGGTCTGGTCGGCCAGCTCGCCGGCCCAGTACAGCGCGAGGTAGAAGTGGCTGCCGCGGTTGTCGAGCTCGCCCACCTTGCGCGACGGCGAGCGGTTCTCCTCCAGCGCTCGGCCGGTGGCGCGGTCGAGCGTGTCGGCCAGCAGCTTCGCCCGCGGGTTGTCCGTCTTCTCGGCGAGCATCTCGAGTGACACCGCGAGGGCCAGGAATTCTCCCAGCGAGTCCCAGCGCAGGTGGTTCTCGCGCTCGAACTGCTGCACATGCTTCGGCGCCGAGCCGCCCGCGCCGGTCTCGAACAGGCCGCCGCCGTTCATCAGCGGGACGATCGAGAGCATCTTCGCACTCGTGCCGAGCTCCAGGATCGGGAACAGGTCGGTGAGGTAGTCGCGCAGCACGTTGCCGGTGACGGAGATCGTGTCCTGGCCGGCGCGCGCCCGCTGCAGCGTGTAGCGCGTGGCGGCGGCGACGTCGAGGATCTCGATCTCGAGCCCGTCGGTATCCATCGCAGCGAGCGCCGGCCTGACCTTCCTCAGCAGCTCGGCGTCGTGGGCGCGCGTCTCGTCGAGCCAGAACACGGCCGGCGCGCCGGTGGCACGGGCGCGTTGCACGGCCAGGCGGACCCAGTCCTGGATCGCGGCGTCCTTCGTCTGGCAGGCGCGCCAGATGTCACCGGCCTGGACGTCGTGCTCGATCAGCGTGGCGCCGGTGCCGTCGACGACGCGCACAGCGCCCGCCGTCTCGATCTCAAACGTCTTGTCGTGCGAGCCGTACTCCTCGGCCGCCTGGGCCATGAGCCCGACGTTCGGCGTCGTGCCCATCGTCGCCGGGTCGAACGCGCCGTGCTCGCGGCAGTGCTCGACGGTCTCGGCGTACAGCGGCGCGTAGGAATGGTCGGGGATCACGAACATCGTGTCCTGCTGCTCGCCGGCGGCGTTCCACATCTGGCCCGAGCTGCGGATCGCCGCCGGCATCGAGGCGTCGATGATCACGTCGCTGGGGACGTGCAGGTTGGTGATCCCGCGGTCGGAATCGACCATCGCCAGCGCTGGCCCGTTGGCGTACGCGCGCTCCAGCGCCGCGGTGACGGCCTCGGTCTTCGGCAGGGCGGCCGCGCCGTCGTTGGGGCTGACGCCGTTCTCGGCGAACACGCCGGCGCCGAAGAACGCCGTCACGGCGTGGCCGAAGATCACCGGGTCCGAGACCTTCATCATCGTCGCCTTCAGGTGCACGGAGAACAGCAGCCCCTGCTGCTTGGCGGCGGCGAGCTGTGCCTTCAGGAACTCGTTCAGCGCCGCAGCACGCATCACCGAGGCGTCGATCACCTCGCCCGCCAGCACGGGGAAGTCGTCCTTCAGCACCGTCACCGTACTGTCGCCCGCGACGTGCTCGATCCGGATCGTGCCGTCGGCGGCGATCGTCACCGAGCGCTCGGTCGAGCGGAAGTCGCCGCTGTCCATCGTCACCACGTGCGACCTCGACTGCGGCGACCACGCCCCCATCGAGTGCGGATGGTGGCGGGCGTATGCCTTCACCGAGGCGGGAGCGCGGCGATCGGAGTTCCCCTCGCGCAGCACGGGGTTCACCGCGCTGCCCTTCACCCGGTCATACCGGGCGCGGACCTTGCGCTCGTCGTCGGTGGCCGGATCGCCCGGATAATCGGGGATCGGGTAGCCCTGGCCCTGCAGCTCGGCGACGGCAGCCCGCAGCTGCGGCACCGAAGCGCTGACGTTCGGAAGCTTGATGATGTTCGCGGCCGGCGTCTTGGCCAGCTCGCCGAGCTCGGCCAGCGCGTCAGCGACCCGCTGCCCGTCGCTCAGCAGCTCGGGGAATTGGGCGAGGATCCGCCCGGCCAGCGAGATGTCGCGCAGCTCGATCTCGATGTCGGCGGCGCCGGCGAACGCGCGCACGATCGGCAGGAGCGACTCCGTGGCAAGCGCGGGCGCCTCGTCGGTGTGGGTGTAGACGATCTTCATGGCAACGGGCACCCTACCGGCCGCTGCGTCCCGGCTGGCCGTTCATACTGTCGGGCGTGGACCGGGACCTACGCGGGCGTCTGCATGCCGGATGCGTGACGGCGGTGCTCGCCTTCGCGCTCGCGCTCGCTACGGGGACGGCGGGCGCCGAGGTGGTGGCGATCAACGGCATCTCGCTGCCATCCCTGGCCAGGGCGCTCCAGCGCCAGCCGGTGCAGCTGCGGGGCCATCCGAACCCGTCGCTCACGAGCGCTCAGGTGAACGCGTTGCGCACGCTGATCAAGCAGCGCGATCCGGGACGGCTGTGGATCGCCGTGGTGACGCCGATGAGCGAGCGCGACGTGGGGACGCTGTCCAACGCCGTCGGCAACGACATCCCGCACGACGGCATCCTGCTCGGCGTCGCCTCCTACAACTTCTACGTGGCCTCGACCTGGGGCAACAACCTGGAGACGGTCCTGAACGACGCCGTCGCCAATCCCAACCTGCCGATGTACGAGCTGCTGCGGCGCTCCGTGATCGGCTTCGCGAAGGCCGACGCCAAGGCCGGTCACCCGACGCCGTACGCCGATCAGCTCGCGTCGCAGAAGGCCGCCGGGACCGCGACCGGCGCGACGGCCACGTCGCCGCCCGCGACGCGCGCCACCGCGACCGCCACGACCCCGACCGCGACGCCGGCCATCACGACCCCCCCGGCCGCGGCGGCCGGGCACGGCTCCAGCGGGATCAGCGCCGGCGTCATCGCGCTGATCGCGGCCGGCGGCCTGCTGATCCTTCTCGGCGTGTTCGGCGCGACCGGCGTGATGCGCCGCTCCGCCAAGGACGCCCACCGCCGCAAGGAGCAGGACGCCGAGGACCGCGCCCAGGTCCGCACCGACTTCGGCAAGCTCGGCGAGCAGATTTCCGACCTCGACATCGACAGCTCGATGCCGAACGCCAGCGCCGAGGGCAAAAGCGAGTACGCGAACGCGATCGACTGTTACCAGGACGCCGACAAGCGCCTGAAGCAATCCGGCGACGACTACCAGTGGGACAAGGCCGTGCAGGCGATCAAGGACGGGCTGCAGCACGTCGCGAACGCGGATCGGCTGTTCTCCAGCGGGGGCAAGGCGCGCGACACGCTCTCCTCCCAGGTGATCGACCGGCTCACGAAGCTGGCGGCACTGCACGACAGCGGCGCCCTGTCGGACGACGAGTTCGCCGACCAGAAGCACAAGCTGCTGTCCTGAATCTCGCCGTCACGATTCCGTCTCGGTATCGCGCCGCGGGCTGACGAACCGATCGTCGCGCCGCAGCGCGTCGGTGAACCGGCGCGGGACCGTCGCGTCCTCGCCCTCCTCCCAGAGGGTGATGACGACGAGCTCCTCGCCGTCCGGCCGGCACACGTAGACGATGTCGCGGCGCTCAAGGTCGCGGACCAGGACGGCGCCGCGCTCACCCGGCTCGACGCGGCCGGCGGCGTGGGCGCGCGCGACGCGTCCGGCGATCTCGACCTTCTCGTTCAGCGAGCCCCGGACGCGCTGGCGAAAACGCTCGGCGGCGTGGTCGGTTACCGCGACGAGCACGCCCGCTCCAGCGCGGCCGCGAAGGCATTGGCCATCGCGTCGTAGGTGTAGGCGGCCACGGCCATGCGCGCGGCGCCGCCGAGCCGGGCCCGCAGCGCGTCGTCGGCGAGCAGCCGCGCGATCGTGGACGTGAGCGCGCCCGCGTCGCCGGGCCGGGTCACGAGCCCGGTCTCCATGTCGCGCACCAGGCCGCCGGCCGCCGCTCCGACGGCGGTCGTCGCAATCACGGGGCGACCCTGATGCATCGCTTCGTTGCAGACGAGGCCCCACGGCTCGCGGAACAGCGCTGTCGGGATCGACGGCAGCACGGCGAAGGCCGACGCCGCATACGCCACCGGGAGCTCCTCCCGCGCCACCGGCCCGAGCCACGCGACACGGTCGGTGGCGCGGGCTCGGGCCGCCAGCGGGCCGTCCCCGGCGAGGACGAGCGTGGCCGGGGCGCCGAGGCGCGGCCAGGCGTCGAGCAACACCGAGATGCCCTTCTCCGGGACGAGCCGTCCGCTGTAGAGCACGAGCGGGCCGTCGGGCAGCCCGTGGGCGCGGCGGAACGCGCCGATCTCGGCGTTCGACACCGATCGCCCGAACAGCTCGGGTTCGACTGACTGGGGCGCCACAAACACGTCGGACGGGTCGGCTCGGAAGGGCGCGATGAAGCGCTTGGCGTGGGGCCCGTAGGCGATGACGGCGTCGGCGTGGCGGTAGATGTAACGGCTGGCCGGCAGCGCCAGCGCGTGCCGCAGCGAGCGCGGCTGTGCCCAGATCGAGGCCCACAGGACGAATGGGCGACGGTGCCGCTTCGCGCCGATGAACGCGGCGGGCAGGGCGCCGCCGCCGGCGAACGGGGCGATCACGGCATCGTATGTGCGCCCCAGCCCGAGCAGCTCGCGACCCCCGCTGATCCGGCGGGCGGGAAACGGCGCCGCATCCAGCTGGCGGTCGAGGTCGGCGAACCATTCCGGCACGTAGCGGCCCTCGCCGCCGAAGCACAGGACCTCGACGCCAAGCCGTGAGCTCAGCCGCTCATACAGCGGTATCCGATACCCCGTGAGGTAATTCGTGATCAGGGCGACGCGCATCGTTGTCGTTTCATTGTCGAGGCCGAACAGAAACGGCGCTCTCGCGTTCTTGCCGCACGCCTGATTGCATGTGCGCGGTGAGCGCACGCGACTTCGCCGCCGACGAGGAGCTCCTCACCGAGACGCTGCGGACGGTGATCGAGGCCGGCGGCGGGGACGGTGCGCTGGCGCTGCTCGATCGCACGGTGGCGCTCGGGCGGGCGGCCCGCGGCGGCGACGAGGGCGCGGCGGCGACGCTGGCCGAGTTGGTGGCCGACGCCGGGCTGGACCGGATCGAGCTGCTCGTCCGCGCGCTCACCCGCTGGTTTCAGCTGGTGAACCTGGCCGAGGACAACGAGCGCGTGCGGCGCCTGCGTCGCCGCGAGGCCCGCGAGGCGCCCGCCCCACGCGCCGGGTCGATGCGCGACGCGATCTCCCGCCTCGCCGATGACGGCGTCACCCCGGCCGAGCTGCAGGCGCTCCTCGACGGCGGCCAGCTGCGGTTGGTGATGACCGCGCACCCGACCGAGGCGCGGCGACGGACGACGATCGACAAGCTCGCCCGCGTGTTCCGCATCCTCCAGGACCTGGAGGAGCTCGCCCACGCCGACCTGCGCGACGCGCGGCGCCGGCTGCTGGCGACGGTTCAGGAGCTGTGGGGATCGGACGAGCTCCGCGCGATCTCGCTGACCGTCACCGACGAGGTGCGCGGCGGATTGATCCATTTCTCCACGCTCGGCGACACCGTGCCTAAGATCTACCGCGACCTCGAGTCGGCGCTGTGCGAGTTCTTCCCGGAGGCGCAGTTCACGGTGCCGCCGATCCTGAGCTTCGGCTCGTGGATCGGCGGTGATCGTGACGGCAACCCGTTCGTCACCCCGGCGGCAACGGTCGCCGCGCTGGACCTGATGCGCGAGCAGTGCCTGCGGCGTCTGGAGGCCCAGGCCGAGATGCTGGCCGGGCGGCTCTCGCTGTCCGAGCGCGTGAGCGGGGCGGTGCCGGGGCTGGCCGGGCTGCTCGAGCGCGGACGCGAGGACTTCCCGTCGCTCGCCGCTCAGCTCGACGGCCTGAATCCCGAGGAGCCGTATCGCCGCGCGCTGACGTTCGTCCGCGAGCGGATCCGGGCCACGATGACGGATGCGGGCGGTGGGTATCTCGAGCCGGCCGAGCTGCTGGCCGAGCTGCGGGTCGTCGAGCGATGCCTGCTGTCCCATGCGGGGGCGTTCACCGCCGCCGGCGACCTGCGCGACGTGATCCGGCAGGTGGAGGTGTTCGGCTTCCACTTCGCCGCACTCGATGTCCGCGAGCACGCGCGCGTGCACCAGCGGACGTTGGCCGAGATCTTCGGCGCGCTCGGCGTGTGCGCTCGCTACGACGAGCTCGATGAGTCCGAGCGGGTGGCGCTGCTGTGTCGCCACGTCGAGGACCGACGGCCGCTGATCCCCGCCGACATCGCCCGCTTCTCCGACGGCACGCGCGAGACGATCGAGACGTTCCGGATGATCCGCGACGCGCTGGCCGGGCGCCACCGCGGGGCGATCCAGACGTACATCGTCTCCGGCACCGAGAGCCCGGCCGACCTGCTGGAGGTGCTGCTGCTGATGAAGGAGTGCTCGCTGTGCCGGGCCGGTGGGGGAGAGGCGCAGCTGCGCATCGTGCCGCTGTTCGAGGCGCGCGCGACGCTGCAGGAGGCGCCGCGGACGATGGACACGCTGTTGACGCAGGGGGTCTACCGCGAGGCGCTGCGCGCCGTCGGCGACGAGCAGGAGGTGATGATCGGCTACTCGGACTCCAACAAGGACGCCGGCTACGTCGCCTCGTCGTGGGCGGCCTACCGGGCCCAGATCGAGATCGCGGCGGTGGTTCAGGGACACGGCGCGTCGTGGATCTTCTTCCACGGCCGCGGCGGCGCCGTCGGCCGCGGCGGCGGGCCGACCAACGGCGCGATCATGGCGCTCCCGCCCGGGACGGTCGCCGGCCGGCTGAAGATGACCGAGCAGGGGGAGGTCCTCAGCGCCAAGTACTCGGTGGATGAGATCGCCCACCGCGAGCTGGAGCTGGCGTTGAGCTCGACGCTCGTCTCGGGGAACGTCGGGGCGCCGCGTCGCTCGGAGCGGTTTGAGGCGGTGCTGCAGGAGATGGCCGATGTCTCGGCGTCTGCCTACGGCGATCTCGTCCACGATGACCCCGACTTCGTGCGCTTCTTTGAGGCCGTCACCCCGATCGACCAGATCTCGCGGCTGCGCCTCGGCTCGCGACCGTCGCGCCGGCGCGCCTCGGGCGGCGGCATCGACGACCTGCGCGCGATCCCGTGGGTGTTCGCCTGGACGCAGGCGCGGATCGTGCTGCCGGCGTGGTTCGGCCTGGGGACGGCGTTGCGGACGGTCCGCGAGGCGCACGGGGTCGAGCTCTTGCGCGAGATGGTGGGATCGTGGCCGTTCTTCGCCACGCTGCTGTCGAACGCCGAAATGGCCTGCGCCAAGGCCGATCTCGGGATCGCGCGGCGGTACGTGGCACGGTGGGACGACGCCGGCGTGCGCGACCGCATCTGGGAGCGGCTGGAGGGCGAGCTGCTGTTATCGATCGACGAGCTGCTGCAAATCAACGGCGGCGCCCGCCTGCTCGACTCCGAACCCGTCCTTCAGGCCTCGATCGACCGCCGCAACCCGTTCGTCGACCCGCTCTCGTTCGTCCAGATCGAGCTGCTCGGCACTGGCCTCGAGGCGGACGAGACGGCCGGACGCGTCGCTTTGCTGACCATCAACGGGATCGCGAG
>DASZLC010000106.1:0-12728 GCA_035552615.1 Solirubrobacteraceae bacterium
GCGCTCGGACCGTGCTCGGCCAGCGAGGCGAGCACGCCGTCGACGCTCCTGGCCCGCTCGTAGTCACATGGTGCCGGTGTCTGCATCAGGGCTTCCTCTCATCCCGCTTCCAGCGGATCACATTCGCGTTGCCGTCATCCAGTGGGGCGGGCGGCGGCGGCTCCAGCACGGCGGTCGTGGCGGCAGCCGGCATCCGGCTGCGGACGCCCGGCGATTCGCTTGGCTCGTATTGCACCGGCGCGTTCGTGCCGATTACGGGCGAGCGCGCCAGCTTCGGCGGACGCGACTGCCGCGTCTCGGGGTACAGCAGCCGCGCGGCGAGGCTGCCCGACACGACGTCGCGGAGCACCGGGCCCTCCGGGCTGGCGGCGGCAATCGGCGCCTCACGGCCGAGCCGGGCGAGCGTCAGCGTGCCCTTCGTGTACACCTCGGCGATCCGCGGCGGGGTGAGCGTTCGACTCTCCGCGACGTTGCGCAGCCCGTACCGCGCCGCGCCGGGATACAGACCGTCGATCAGCCCGACGGCGTCGGCCAGGCCCGCCTTCTTCACGAGCAAGCCCTCCAGCGCGTCGACGGCGGCGTCGAGCTGCTCGTTGATCGTCGTCACGACCCCGTTCACCGGGGCGCTCTTCTCGACCAGCCCGCCCACGCCCTCGATCGCGTCGTCGAGCGCGCCGGTGATCTGGCGCAGCGCGAGGATCGTCGGGACGAGGAACGCGACGAGCGCGACCACGATCAACAGGACGGCGAGGATTGTCACTACACCTGCTGCTGGCATCGTCTCTCTCCGATCACGCGTCGTCGACGATCACGTCGAGCGAGCCGCCGTAGTGGGCGACCGCCTCGACTGTCTGGACCACCTGCTGCTGCGTGGTCAGCAGCAGCGGCACGGCATCGAGGTCACGCGACCCGGCCTGGGCCGTGGCGGCGACCCCGCGCACGCTCGGAACGATGCCGCGCGCCGTCTCGAGCACGGCCTTCAGCAGGTACACGACGATCGGCAGCACCACCAGCAACAGCACGACGTCGCCCAGCCACCAGAGGATCATCGCGGCCTCCTCTCGGCCACGATCGCCGCCTTGCGGGCGATCCCCGGCAGCCGCCGCAGGGCCGTCTCGAACTGCGCGTTGATCGCCTGGACGGCGGGCTCCAGCGGCCGCAGGTGCTCGCTCTCGACGCCCTTCAGGGCGGCATCGAGCTTGGCCAGCCCCGCCGACGCCGACTGCAGGCCTCGGCGGACCTGGATCAGCGCCGTCGCCAGCACGGCGACGACGACCGCCGCGAGCACCACGCTCAGCAGCGTCAGCGCATGCACGGAACTCATGCCGTCACCTCCTCTCGCCGTCCGGCGGCGCCGAAGCCGTCGGTCAGCGCGTTCATGTAGGCGTCCTGGACGACCAGCTCGTCGTTGATCTGCTGCAGCACCGGGGCGGTCGCCTGCAGCTGGGGAATGTTGGCCGTCTGGCCGGCGACCGTCCCCGCCACCTCGAGCAGCCCGGCCACCGATTTGTCGATGTCGTCGACCGCCGAGACGAGGATCGTCAGCAGGATCGCTGCCACCACGGCGCCGCCAAGGCCGATGCCCAGCGCAATCGCCCACAAATGATTCGCGCTCATTTGCCCACCGCCACCTTTCTCAGGGCGCGGGCGGAGTGCAGGATCCGCACGCCCGAGTCGTTGATCCGAGCGACCCCGCCAAGCTCGGTCGTCTGCTCACGCACCTTCTCCACACCCTGGACCGCGGCTCGCGCCTGCCCGGCGATCCGCAGCGCCAGCGCGACGATCACGATCACGATCACGGCGGCGACCGCGATCACGACGATGCCGAGCACCAGCCCGACGTTCCACCCCGTCGACGCGGCAATTGCGCTCATCTCCCTGCAACCTCCTCGGTCGGATACTCAGCCGCCCGCCGGATCGAGCGGACGATCGTCGCGTAGCCCGTGCACCGGCAGATCTGTCCGGAGATCGCCTCGCGGATCTCTTCGTCGGTGAGTGGCTCCGTGACGCCTTGCGCGGCGCGTGCATCGAGCAGCGCGCGGGCCGTCATCAGCATGCCGGGCGTGCAGAACCCGCATTGGAGCCCGTGCTCCGCCGTGAACGCCTCCTGCAGCGGGTCGAGCCGTCCGTCGAGCTCCAGCCCCTCGACCGTGCTGATCGCGTACTGCGAGGCGGTGGCCGTCAGCACCGTGCACGACTTCGCCGGCTCGCCGTCCATCAGCACGACGCAGCTGCCGCAGTTGGACGTGTCGCAGCCCCAGTGGGTCCCGGTCAGCCCGAGCTCGTCGCGCAGGAAGTGGACGAGCAGCAGGCGGGGCTCAATCTGGCGCGTGTACTCGCGGCCGTTGACCTGAAGGGTCACCTGCATCAGAGCTCGGCCCCCAACGCCCGGGCGGCGGCCAGCCGCAGCGTCCGCTCGGTCAGCACGCCGGCGAGATGGCGCTTGTACTCCACCGATCCGCGCTGATCGGCGAGCGGCTTGCAGGCCGCGCCGGCCAGGTGCCCGACCCGCACCAGCAGGTCGTTGCTGAAGCGCTGGCCGGCCAGCGCCTCCTCGGCCACGCTGGAGGTCAGCTCCGCGCCGACCGCCGCCAGCGCCACGCGGCCCCACTCGATCCGGTCGCCCGACAGCTTCAGGCACGCGCCGGCGGCGGCGATCGCCCAGTCGCCGACGCGACGATCGACCTTCTCGTAGGCACTCCCGGAGTCGACATGGAGCGGCACGCGGATCTCGATCAGCATCTCCCGCTGACCGACGGCCGTGCGGTACGGCCCGAGGTGGAACTCGTCCATCGACAGCACGCGGTCGCCCTCGGGCCCGCGGATGACCAGCTCGGCGCCGACGGCGGCGCACACCGCCGAGAGGTCCTCGGCCGGGTCGGCCTGGCACAGCGCCCCGCCGATCGTCCCGCGCCGGCGCACGATCGGGTCGGCGATCACGCGCTCGGCGTCGGTGAAGATCGCCAGCCGCCGCGCCAGCAGCTCGGACTCCAGCAGCGCCTGGTGACGCGTCATCGCCCCGATCGCGATCCCGCCGTCGCGCTCGCAGATGTACCCCAGCTCGTCGGCCAGCGGGTCGATGTCGATCAGGCACTCGGGCGCGGCGAGTCGCAGCTTCATCATCGGCAGAAGCGAGTGGCCGCCGGCCAGCAACCGGGCGCCCGGCCCGCGCTGCCCGAGCAGTACGAGCGCCTGCTCGACGCTCGTGGCCCGCTCGTATTCAAAGGGTGCTGGAACTTGCAACTGTGTCCTCCTGACCACACTCTCCCGCTGTTATGGTCGGTGCGTCAAGCACGACCTAAGCGATCGCTTAGCCCAAGTGACCCTCGCCCAGCTGCAATCGTTCGTCCTCGTCGCCCGGCATGGCTCGGTGAAGGCCGCCGCGGCCGAGCTCGAGGTCACCGAGCCCGCCGTTTCTGTCGCCGTGGCGGCGCTCCGCAAGGAGCTGGGCGACGAGCTGTTCGTGCGGGACGGGCGCGGGATCGCGCTCACCGCCGGCGGACGGCGCCTCGCGGCGCTGGCCGGCGAGATCCTCGGCCTGGCCGAGCAGGCCCGCCGCTCGGTGCACGACTCGCCGGGACAGCCGCGGCGGATGCAGGTCGTCGCCACGAACCTCGTGGCCGAGCACGTCGGACCGCTGATCGACGCCTTCGGCGCCCGCGACGAGGGGCTGGAGATCGAGGTCGAGCCGGCCCCCGGAGCGGCCTTCGCCGACCTGCTGGAGCACCGTCGCGCCGACATCGCGCTCGGCCCGCATCCCGGGCCGGAACGCGCCGCCACGATCGCGACGGTTCCGTTCCTGCGCTGCCGGCTGATGATCGTCGCCGCGCCCGATCACCCGCTGGCCGGACGGGCGGGTCTCGCGCCGTCCGAGCTGGCCGCCGTCCGCTGGCTCGTCGGGCCGCCCGACATCGATCCGCTGACTTCCGTCGGGCTGTTCTTCGCGCGGCACCAGCTCGCTCCCGCCGACATCTCGCGCTTCACCAGCCACGCGGCGGCGATCGCCGCCGCGGCCTCGGGCGAGGGCGTGCTGCTCACGCTCGCCCACTCGGTGCTCGACCAGGTTCGGCGCCGCGCCCTGATCCGCCTCGACGTGCGCGGAACGCCGTTCGACGAGATGTGGCACGCCTCAACGCTCGGGCTCGGCCGCGCCCTGCCAGCGGCGCTCGCCCTCCAGCGCTTCGCCACCACGTCGGACGCCACCCAGGCGATGGCGACCGGCCGCGCCGGCTCGGCCGCCACCCGCGTCCGCCCGCGCGTCCACGTCACCCTGTGGCGCTCGGTGGCCGACGAGCTCGACGCGGCTGGCAAGCCCTAAGCCCCGAGCGCCCCCCGCCCCCCGACCTGCCCCGCGCCGCGCCCTGCCCCGCGCCCGCCCGGCCCGCGCCCCGCCCGCCTCGCCTCGCCCCGCGCCCGCCCGCCTCGCCCGGCCCGCCTCGCCCCGCGCCCGCCCGCCTCGCCCGGCCCGCCCGCCTCGCCCGGCCGCGTTCTTTGGCGCGGAGGTCCTCTATATGGAACTAGCGCTCCAACGAACCCAGCCACACCTCGCCGAAGCACGGCCACGGGCACGGGCACGGGCACGGGGGCACCACCTAAGCGATTCCTTAACTCCGGTTGACGGAGGAGCGCCGTGTGCGCGACCGTGACGAACGGAGATCCGCCAGGGCCAGGACCAGGACGAGGAGGAGGAGCGATGTCGCAGTCAGAAGCAGGCGAGGACCGCAGCGCCGTCCTGCAGTGGGTGATCGTGCTCGGGGTGGGCGGACTGGTGGTGGCCGTCGTGCTCGGCCTCAGCCTGATCTCGCGCCTGAGCGATGGCCAGAAGGTGCTGAACAGGGCCAAGCCGGCCTTCCAGACCCAGCGGCTGAACGCCGACGTCGCCGGGATCAACCTGATCTCCACCGACGTGAACACGGCCAACCCGATCATGACGCCGCGCGGCGGCGGCGCCTCCGAGGTTCCGGCGCTCGTCGCCTACGCCGCCAAGCGGCTGCACACCACGCCGGCGCAGGCGCTGGCGGCGATCCAGAAGAACTTCCCGCACACGGCGGCGCTGCTGGGGGCGGTCCCGCTCAGCGCGGTGACGGCGGAACTGCCGAAGCTGGTGGCGTTCCTGGCCACGACGCTGAAGCTGACCCCGGCCCAGGTGCTGGGGGCGCTGAAGACGAACTTCCCGGCGCTGGCGCAGGCGATCACGAACCTGCCGACGGTCACCGCGGGCTGGAACAACATCCCCGGGATCGGCGGGCTGACGCGCTTCAACGGCACCCCGGTGCGCAGCGTTCCGCAGCTGCGCACGTACTTCCAGAAGGACCTGATCCCGGCCGTCGCCGCCCAGCAGAAGAACTTCCAGAGCCTCGACGGCACCTCGTCGGTGAACTGGATCGCGCCGCTGCTGCTGATCGTCGGGCTGATCGTGATGGTGTTCGCGGCGGCGATGATCGCCCTGCACCTGCGAGGGCCCCGCGTGCCGCGACGACTTGCCGTCGGCTCGGCGGCCGTCGTCCCGGTCGTCGGCCTCGTGGTCGTCGTGCTCGTGCTGGTCCTGTCGCTGATCCCCCGCACGAGCAACGGCCAGAAGCTCCTGACCGGGCTGAAGCCGGCCTTCACGGCGGGACGCGTCCACGGCGACCGCGTCGGGATCAACATGGTCTCGGCAATCGTCAACACCGAGAACCCGATCATGACGCCGAGCGGCGGGGCCGCCGCCGAGGTTCCGAAGCTGATCGCGTTCGTCTCGGCCAAGACCGGCCTCACCCAGGCCCAGGTGCTGACCGCGCTGAAGACGAACTTCCCGCACGTCACCGACCTCCTGCTGGCGCTGCCGCTGACGGCTGTCAGCGCCGAGCTGCCGAAGATCGTGTCACTCGTCGGCCCCGGCGTTGTCACGGCCGTGCCGCAGCTGGCCGGGACGGTTCTGAACGCCCCGCGCCTGACCTCAGGCTGGAACAACGTCCCCGGGGCGGTCGGGACCACGCGCTTCAACGGCACGCCGATCAGGACGATGCCGCAGGTGCGGAACTACTTCAGCGATGACGTGATCCCGGTGCTGGAGAGCCAGCGCGGCAACTTCGACCACCTGACCTCCACGTCGAACATCGACTTCATCGGCCCGCTGGTGCTGATCGTCGGGGTGATCGTGATCGCGTTCGGGCTGTTGATGGTCTGGCTGGCGTGGCTCCAGCCCAACCCTGCACCCGGTCTCAGGCCGGCGCCAGCGCAGCGCACGATGACCCCCGCCGCCACCCACTGACCATGCCCGGAATGACGATGGGCGGCCAAGGCGGGGCGAGCATCCTGCCGACGTGGGTGGCGATCGTGTGGCTCGTAGCGTTCGCGGCGATCGCCGCCTCGCACTGCCGCCACCTGGCCGCCAGCCACGGACAGCGCCGCGCCTGGCACGCCGGGCACGTCCTGATGGCCGTCGGGATGGTGTTCATGTACGCCGCGTCGGCCAGCGGCAGCTTCAGCACGCCCGGCGCCGTGTGGCAGGTCATGTTCGGCTATGCCGCCGCGGCGACGCTGGCCTGGATGCTGGTGGCGCTGCTGTACCGGCGCGCCGTGAACGCGCTCTGGCCGATGTTGGCGCTCGACCTCGGCGCGATGGCCTACATGTGGTCCGGCACAGGGCTCGTCGCCCCGCTCACCTGGACGCTGGTCGCCTACCTGACGGTGCAGGCCGGGCTGTGGTCGGTCAGCGCCTACCGTGAGATCGACGGCCGCTGGCAGCTCGGCGGGGGCTCGGGGCTGTCGCCGTCGGGCGGCGGAGGCACGTTCTCACTGACCGTCGCGCGCTCGGAGCCGCTGATCCGCAACGTCGAGCTCCGGCCGTCGCTGATCGCCATGAGCCTCGGCATGGCGTACATGTTCGTGGCGATGTTGACTTAAGACGAGACGGCGGAGGTGACGCCGTTGCCGGTCCGCGGCTCCTCCCCGCCGAGGGCCACCCGCGCCTTCGCCGTCACCAGGTGGTAGAGGATCAGAAGCTGCACGAGCGCCAGCGACTCCGAGCGGTGCAGCTCGGTGCCGACCGTGAACTCACCGAGCCGGCGGGCCCGCAGGTGGGTGGCGAAGTGCATCCGCTCCCAGATCGCCTCCTCGATCGCGAGGGCGTGCTCGGGGTCGAGCCGGCCTGCGATTCGCAGCACCCGCTCCTCGCCGCGCTCGCTCAGGGTCAGCCCGTCGCCGGCGAACGGCGCCAGGTCGGGGTGCAGCAGGCCGTCGCGGGTGATCAGCTCGGCGTCGAGATGCGTCTGGTCCCCCTCGCTCTTGAAGTCCGGAGGGAGGAAGGCGACGAGCATGTCGGCGTAGCGGCGCTGGGGGCGGATGTACTCCTCGGAATCCTCCTCACGGCGGTCGAGCTCGGCCAGCACCTGGTCGGTCGTGTAGCCGCGCCGCGAGCAATCCCGCTGGACCTTCCAGCGACGGCGAAGCGCCTCGGGCGGGTTCAGAAAGACGCGCACGTCGTAGGCCTCGCGCATCGCGGGGACGGCGTAGCCGAGCAGCCCCTCGACCACCGTGAATCGCTCCGGCACCACATACACAGGCGACCCGAAGGTGCCGTCCTGGTGGCGGTAGACGGGCTTCAGGATCGGCTCGCCCCGGCGCAGATGCGCCAGGTGCTGACCGATGATGTCCATGTAGTTGCAGTCAGGGTGCAGCGGCGTGATCCCCAGCTCGGACCGCTGCTTGCGGTCATAGCGGTGGTAGTCGTCGGTGCACACGTGGGTGACGTTCTCCTCGCCCAGCACACGCACCAGCCCGCGGGTGATGGTCGTCTTCCCGCTGGCCGAGTCACCGACGACGCCGAGGATCACGGGTCGCGGCATCACGCCGCCCCCACCGGCTCGAACACGCGGCTGGCGAGAATGTCCGGCGCCTCGATTCGGACCAGGTCCTCGACCGTCGGCGCCACGCCGGCGCGCGCCGCCTCGTAGATGCGATTGGCGTGACGCAGCCGTGCCCGCTCGATCGCGTTGCGGACGCTGCGCGCATGGGCGAAGCGGGGCTGGCGCATCCGCCGGTCGAGGTAGTCGTGAAACGCCGTGGCCGCCTCGGGAGAGAGCTCGTAGTGCTCGGCGGCCAGCAGCAGCTGGCCGATCCGCCCCAGCTCGTCGACGTCGTAATCCGGAAAATCGATGTGGTGGGCCACGCGCGAGGACATCCCCGGGTTGAGCTTGAAGAAGTCGTCCATCCTGTCCTGGTAGCCGGCCAGGATCACGACCAGTTTGTCGCGATCGTTCTCCATCACCTGGAGCAGGATCTCGATCGCCTCGACCCCATAGTCTCGCTCGTTCTCGGGCCGGTAGAGGTAGTACGCCTCGTCGATGAACAGGACGCCGCCGTAGGCGCGCTTGAGCACCTCCTTCGTCTTCGGCGCCGTGTGGCCCACGTACTGACCGACGAGGTCATAGCGCGTCACCGCGACCACCTGGTTGCGCGCGATATAGCCGAGCCGGTGGAGGATGTCGGCCATCCGCATCGCCACCGTCGTCTTGCCGGTGCCGGGGTTGCCGGTGAAGCACATGTGCAGCGTCGGCCGCCCCGCCGTCAGGCCCGCCTCGCGGCGCATCCGATCGACCACCAGCAGCGCCGAGATCTCCCGGATGCGCGTCTTGACCGGCGCCAGCGCGACCAGATCGCGGTCGAGCTCGGCCAGCACCGCCTCGATGTTCGCCTCGACCACGGTCACGGCTCGCGGCCATTTCGGTTGGCGTAGCGGTGCCCGGCCGGCCGGTCGGCCGCGTACGGGTGCAGCGCGTAACGGATCACGCGGTCGTGGGCGTCGGTCCGCTCCAGACGGAAGCCCGGCTCCGCCGGTGGCCGGCCGACGATGAAACTGAGCGCGGTCGTCTGGCGCCCGAGCGAGGAGTCGTAGGCGCTGCACTTCACGTAGTGATCCGGGTGCGCCTCGCGGCAGGCGCGTACCTCGCGCAGCACGACCTCGGCGTCCTCGACCCGTAGGTCGAACATCGGCGGGCCCCACATCTCCCAGTACGAGTTGCGGGGGTGAGCGTCGTCGGTGTACTCCACCGACATCGCCCACCCGTGATCGAGGGCGTAGCGGATCTGAGCGGCGATCTGCTCGTCGGTGAAGTCGGGCAGGAACGAGAAGGTGCCCTGGGTGATGCGCATGGTCTGGTTCTCCGTTCAGCCGACGGTGGGTGTGACCACGTAGTCGGGGGTGTCGGTTGACTGGAAGTCGAAGGTGATGTCCTTCCACACCTGCAGCGCGGCGTCCAGCTCGGGACAGCCCTTGGCCGCCTTCTCCAGGATGTCGGGGCCCTCCTGGAAGAACTCGCGGCCCTCATTGCGCGCCTGGATCATCGCCTCCACCGCGACCCGGTTCGCCGTGGCGCCGGCCGCGATGCCCATCGGATGACCGATCGTGCCGCCGCCGAACTGCAGCACGACGTCCTCGCCGAGGTACTGGAGCAGCTGGTGCATCTGACCGGCGTGGATCCCGCCCGAGGCGACCGGCATCACCGGTGCCAGCGAGCACCAGTCCTGGTCGAAGTAGATGCCGTGCTCCAGGTTCTCCTTCACGTAGTCGAGTCGCAGCGTGTCGTAGAAACCCTTGATCATCATCGGGTCGCCCTCCAGCTTCCCGACGACGGTGCCGGCGTGGATGTGGTCGACGCCGATCAGGCGGCACCACTTGGAGATCACCCGGAAGGACACGCCGTGGGTCTTCTGCCGCGTGTACGTGCCGTGGCCGGCCCGGTGCAGGTGCAGGATCACGCCGTTGCGCCGCGCCCACTTCGACATCGACTGCATCGCCGTGTAGCCGACGGTCAGGTCCATCATGATGATCACCGAGCCGATCTCCTTGGCGAACTCGGCCCGCTCGTACATCGCCTCCATGTCGGCCGCGGTGACGTTCATGTAGTGGCCCTTGACCTCGCCGCTCGTCGCCGAGGCCCGGCTGACGCCCTCGATCGCGTACAGGTAGCGATCGCGCCAGCGCATGAACGGCTGCGAGTTGATGTTCTCGTCGTCCTTGGTGAAGTCGAGCCCGCCGCGCAGCGCCTCGTACACGACGCGGCCGTAGTTCTTCGCCGACAGCCCCAGCTTCGGCTTCACCGTCGCGCCGAGCAGCGGCCGGCCGAACTTGTCCAGGTACTCGCGCTCCATCACGATCCCGTGCGGCGGCCCCTGGAAGGTCTTCACGTAGTGGGCGGGGATCCGCATGTCCTCCAGCCGCAGCGCCTTCAGCGCCTTGAAGCCGAACACGTTGCCGATGATCGAGCTCGTCAGGTTCGCGATCGAGCCCTCCTCAAAGAGGTCGATGTCGTAGGCGATCTTGGCCAGGTACTCGCCCTCGCGCCCGGGCACGGGCTGCACGTCGTAGGCCTTCGCCTGGTAGTGCTCATGCGCCGTCAGCCGGTCGGTCCAGACGACCGTCCAGGTGGCGGTGGAGGACTCGCCGGCGACCGCGGCCGCGGCCTCGATCGCGTCGACGCCGGGCTGGGGCGTGATCCTGAACGCACACAGGATGTCGGTGTCCTTCGGCACGTAATCCGCGTCGTAGTAGCCCATTTCGGCGTACGGCGTGACGCCGGAGGCCCATCGGTCCTGCTTCTCAGTGGTCGGCATTGGTCGTGGCCTTTCGTTCGTCCCGTGACCGAAGGCTACGACCGCACAGCCATAAGGGTCAATTACTTCTTTTGAGTCATTTCATAGGTGATTGGCTAATCCGCTTCCGGGCCGCGACGGCGAGGCCGGCGGCGCGCAGCAGCGCTTTGAACTGCCAGCTACCCGGCCCGGGGAGGAGGCCGCTGGACTGCGTGGCATCGAAGGCGTCGAACAGCGTCTCGCCCTCGTACATCAGCCCGTCGGCGTTGAAGTGGTAGCGGTCGATCGCCGCGCACTGCACGAACGCGCCCGTGCCCGCGATCGAGGGTGCGGCGGTGTCGTAGGGGTACACCTTCAGCGGGCCGTCCCAGTGGCCGCTGCCGAGGTAGCGGATCACGAGGCGGATCTCGCCGTCCGGCGCGATGTCGATGTAGGTCTGGTCCGGGAGCGGGTCGTAGCGCCAGTCCGGGATCGCATCGAAGTAGGCGAAGTTGTACGTCACGAAGTCCTCCAGGCCCACCATCGTTCGTCCGAACGTCGTTGGGTCCTTGTAGCGCAGATCCGGGGTGTACAGCTCATCGTTCAGGCTCATGTCCCGGACCAGCCAGCTCCACCAGTACTTCTTGGCCCAGTCGACCATCCACGCGATGTCCACCCCGAGCGTCGCGTAGAACTCGACCTTGCGATCGAAGTCGACGAACCACTGTTTCGTCATCGCCTGCAGCTCGTGTTCCTGGAGCACCCGGACCGGCTCGCTGCGGTTGCCGCCCGCGGACGCGGGCACCGGCTGGCGCAGCCGTGGTTGGGCGAGCGCCCGTTGGAACATCTCCTCGGTGAACATCAGCTCCCTCTCGGTCAACGTTTCGATCTGTCCAGTATCTGATTTGGGTCGCTGCTCAGTCGTGCGATTCCGGCCGGCCAGAATGAGCTTGACCCCGGCAGTACGGTGGAGCCCTGATGCCACGATCGACCCTGCTGGGCATCGTCGGAGACTCGGCCGCCGGGAAGACGACGCTCGTGCGCGGCCTGCTCCGGATCCTCGGCGATGGCCAGGCAACACACCTACCGGCCGATCACTATCACCGGTTCGATCGGCGCGAGCGCGCGCAGAACGGCCTCACGCCGCTGAGCCCGGAGGGCAACTATCTCGACATCCTGGAGCAGCATCTGATCCAGCTGCGCGCCGGGCAGCCGATCTTGAAGCCTGTCTACCGCCATCAGGACGGAACCTTCGGCCCCGCCGAGTATCTGCGCCCGGCCGACATCACGATCGTCGAAGGCATGCTCGGCTTCCACTCCCCCGCCATGTGCGATGCCTACGACGTGCGGGTGTTCCTCGACCCCCCGGAGGACGTGCGGCGCCGGTGGAAGGTGCAGCGCGACTGCTCGCGGCGCGGGTACACGACCGATCAGGTGCTGGAGGAGCTCGATCATCGTGAGCCGGACGCCGAGGTCCACATTCGTCCGCAGCGCCATCACGCCGACATCGTGATCTCGTTCATGCCCGGCGACGCCGGCGATGACGAGCACCTCGATGTGGAGGTGGGGCTACGGCCCGGGCTCGTTCACCCGGATCTGTCAGACGGGCGCTCGGGCGGCATCTCGCTCGTCGAGCGCGGGGCGAACACCTGCCTGCGGATCCCCGGAACGATCTCTGCCGAGCACAGCGCAGCGATCCAGGAGGCGGTGTGGGACCGCCTGCAGTTCGCGCGTCATCTGCGCACCGACCGTCTGGGGGAGTTCACCGTCGGCGTGCAGCTGCACCGCTCCGAGACGCTGGCGATCACGCAGCTGCTCGTGCTCTATCAGCTCATCACGGCCCGATAACGCTGCGTCTCGACGGGCGGTCCGGTGCGGGATCGGGCAGCAACGTCCTCATGCCGTAAACGGTACCGCGCGCATGAACTCCACGAACAGCTCGACGGCCGGGCGGACGGGACCGACGGCGGAGCGCAGCACGAACCACGGGCGGGTCTCCGGACCGTCGTCGAGGCGGATCTCCCCCAGCCAGCTCGACTGCAGCTCCCCGTCGACCGCGGCGCGCGACAGCAACGAGATGCCAAGACCGGCGCGGGCCGCCTGCTTGATCGCGCCGTTGGACCCGAGGGTGAGAACGCGCGGCGCGATCCCCCGCTCGGCCAGGAAGCGCTCGT
>DASZLC010000107.1:0-2841 GCA_035552615.1 Solirubrobacteraceae bacterium
TGGAAGGAGTCCTCAACACCGGAGGCGGCTCGGTTCTGTGGGGCCTCGGCGAACCGGTCGCGAAGATCGCCTTCGACGACGTCGTCGACCTGGCCACCAACCGCGGAGAGCGCCGCGTCCGGCTGCTCAAGCTGGATTGCGAAGGCGCCGAATGGCCGATCGTGCTGACGTCGCGGAGGCTCCATCTGATCGACGAGATCGTCGGGGAGTTTCACGAGCTCGGCGGGCCGCTCCCGGAGATCGGCGAGGATCGGGCGTCGGACGCGCACGTCTTCCGGTCCGATCGCGTCACCGGGTTCACGATCGAGGAGCTCGCCCGCTTCCTGCGCGACGCGGGCTTCGGCGTGACGTACTTCAGGCACGTCCGGCCGGACGGCGCGCTCGAGGGGCTCGGCTTGTTCTTCGCGACGCGAGAGTTGGCGAGTTGACTGAGCCACCGCCTCGCATGAGGCTCATCGCGATCGGCTTCAACATCGTCGGTACAGGCTTGACGCGGGTCATGGACAGCGTCATGCGACAGCTTGCTGACCGGCACGAAATTCACTTTCTCGGCATCGGCTACTCGGGCGAGATCGTCCGCGACCGCGGCCTGACGATCTATCCCACCAACCCGAAGGGCGGCGACGTCTTCGCGGCCTTCCAGGCCATGAGGTTGATCGAGGAGATCCGGCCGGCGCTGATCCTGGTCATGCACGACATCTGGATGTTCGACTACTACCTGCGCCTCTTCGGCCCGTATCGGGACCGCCTGAAGATCGTCGCCTGCATTCCCCTGGACGGCCGGATCAGGAACGAACAGAACGCCGCGCCGCTCGCGCAGGCCGACCGAGTCGTCTCCTACACCCAGTTCGCCCGCGCGGAGCTCGAAGGAGCCTTCCGCAGGCTGCGAGCGATGCAGGCCGATCGCGACTTCCCGGTGGTCGACGTCATTCCGCACGGCATCGACCGGGATCGCTTCCATCCCCTCCCCGAGCTCGTCCAGGCCTCTTTCACATCGACGGGCCGCGCGCAGGCGAAGAGACGCGTGTTCGGCGACGGGCCGGACGCCGGCGAGTCGTTTGTCGTCCTGAACGCCAGCCGACCCGACAAGCGCAAACGTGTCGATCTCACCGTCCGCGGGTTCGCCATGTTCGCCGCCGGCAAGCCGGCGAACGTCAGGTTGTGCCTCCACCACCCTGTCATGGGCGATGCAGCCGAGCGAGAGCTCGAGCCGGTGATCCGCGAGTGCGGGCTCGGCGAGCGGCTGTCGGTGAACCCGCTCGGTAGCCGGATCGTCGGCGACGACGAACTCAACCTGCTCTACAACGCCTGCGACGTCGGGATCAACACGGCGATGGGCGAAGGCTGGGGCCTGGTCAGCTTCGAGCATGGCGCGGCGGGCGCCGCCCAGATCGTCCCTGACCACACCGCGTGTGCCGAGCTGTGGCGCGACCGCGCCGAGCTGATCCCGCCGACCAGGAGCTACATCCCGGAGTTCTCGCCGCTAGAGATGGGAGAAGTCTCGCCGCAGGACGTGGCGCGGGCGCTGGAAGCGCTCTACACCGATCCGGCACGTCGACAGGAGCTGTCACGTGCCGCCGGTGGCGTCGCGCGGAATCCCGCGTATTCCTGGGGTGCGATCACGCGGCAGTTCGACGATCTCATCGTGGAACTCGCGACGACTCAGAACATCGGCCGGCGACGCGCAAGCCGACGGTAGGGCATCGACGGCGTTCAGCCATGGCGCTCGGCGCGAGGTCCGCGGATCGCGGCGAGCGCGGCGGCGCCGAACGCGCTGGCGGCCAGCAGTTCGATGTGCGCGCGGCCCGACGCCTCCGGCTGGATGCGCTGGTGAAACTCATCCACCGCCCGCGGCCACGGCGACCGGCCGAACCACAGCTTGGCCGGCTTGTCGACGTCGGGTAGCGCGGCGCCGATCATGCCCGCCAGCACGGCCGGCCGGCGTTCGGCCGGGGCCAGCGCGGCGAGGGTCCCCATCGCGGCCAGGCTGATCAGCCCGTCGGGCACCGCGACCTGGAGGAACCGGCGAATGCTACCCCAGTCGCCCCAGTGCGGCACCGCGTCGAGCAGGAAGTGCGAGGCCACGCCGGCCGCGAAGGCCGGCGCCGGACGGCGCGCCAGGGCACCGATCAGCGCCCCGGACAGGACATGGTTGGTCAGCAGCACGCCTATCACGGTACGCGAGCCCAGCCAGGTGATTATCCGAAGCGACGCGGCGGGCGCTGCTGGTAGCGTTTTGTTGCGGGGGCAGCAAGCAATTCTTCTTCAAGGACAAAAGGCTGACGCGTACCCATGCTGGACAAGCGATTCATCAGGGAGCACCCGGACGAGGTCAAGGCGGCCGTCCGGGTCAAGGGCATCAACCTGGACGTGGACGAGCTGCTCGACCTGGATACAGAGAGCCGTAGGCTGCAGACCGAGGTGGACCGGGCCCAGGCCCTCAGGAAGAGCTCGTCCAGGGAGTACGCCCGGGCTGACGAGGCCCGCCGGGCCGAGCTGAAGATCGAGCACGAAAAGCTCGAGGCCCAGCTCAGGTCGCTGCGCGAGCAGCTGGCCGAGACCAGCGAGACGCTGAACGGCCTGATGCTGCTGACCCCGACCATCCCGTGGCCGGGGGCGCCGGTGGGGCCCGACGAGTCGGCCAACGTCGTCATCAGGACCGTCGGCACGCCGCCCGAGTTCGGCTTCCGGCCGCTGGATCACGTCGAGCTGCTCGAGAAGCGCGGCTGGGCCGACTTCGCCCGGGCCCGCAAGGTGGCCGGGGAACGCGCCTACGCGCTGATCTCGGACCTGGTGCTGCTGGAGCGAGCGGTCCACTCCTACGCCATCGACCTGCTCCGC
>DASZLC010000108.1:0-38572 GCA_035552615.1 Solirubrobacteraceae bacterium
AGGCCGATCGTCAGCAGCGCGTGGACGAACCCGAGCGCGTGGAACATCGGGATCGCGATCACCGTCGTCTCGCCAGAGCGGAACGGGATCTTGTCGAAGAAGCCGCCCACGGGGACGAGCGACTTCGGGCTGGAGCGGGGCGCGCCCTTCGGCGTGCCGGTCGTGCCGCTGGTCAGGATCACGAGCTTCGCCTCTGGCCTCGCCGGCGGCGGCGGCCCCGGGTCGCCGTGCGCGATCAGAGCGGCGATCGTGTCCTCTCCGGGGTCCTCAGCCCAGGCCCTCAGGCGGCCCAGCGGCGGGTCGAGCCCCCGGACGGTCTCGGCCCACTCCTCGTCGTGCACGAGCAGCTTCGTGCCCTCGCGCTCCGCCACCTCGCGGATCTGCGGACCGGCGAAGTCGCTGTTCAGCAGGACCAGCCGCGCGCCGGCCTTGAACGCGGCAAACGAGGCGATCATCAGCCAGCGGTGGTTGCGCGCCAGTAGCGCCACCCCGTCGCCGGCCGTCAGCCCGCGTGCCAGCCAGGCGTTGGCCAGGCGGTTGACCTGGTCGTCGAGCTCGGCGAACGTCAGCGCTCCGAGCTCGTCGACGATCGCGGTGCGCGCCGGGTACCGGCGCGCCGATGACGAGAGCCCCGAGCCGAGCTGCCCCCAGCGGCGCGTGTCGGCCACGTAGGCGAGCAGCTCACGGGGCTCGGTCGGCGACGGAAGCAGTCCGGCGCGGGTGATCATCCGCAACGCCCACAGCTCGTCGCGCGCGCGACTCGTCAGCTCGTTCAACATCGGCCCCAGCGTATACAAAAAGAACGCTCGCTTTGTTTTGGATCGCGTTGATCTGCGGCGCTACGTCACATGTCGACATCGTTCGACGTTTCATCGTACGATGGCGCGCTCTCACGCATGGCCGACGTGGGACCGTTCGTCCAGCCCGATTGCGGCCCTCAAGGACGAATGGACTACGTCCGATAGTCAGAGCAATGACCCTCCGCAAGACACCCACTGCCTTTCTTGGTTCCGCCGCGAGCGCCGCCGTGCTCGCGCTGACTCTGCTCGCCCCAGCGCCCTCCCTCGCCGCCAGGATCCGCACCCCGCCGATCCGTACCACGACGACCCCCACCACGACCACCCCCACCACGACCACCCCCACCACGACCACCCCCACCCCCACCACGACCACGACCACGACCACCCCCACCACGACCACCACGACCACCCCCACCACGACGACCTCGACCGCGACGTCCACGACCTGCGGCAGCGAATCACTGCCCGCCAAGCCCGGCGGGGGTCAGTGGGCGTGCAGTTTCGACGACGAGTTCAACGCCACCACCGGTGACGCCAGCACGCTGAACACCTCGTGGTGGACGCCGACGGTGACGGCCACCAGCGGCTACTTCACCGGCTCATTGCCCTATCCGGTGTGTTATGTCAACTCGCCGAACAACATCTCGGTGTCAGGCGGAGCGCTGCACCTGACAGTGCGCGAGACGACGACTCCGTACAACTGCGGTGGGTATCCCACCTACTTCACCGGCGGGATGGTCACCTCGGTCAACAGCCTCAACCAGACCTACGGACGCTTCGAGGTCAGCGCGCTGCTGCCGCAGTCGACCGCGGAAGGCCTGCAGGAGACGCTGTGGCTGTACCCGAAGACCCTCGCCTACGGCGCTTGGCCCGCCTCGGGCGAGGTCGACTTCTCCGAGTTCTACAGCGAGTACTCATCACTCGACGTCCCGTACATTCACTACAACTACAACAGCGCGACGACGAACCCGGCGACCAACACGAACGTCGTGACCGCCTACTGCCCAATCTCCCTCACGCAGTACAACGCCTACGCCGTGACGTGGGAGCCGGGCAGCTTCACGATCACGATCAATGGCAACGTCTGCCTGATTGACAACTACCAGGCCGACGGTGGCCTCTCAGGAGCGCAGCCGTTCAACCAGCCGATGTTCATGGCCCTCACCCAGGCCCTCGGAGCAGCGGGCAGCGACCAGTTCACTCAGGGTGTCACCCAGCTGCCGGCGACGACGTCGATCAAGTACGTCCGCGCCTGGAAGTAACCACCGCCGTTTCTCTGTGCCGAGGCCGCCCGCCGAGTAGATCTCGGCGGGCGGCCTTTTGCATGAGGGGGGAGAGCGCCCGGGGTCCGCGGCCAGCTATTCGTCCAGTGTGTCCAGCGACCGTCAAGCAGCGACGTGTCGCCGTCGACACGCATGGACATGTCGGCTCGATCCACCGCCACGGCGCTTCTCTGCTCAGTTGTGACAATCCTCGTATTCGGTCTGGCGACGATCGCGCCGGCCACCACGCTGGCGGCTGCATCGTCGCCGACGTGCGGTAACGAGTCGCCTGCTCGGCTGGCCGGAGCGGGTCCGTGGGCGTGCACGTTCGACGACGAGTTCGACGCCAGCACCGGCGATGCCAGCGCACTGAACAGGTCGTCGTGGACGCCGATGGTGACGGCCGACAGCGGCTACACCACCGGTCCGACCAGCGATCCCGTGTGCTACATCGACTCGCCCGACACCGTCTCGGTGTCGGGTGGGGCACTGCACCTCACGATCAGCGCACTGCCGAACGCCACGAGCTGCGACGGCCTGTTCACAACGCGCTACATCGGCGGGATGGTCACCTCGGTCGGCAACTTCGACCAGACCTACGGTCGCTTCGAGGTGAGCGCACTGCTACCGCAGACCACGGCCAAGGGCCTACAGGAGACGCTGTGGCTCTACCCACAGAACCTGACCTACGGCCCCTGGCCGGGATCCGGCGAGGTCGACTTCTCAGAGTTCTACAGCGAGTACTCCTCGCTCGACATTCCCTACATCCATTACAACTACGCGAGCTCGACGGCCGCCCCGGGGTCAGACACGAACAAGACGACGGCCGACTGCCCGATCTCCCTCTCGCAGTACAACAACTACGCCGTCACCTGGGAGCCGGGCAGCTTCACCGTCACGGTCAACGGCGCCACCTGCCTGATCGACGATTACCAGGCGGACGGCGGCCTATCGGGGGCGGAGCCGTTCGACCAGCCGTTCTTCATCGCCCTCACCCAGGCGCTGGGAATCGGCACCAATGCCTTCGATCCGAACACGACGCCGCTGCCCGCCACGACATCGGTCCGGTACGTCCGGGTCTGGGGCTCGACGCCCGTCGGCACCGCTGCGACGCCCGCCGCCCCCGCGGCGACGCCGGCCGGCCCCACGGCCAAGGCGGCCTCGAAGATCGGCACGGCCGCCGCCAAGGTCAGACGGCGGCGGCGAGCGGCGACCACAGCTCATCGACGGCGCGCTCGGCGGCGGCACGGCTCTCGTCGGCGAGCGGGATCAGCTCGGCCATCGCGGGGTTGACGTTGGCCAGCGTCAGCTCGGCGGTGATGAACCGCGGCTCCAGGCCGGTCAGCGACAGGCTGTGCGGCAACCACGGCTCGGCGTGGTCCCACCCCGCGCGCGGGGTCCCGGCGCCGTATCCACCGCCGCGGGCGGCGAGCACGATGAACTCGCGACCGCCGAGCAGCCCCTCGTGCGTCTCCGCATCCACCGAGAGCCCGGGCGCAATCAGATGGTCGACCCACGACTTGATCTGACTCGGCGGGCCGAAGTTGTACAAAGGCAGGCCGAGGATGATCGTGTCGGCCGCCTTGATCTCATCGATCAGCTCGACGGTGAGCGCCCACGACTCCGCGTGCTCGGCGGTGTGCTGCTCGGCCGGGAGCATGCGCGCGTGCGCAGTGGTGGAGGTGATGTGCGGCAGCGGCTCTGAGCCGAGGTCGCGATATTTCACGGTGCCGCCCGGATGCGCGGCCCGCCAGCGCGCGGCGGCGCGGGCGCTCAGGGCCCGGCTGACGGACCGCTCGCCCTGGTAGCTCGAGTCGATGTGAAGGAGATGAGACACGTTGTGCTCCAGTGATCGTTGGTCGTACATCAACGATTGATAGCACAACGACCATCGCCGCTACGATTCACATATCGAATCGCTGCCCGTCATCGCCCAGCCCGTCCATCGCTCCGGCGCCCTGCTGGAGCACCTGGCGCGACGCATGCGCGTGGCCGGCGAGTCCGTACTCGCCGAGCTCGGTCTTCGCGCCCGCCACCTGATCGCGCTGACGCTGCTGCGCGAGCACGGCGAGATCGGCCAGGGGCCGCTCGCCGACCTGCTCCAGCTCGACCGCACCAATCTTGTGGGGCTGCTGAACGAGCTCGAGGCGGACGGCCTCGTCGAGCGCCGCCGGTCGGCGGAGGACCGTCGCCGGCACGACGTCACCCTGACCGACACCGGCCGCCACACGCTCGCCGCGGCCGAGTTCGGCCTGGCCGCGGCCGAGGAGCACGTCCTCGGCGCCCTCGACCCCGAGCAGCGCGAGGCGCTTTACGTGCTGCTGAGCGAGGCCACGGCCGGGCACATCAGCGGCGGCTGCCTGCGCGACTCGCCTGCTGAGACGGAGCCTCAGGGTCTCTGCGGCGGACGGTAGCCCCCGTCGACGTCGATCAGTGCGCCCGTCGTGTAGCTCGACGCGTCGCCAGCCAGGTACAGCATCGTGCCGACGATCTCCTCCGGCCGGCCGCCGCGCTCCAGCGCGAACGCGCCCGCCGCGCGCCCAAACGCCTCCGGGTCCCAATGGGCCGAGATGTCGGTCAGGAAGGTGCCGGCGACGAGGCCGTTCACCCGGACGCTCGGCCCGAACGCGTGGGCGAAGGCGATCGTGATCGCGTTCAAGCCCGCCTTCGCCGCCGCGTACGGAATCACGTCGGGCGTCGGGTAGCGCGAGGCGGCGCTGGAGACGTTGATAATCGACCCGCCCGCACCCGCTGCCATCCGCGTACCGATCAGCGCGGTGAGCCGGAACGGGCCGGACAGGTTGAGGTCGATCGTCTTGCGCCACAGCTCCTGCGAGACACCGTCGACGCGGTCGTACAGCGGTGAGCTGCCGGCGTTGTTGACGAGCACGTCGACGCGCCCGAAGCGCTCGTAGGCCGCCGCGACGAGCCCGTCGAGCTCGTCCCAGTGACCGACGTGACACGCATACGGCAGCACCTCGCGACCCGACGCCGCCGCGATCTCGCGCGCTGCGGCCGCGCAGCTGTCCTCCCGCCGCCCGACGATCACCAGCTCGGCGCCGGCCGCCGCGAACGCCTCAGCCGTCGCGCGCCCCAGCCCGCGCGTACCGCCGGTGATCAGCGCCACCCGCCCCTCGAGCACCATCGCCATGCCGGATATTGTGCACCGACTCGATGTGCCGCGCCACGTACTCGGCGTCGCGGGCGATTCCGGCGAAGCGGCCCGAGCCCCAGCTGTGAAGCCACGGAAGGCCGAGCACGTACAGCCCGGGCACCGAGGTGACGCCGCGGACGTTCGCCGGGTAGCCGCCGCCGTCGAACGCAGGCACGTCGATCCACGACCAGTCGCTGCGGAAGCCGGTGCTCCAGATCACCGTGCCGATCCCGGCCTGCTCCAGGTCAAGCGTGCCGCCGCCGTCGCTTGGCGGCGTCCACACCGGCGCGTACGGCGGCTCGGTCGGGGCGTCGATGCCGCCCCGTTCGATCCACTCGTCGATCGCGCGCTTGATCCGCTCGGCGGTGCCATCGGCGGCGTCGAGATTTGCCCGCAGGTCGCCGGCGAGCGCCACCACGGTGCCGTGCACGTCGAGCAGCCGCCCATGGAGATGCATCCCGTCGCGGGCGTGGGCGCGGAGATCGATATCGCGGCCGCCGTCGCGACCGGTGACGTAGTGGTTCGGCTCGCGGCGCGCCGCCAGCCCCTGAGAATGATGCTCCACCGGCATGTCGTAGTGACCCATGTCGTGCAGCCAGGCCACGCAGTCGCGGCCGCGATAGAACCGCGCGACCCGCGGCGCCGAGCCGACGCACAGGTGCACGTCGCGCCCGGCCAGCAGCAAGTCCTCGGCGATCTGGGCGCCACTCTGCCCGCTGCCGACGACCAGCACCGCACCGTCGGGCAGGCTGCCAGGGTTGCGATAGCCCGAGGAGTGCAGCTGCGTCACCGCGTCCTGGAGACGCTCGGCGATCCGCGGCAGCTTCGGCACGTGGTAACCGCCGACGGCCAGGATCACCCGTCCGGCCGTCAGCTCGCCGTGGCTCGTCTGCACGCGGAAGCCGCCGTCCGGGTGCAGGCAGACGCGCAGCACCGCGACGCCCTCGTACAGCGGCGGATCAGACGCCGCGGCGAAGCCCTCGAGGTAGGAGACGATCTCTTCGTTCACCATGAAGCCATCGGGATCCCCGCCGGCGTACGGGTATTCGGGCAGCTGGCACTGCCAGTTCGGCGTCACCAAGCAGAAGCTGTCCCAGCGCTGCTCGCGCCACGTGCACGCCACCCGCCGCCGCTCCAGCACGAGGTGCTCCACGCCCGCCTTGGACAGGCACCGGCTGGCCGCCAGACCAGCCTGACCACCGCCGACGACGATCGCCTCGTGATGACCCGAGAGCTCGTCAGGCGCCGGGAAGGTTGGCGGGGCGAGCTCCCGAGCGACCGACTCGACAGCGCAGAGCTCGTGCGATCCGCCGCCGTGCACCCGCGCACCGGCCTGCACCGCGGCGAGCTCCTCCGCGGCCGCGGTGCACGCGACGCCGTAGCGCTCGCGTACCCGCTCGGAGGCGGCGGCCAGCCCGTCGCGCAGGCGGCGCACCAGCTCGTCGCGCGGGTAGCGCCCGCGGGCGACGACGAACCGCTCGATCGCCCGTGACGGGGAGACGGCAGCCTGCTCGGCGCCGTCGGCCCAGCGGATCTGCACCGTGACGCGAGGCATCGCGGTTACCCGAGGACCGGCTCGGCGACGGCGTACAGCTCGGGGCGCAGATCGCGGATCGGCGACAGCGCGCGACGCGCCCGCTCCAGCGTCTGCGAGAGGTCGAGCGTGGTCACGGCGAGCCCCGGCTCGGTTCCGGTGGCGGCGATCACGTCGCCGCCGGGGCCGGCGATCCGGGCGCCGCCAAGGAACCGCAGCCGGCCGAAGCTCCCGGTCTGGTTGGCCGACACGACGACCAGCGAGTTCTCCGCCGCGCGGGCGCGATCCCACAGCTCGGCCCGCCGCCACTGTCGATCGTCGGTCAGCAGCGGCGCCGCGTTCGTCGCGCTGCACGGCCACGCCGACAGGAAACAGAGGAGCTGCGCCCCGTCCAGCGTCAGCGTACGAGCCGCCTCGGGGAACGCCTTGTCGTAGCAGATCAGCATCCCGATCCGGCCGACCGGCGTGTCGAACGCGGCCAGCCTGTCGCCCGTCGTGGTGATGCGGTCCTCGTCGAGCGGGAGGTGGGCCTTGCGGTGCAGGCCAAGCAGGCCGTCGCCGCTGACGCAGGCGGCGCTGTTGTAGCGCACACCGTTGCCGCCGTCCTCGCACAGCCCGATGCAGACGACCATCTCGCCGGCCAGCTCGGCCACCTGGGCCAGCTCGGGGCCGTCGGCGCGCAGCGCCGGGGGCGGATCGGCGTCACCGTGCAGCGTCTCGACGTATCCGCCCAGCGCCGCCTCGGGGAGCACGAGCAGCTGGACGCCGCGCTGGCGCGCGTCGGCGATGCAACCGGCGATCGTCACGAGGCAGCGCTCCATGTCGCGGTCAAACGGCGCCGCGGCGGCGGCGATCGTCACCGAGCTCACGCCGCCACCCCCAATCCCGTAACGCCGGCCCCGGCCAGAGCGGTGGTCATCTCGCCGTCAGGCCAGCGTAGGCGCACCCCGGGGGCGGCAGTCAGCCGGCCACAGCGCTCCGAGATGACCCCGGGCACGGGCGCGATCGGCGCGCCGGAGCCCGGGCGATCACAGGTGATCACGGCATAACCGGGGAAGCACGTCAGCCAGTCGGCGAGGCCCGCACCGCCGGGTCGCGGGATCGACGCCACCGTCAGCTCGGCGCCGCACCCGCCGGCCTCGACGAGCATCCCGGCGGTCCCGACGATCCCGGCCATCGAGACGTCCTTGGCCGCCCGCGGCCGGCAGCGCCGGACCGTATCGAGCATCGCCGCGAGCTCCTCGCGGGTCCGCGACGAGGTCGAGTCCCACTGGCGCCCGTGGTAGCCCGGACGCCAGCTACCGGTGAGGTCGGCCGTGACCGTCAGCGCGTCGCCGGGGCGCGCACCGCCCGCGGGGACGGGGTCGGCGGCGTGACCGAAGCCCGTCACGGCCAGCGCCCCTGGAACGCCGAGCTGGGTGTGGCCGCCGAGCACGGGCAGGTCGAACGCCTCGCTGGCCCGCCGGAGCCCCTGAAGGACACGCGCGGCGTGGGCGACGTCGGCCGCGCCGATGGCGTCGAGCGCGCCGACCGGGGTGGCGCCCATCGCGGCCAGGTCGTGGGCCGTCACGAGGATCCCGCACCAGCCCGCCCACTCGGGATCCTGCTCGACCATCGACGGCGTGATCGCGTCGACGGTGGTGACGAGGTCCGAGCCGGGGATCGGCACGGCGTCGTCGCCCCGCCACCGGTCGCGCGCGACGAGCCCGCCGACGAGCGACCCGATCGGAGCCTTCGTGGCCGCCACGAGCCGCTCGAACCGGTCGATCGGCCAGCGCACCAACGTGTGCGGCGCGCCGGCCATCTCGATCGACCGGACCGTCTCCCAGCCGAGCCGGGTGAAGAAGCGCTCGTGCCGCGCCTGGACGTGGGCGTCGAAGCGCAGCGCACCGAGATTCAGGGCCGTGGCGCATGCCGCGCGCACCAGCGCCGCCCCGATCCCTGTACGTGTCTGCTCGGCCCCGCCGGCCACGACGAGCCGGCTGCCCTGCCACCACCCGAGCTCGCGATCGCCGTCGCGGCGGTGAAGACGGACTCCACCGATCACGCGACCGTCGGCCGCCACCGCCACCAGGACGCGCGTGGTGTCGGCAAGGTCCGCCGCGTCGGTGTCGTCGCGGGCGAACAGGCCCTGGCGATCGACGAACTCGGCGTGACGGAGGCGGCGATAGGCGACGCAGCGGGCCGCGTCACCGGATGCGTCGAGGATCAGCAGCTCCGACGCCCGGGCGGCGGGCCCTCCGAGCTGCTCGATGATGTCGATCATCGCCTCACCCTCCTGCCTGGCCGAGCGCCGAGCAGGCGCCGCAGGCTGCGCATCCGGCGATCTGGTCGCGACCACGCATGCCGGCGCGGCGCAGCGCGGCGCCGACGCGCGTCGTGACCCGGGCCAGCGTCGCCGGGTCTGGCGCGGGCACGCCGTCTCGGTGCGCGAGCGATCCGATGAGCGGCCGGAAGGGTACGACGAATGGGTACACGCCCATCTCGATCAGTCGCGTGGCACCGTCGACGAGGTCGTCCGGGTCCTCGCCCAGACCGACTAGCAGGTAGGTGGAGACGCGGTTGCGCCCGAACACGCCGACGGCATGGCGCCAGGCCTCCTCGTAGCGCGACAGCGGGACGGTCGCCTTTCCCGGCGTCCACCGCGCGCGGGCGATCGGGTCGAGCGTCTCGACGTGGATGCCGATCGCCTCGGCGCCGGCCTCGTACAGCCGGTCGATCCAGCTCAGCTGGAGCGGCGGCTCGATCTGCACCTGGATCGGCAGCGTCGGCACGGCGCGCTTGACGCCGCTGACCACTCGAGCCAGGTGCCTCGCACCGCGGTCGGGGCCATTCGAGGTGCCGGTGGTCAAGACCATCTGCCGCACGCCGTCGAGCCGGACGGCGGCCGCGGCGACCTCGGCCAGCTGCTCCGGCCGCTTCACCTGCGTCGTCGCCCCGGCGTGCAGCGACTCCTCGATCGTGCAGAAGCGGCACCGCGTCTCCTCCGCCGTGTAGCGGATGCACGTCTGCACCACGGTGCTGGCCAGCACGCCGTCCCCGTGCATCCGGGCCAGCCGGTCGTACGGCACCCCATCGGCCGTCGCCAGATCGTAGAAGCGAGGGCGCTCGATCGGCTCGATGAGCACGTCCTCGATGACCACCCCATCTCGGGTCAGGCGGCCGGCGGAGTCAAGCGCGAACGGCGAGTCGACATCGAGCGGCACGGCCGCCGCGCAGCCGCCGTTCTCGATTCGCCAATGGCCGTCGTCGCTCGGACCGGCCCCAGCCCGCCGGCGCACCGGAGGCGCGCCGGCCAGCCCGCGCACGGCCAGCTCGGTGCGGAGCTCGACCTGCACGTCAGAACATCCAGGTCGTGTTGATGATCGCGCCCTTGCGGGCGTACTCGATCATCGCGTCCTGCATGTCGAGCGGGTGGCAGGGGATGACCCCCTCCATCAGGTCCTCCTCGCGAGCGCCGTGGAGGGCAAGCCCGAGCCGGCAGGCGTACACCTTGCCGCCCTCGCCGATGAACTTGTCCAGCTGGCCGTTCTCGTTGCGCATGCCCGGGAACAGCTCGGCGCCGATGGTCGGGAAGCCGCGCGTGGCCAGGCAGTTCAGCGAGCCGATCCCGAAGAAGTACAGGGCGGAATCGAAGCCCTTGCGCAGCGCGCGGATGGCGAGCAGCACGGCGACGAAGCTCACCGACGACTCGTGCGCGATGCCGTGCACCATGCCGAGATACGTCTCGCCAGGCTCGGCCTGGTAGTCGGGGAACACCTTGGTCGAGCCGTAGATCGACTCGCCCGCACCCTTCGACGGGTGGGCGATCTCCATCAGGCTCGCGATCTCGCTGTCGCTCAGTTTCGGCTCGACGGCCATTGCGGTCTCCTTGGCGGGGGAACGAAGTGCGACCGAGTGTGGGTGGGCCTCGTCGCGGCACGAATGGACCGGCGGCCAGCGTTCGCCCGAGCGCCGCCCTCCCGATGGCCAGTTCCGAGGGTCCATACTCGGGTTATCCCGACGGTCGGCGTCGGATTCCTCGGCGCGTGACCCGCCGGCGTATCCACCTGGCCCGAGGGCTTTGGCCGCCCGGCCCTGTCGACGCCGACGGGGCGTTCCTAGCATCGAGCGCATGACCGAGATGGACTTCGCCCGGGCCGGCGCCCGCCTCGGGATGGCGCCGCGGGACGTGCTCGAAGCGCTGCTGGCCAACATCGCCGACGCCGTGTACCTGGTCGACATCGACGGGCGCGTTGAGTTCGCCAACCCGGCGGCGCTGGCCCTGCTCGGCTACACCGAGGAGGAGCTGCTGGGGCGGATCAGCCACCCCACCATCCACCACCATCACTGGGATGGCACCCCGTTCCCGCAGGATGACTGCCCGATGCTCCGGCCGCGGACCACCGGCGAGACCGTCCGCGTCTACGGCGACACGTTCTGGCGCAAGGACGGCAGCAAGTTCCGGGTGGCCTACTCGTCGGCGCCGCTGCGCACCGAGCGGGGCAACGGCGCCGTCGTCGCGTTCCGCGATGTGACCGCCCAGATGGAGGCCGAGGACGCCGCCCGCCGCGAGGCGGTCGAGCACGTCCGCGCCGAGGAGATCCACGCCTCCCGGGCCCGGATCATCGCGGCGGCCGACGCCGAGCGCCGCCGGCTCGTGCGCAATCTCCACGACGGCGCGCAGCAGCGGCTCGTCCGCATCCTGCTCGCCCTGCGTCTCGCCGAGAAGGACCTGCGGGAGACCGATCGGGGCGCGGCGAGGCGACTGGACGAGATCGCCGAGGAGACGCACGCCGCGATCGCCGAGCTGCGCGAGCTCGGCTCCGGGATCCGGCCCCAGATCCTCACCAACCGCGGGATCGCCGCCGCCGTGGAGAGCCTCACCGGCCCGTTCCCGATCCCGGTCGCGCTGGCGATCCCCGAGCAGCGCTTCCCAGAGGGGATTGAGGCGGCGTGCTACTTCCTGATCGCCGAGGCGCTGACGAACGTCATCAAGCACGCCGAGGCGAGCTCGGCGACAGTCCGCGTCGGGCTCGACGATGAGCGCTCTCAGATCACGATCGAGGTCGCCGACAATGGACGCGGCGGCGCGCTCGTCGTCCCGGGTGGCGGGCTGGCCGGGATGCAGGACCGGTTGGCCGCCCTGAATGGCGAGCTCCAGATCGACGGCCCGTCCGGGCGGGGCGCGCGGCTGGTGGCCGTACTGCCGATGCCGGCGCAGGAGGGCGCCGGTGGAGCGGAGCTCACGACGCCCGCAGCAGCGTGAGCACCGCCATCACCCGGCGGTGCTGGTAGGGCTCGTCGGTCAGCCCGAGCTTGTGGAACAGTGCGGTCACGTGCTTCTCGACGGCAGCCGGGGTCACGTTCAGCCCGGCCGCGATCCCGTGGTTGGAGCGGCCCTCGGCCATCAGCGCCAGGACCTCGCGCTCGCGCGGCGTGAGCGCGTCGATCGGGTTGTTGATCCGGCGGCGGCGGACCATCCGTTGCACGACCTCTGGGTCCAGTGCCGACCCTCCCGCGGCGACCCGTCGCACCGCGTCGACGAACGAGTCGACGTCTCCTATCCGGGTCTTCAGCAGGTACCCGACGCCGGTCGCGTCCTCGCCGATCAGGTCGAGCGGGTAGCGCTCCTCCAGGAAGTTCGAGAGCACCAGCACCGCCGTGCCAAGCCCGCGCCGGCGCGTCTCGATCGCCGCCCGCAGCCCGTCGTCGGTGCTCTCGGGCGGCATCTGCACATCGACGATCAGCACGTCCGGCCGATGGTCCTCGACGGCGGGCAGCACCTTGTCGGCCGTCGAGACCTGCGCCACGACGTCCATGCCGGCGTCATGCAGCAGCCGCGCCACCCCGGCGCGCAGGAGCACCTCGTCATCGGCGATCACCACCCGCAGCCGCTCCATACGCCGGACTGTAGGCGACCATGCACGGATGACCCCCGAGGAGCTCCGCGACCACTGCCTCTCCCACCTCGGCTCCGAGGAGACGTTCCCGTTCGGACCTGAAACGTCGGTGTTCAAGGTCGCCGGGCGGATCTTCGCCCTCTCGCGGCTCGGCGCGACCCCGCTGGCGGTGAGCTTGAAGTGCGAGCCGGCGCTGGCCGAGGAGCTCAGAGCCACCCACCCAGCCGTCGCTCCCGGCTACCACCTGAACAAGCGTCACTGGAACACTGTGACGCTCGACGGCTCGCTGCCCGAGGAGTGGATCCGCGACATGGTCGAGGACTCCTACGACCTGATCGTCAGCGCGCTGCCCCGGGCCCGCCGCCGGGCGCTCGCCTGGCGCGGCGACGCCTGATCACTCCTCACGGGGCGTGGTGACGGGCTCGCGCTCCATCGGCGCCGCCTGATCGCGCCCGGTGATCGGTCCGTTGCGCGCGCCATCGGCCCTCCGCGCCGCAGCAGCCGGGGGTACCGGAGCGGCCGGGGCCGCAACGATCGTGCGCGTGCGGGCGCGGCGGAGGTAGGGCAGCAGCGCGCCCGCGAGCAGGATCACGGCGGCGACGCCCCACCCGAGCTTCGTCCACCGGTTGGCGGCGGCGAGCCCGAGGACGTTGCCGCTGATCAACGCGATGATCGCCGCGGCGGCCAGGGCGACGCCGACGATCAGGCTCATCGCGCGGGCCACGACGTGGTGCGCGGCGCCGAGCAGCAGCAGGCCCCCGGCGATCGCGGTGAGCTCGCCGGTCCAGCCGTTCACGCCGAAGACGCCCAGGAACACCGTGCCCTGCACGCGTGCGTTCCCGTTGGGGAAGTTCGACAGGCGCGTGAAACCGTGCTGCTTGTACAGGAAGTACAGGCCGGCCGCCAGCAGCACCGTGCCCAGGGTCAGCGCGGATCCGCGGGCCAGGCTCACCCCCCGCGCCACCGTCGCGGTCCCTGTCCTGCGCGTTCTCCGGGTGCGAATTGCCGTCACCGCCATCGTGACCTCCTCCGCTCGCTGGTCTGGTGCCTATTGGGCTACCCGGACCGTCAGCGGACGAACCATCCGGGCCGCCTGGTCCGAGCGAAAGGCTGGCCTACGGCAGCTCCAGCTCGCTGACGGCCGCCATCTCCACCGCCAGGTCGCGCTCGACGGCGGGGCCGCGGAGCCGGTGCTCGTCGTAGGCGGCCAGCTCGGGGAAGGCCCACACGATCGCACCGACGCCGACGATGCAGGCGATCCCGCCGGAGAGCACCGAGGTGAGCGCCGAGGTCAGCCCGGCCACCAGCCCCGACTCGATGTCGCCGAGCCGCGGGCCGCTGGTGACGACGAGGCTGAACACCGAGCTCATCCGGCCGCGCAGCGCGTCGGGCGTCACGGTCTGGTTGATCGTCGAGCGGCAGAACGCGCTGACGCCGTCGGCGTACCCGGCGATCGCCAGCAGCACGATCGCCGGCGCGATCGTCCGCACCAGCCCGGCACCGGCGATCCCCGCCCCCCAGCAGAGGACCGCGAGGATCACGATCCGCCCGAGTCGCCGGGCGTGGCCGATCCACCCCGAGGTGAGCACGGCGAGCGTGCCGCCGAGCGCGACCGCCGCGTACAGGAGCCCGGTCCCGCTCGCACCGGCGTGGTACACGGTCAGCGCCAGCACGGCGAACAGCGCCCGCGGCATCCCGAACGTCATCGCCACCAGGTCGATGGCAAAGCTGCCCGAGAGCGCGTGGTTTGACTTCACGAACCGCAGCCCCTCGGCGATCGCCGCCCCCACCGGCGGCGGCGCCTCGCGCATCACCGGCCGCTGCGGCGCGATCGCCAGCGCCGCGACCAGCATCGCCAGGCAGCTGGCCGAGTCGACCAGGTACGCGCATGACACCCCGGCCAGCGCGATCAGCAGGCCGCCGAGCGCCGGCCCGATGATCCCCGTCACCTGCTGCAGCCCGTAGTTGAAGGCCAGCCCCGTGCGCAGCCGCTCGCGGCTGAGCACGTTGGGGATGATCGCTCCGCGGGAGACGCTGTCGAGCGACGTGCCGCCGGCCAGCAGGCCGCCGAGGATCATCACGAGCACCACCGGCGGATGCCCGGCCAGCGCCGCGACGCCGAGCGCCCCCGCCGCGACGGTCACGGCGAGCTGCGCCGTGGCCAGGAGTCGCCGGCGGTCGGTTCGGTCGGCCAGCGCCCCGGCCAACAGCGAGACGACAATCATCGGCCCGAGCTCGAACGCGCCGAGCAGGCCGACGAGCGCCGGCGAGTGGCTCAGGACGAAGATCTGGAACGGCAGCGCCACGAGCGCCGCCTGCGTGCCCAGGCTGGAGACGATCTGTCCGAGCGCGATCAGCCGAAAGTCGCGGGATTCGCGCATCGGCGTGACGTCGACGGCGACCCGCCTGAGCAGCGACAGCATCGCCCCCGATCTTGGCAGCCGGGACTCAGACCAGCGGGTTCAGCCTCTTCGTGGCGCGCCAGACGAGCCCCTGGTAGCGCGAGCCGAGCGTCCGGGTCATGAGGTCGAGTACCTGGGCGTCAGGGCCGACGAGGATCCGCGCGCGCTCTTTCTCAACACCCTTCAGGATCGTCGCCGCCGCCTTCGCCGGCGAGGTCCGAGCGATCTTCTTGAACGCATCGTCGAACTCCTGCGCGGTGCCCTGGTCGGTCCGCGCGTCCCGGGCGATGTTGGTGGCGATCCCGCCCGGGTGCACGCACGACACCCCGACCGGGTGCCCAGCGAGCAGCATCTCCTGGCGCAGCGCCTCGGTGAAACCGCGGACGGCGAACTTGGCCGCGTTGTAGCCCGACTGCCCCGGGACGGCGAAGATGCCGAACACACTGGAGATGTTCACCAGGTGGCCGTCGCCCGACTCGATCAGGTGCGGGAGGAACGCCTGGGAGCCGTACAGGACGCCCCAGAAGTTGATCCCCATGATCCACTCGTAGTCCTCGATCGGGGTGTCGATCACGTCCTTGGCCAGCGCCACCCCGGCGTTGTTGATCACGAGGTTCACGGCGCCGAAGCGCTCCTTCACGGCCGCGGCGTGGCCATACACGGACTCACGGGAGGCGACGTCGAGAACGTAGTGCTCGACCTCCGCGCCAAGCCCCGCGGCCCGCTCAGCCGTCGCCGCGGCGCGCTCGGCATCGATGTCGGACAGCGCCAACCGCGCCCCGCGACCGGCCAGATCGAGCGCCAGTGCCTGGCCGATCCCCGATCCGGCGCCGGTGATCACGCACACCTTGTTGCGGAACTCTCTCATGCGACCGCCTCGTATTCCTCGATGTCGAACGTATCAGTGGCCTGCCGGAACGCGAACGTGAATCCCGGCCACAGCGTGCGGTTCTTGCCGCTCTCGTCCAGATACCAGCTGCTGCAGCCCGATGACCACACGGTCCCCGCCAGCTGAGCCTGCAGATCATCGTTGAAACGGCCCTGCACGTCCGGCCTGACGTCGACCGCGGCGAGCTGGCGGCGGCGCATCGTGGCGATCGCGTCGAGCACGTAATGGACCTGGCTTTCGATCATGTAGATGATCGAGTTGTGGCCGAGCCCGGTGTTCGGCCCCACCAGCAGGAACAGATTCGGGAAGCCGGCGATCGTCGTGCCGAGGTAGGCCTCCAGCCCCCGCTCGCGCCACAGCGACCCCAGCTCGGCCCCGTCGCGGCCGGTGATCTGCAGCGAGCCGAGCGGATCGCGGACCTTGAAGCCGGTGCCGTAGATGATCACGTCGACCTCGTGCTCATTGCCGTCGGCGTCGATCACGCCGGTCGGCGTGACGCGCGCGATCCCGCCGCTGATGACCGAGACGTTCGGGCGGTCGAGCGAGGAGTAGTAGTCGTTCGACATCAGGATCCGCTTGCACCCGATCGTGTAGTCCGGCGTGAGGAGCGCCCGCAGCACCGGATCCTTGATCGACCGGCGGATGTGCAGCTTGCCGACCAGCTCCGCCGCCTTCATTACCTTTGGATGCAACGTCATCCCCAGCACGCGGGTCTCCAGGCGCCAGTAGATGAGCTCCCGGTACAGCTTCTGGAGCGCCGGCATCCGGCGGAACAGACCCCGCTCGATCCCGGTCGTGGGGCGGTCGGGCTTCGGCAGCACCCACGGGGCGGTGCGCTGGAACAGCTTCAGCTCGCCCACCTGTGAGGCGATCCGCGGGACGAACTGGATCGCGCTCGCCCCGGTGCCGATCACGGCGACGCGCTTGCCGGCCAGCTCGACGTCGGAGCGCCACTGGGCCGAGTGGAAAAAGTCTCCTCCGAACTCCTCGACCCCGTCAATCGACGGGAGCTCCGGACGGCTCAGCGGGCCGAAGCCGGCCACGAGGACACGCGCCGTGTAGCGCCGCTCGCCGCCGTTCACGACAACGCGCCAGAGCCGCAACGCCTCGTCATACTCGGCGGACGTGATCTCGGAGTCGAAGCGGAGGTGCGGGCGCACCCCGTACTTGTCGGTGCAGTGCTCCAGGTAGGCCCGGATCTCGGGCTGGGAGGCGAACATCCGCGACCACGTCGGGTTCGGCTCGAACGAGAACGAGTACAGGTGCGACTGCACATCGCAGGCACACCCCGGATAGGTGTTCTCGCGCCAGGTGCCGCCGACCGACTGGGCCTTCTCCAGGACGACGAAGTCGTCCTCGCCGGCCTCCTTCAGCTTGATCGCCATGCCGAGGCCGGCGAAGCCGGTTCCGACGACAATCACGTCATGATGGGTGGTGGCAGTGGTCATTATGTCTCCTCGTACACTCTGGTTACAGTAGTGTAACTTACAGTAGTGTAGCCTAAGAGCAACGATTCCGTGACGAACCGCACACAACCCATCGCCCGTACCACCCGCCTGTCCCGGCCCGAGCGCCGCGAGCAGCTCCTCGACGTGACGAAGGCGATCGTCGGTGCCGACGGTTTGCACGCCGTCTCGATCGACCGCGTCGCGCGCGAGGCCGGGATCTCGCGTCCGATCATCTACGAGCACTTCTCCGACCTCGGCGGGCTGCTCGGCGCCCTGCTCGACCGCGAGGGCCAGCGCGCCCTGACCCAGCTCAGCGCGGTCCTGCCGCAGGCGTCCCCCGGCGACGACGTGCTGGAGGTGCTTTTGGAGGCGCTGACCGGTTACCTGCTCGCCGTCCAATCCGAGCCGGTCACGTGGCGGCTCGTGCTGATGCCGCCCGAGGGCGCCCCCACCTTCCTGCACGAGCGGATCGACAACGCCCGCGCCGCCGTCGTCGCCCAGCTGGCGCAGCTGATCGAGACAGCGTTCACCCCGCGGGGCGGCCAGCGCTCGCCCGACCCCGAGCTGACCGCCTACTCGATGTCGGGGCTGGCAGACTTCTGGGCGCGTCTGCTGCTCACCGACCCGGAACACTTCGACCTGGACCGGATCCTCGTCCACGCCCGCTGGGCGCTCTCGAACTTCGCCCCTTGAGCGGCTCGCGATAATTTCCCGGCAGTGACCAAAGCTCAGGCCAGCGAGCTGATCCAGGCGGCGATGCGGGCACGCGGCGTCACCTTCGCGCAGATCGCGGCGGCGATGGAGCGTCCGGCGGCGTGGACCGCCGCGGCGATCTTCGGGCAGCACCCCTTCACCGAGGACGACGTGGCGAAGCTCTACACGTTGCTGCCGAACCTCGAGCCCGATCTCCGCGACACGCTCACGGCAATCCCCAGCCGCGGCGCACTCGACGCCCCGGTGCCGACCGACCCGACCATTTACCGCCTGTACGAGGTGCTGCTCGTGTACGGGCCGGCGCTGAAGGCGTTGATCCACGAGGAGTTCGGCGACGGGATCATGAGCGCGATCAACTTCAAGCTCGACGTGCAGCGCGTGCCCGACCCCGGCGGCGACCGCGTCGAGATCACCTTGAACGGCAAATTCCTTCCGTACCAATGGGGCTGACCGCCGAGGTTCCGCTGGAGCGGCTGGAGTTCGCCGTCGACGGCGGCACGCTGGCCGCCGTCCGGCTCGGGTCCCCCGCTGCACCCCAGGTCCTGGCCGTGCACGGCATCACCGGCAACAGCCGGGCGTGGGTGCCGACGGCGCGGGCCCTCGGCGACCGCGCCGCCCTGATCGCCGTCGACCTGCGCGGCCGCGCCGCCAGCCGGGGGCTGCCCGCCCCGTACGGGACCGCCGCCTACGTCGCCGATCTGCTCGCCGTGCTGCGCCAGCTGGAGATCGACGCGACGCTCGTCGTCGGGCACTCGCTCGGCGCCTACATCTCCAGCCGGCTCGCCGTCGAGCACCCCGCGCTCGTCCGCCGGCTGGTGCTCGTCGACGGCGGCCTCAGCATCCCCGGCGCCGAGGCCGTCGACCCGCAGGAGTTCGCCACCGCGTTCCTCGGGCCGGCGCTGGCGCGGCTGGCGATGGAGTTCCCCTCGCGTGAGGAGTACCACGCCTGGTGGCACGCCCACCCAGCGTTCGCCGCCCCAAACGACGTCGACGACGGCGACCTGCACGCGTATGCCGACCACGACCTGATCGGCTCCGCCCCGGCGCTGCGCAGCTCGGTGATCGCCGCGGCGATCCGCGCCGACGCCGGAGAGCTGGCGACGCTTGGGAGCTGGGCTCACCGGCTGACGCAGCCGACGGCGCTGCTGTGCGCGCCACGAGGGCTGCTCGGCGAACCGCACCCGATGCAGCCGCTGGAGCTGGTGACGAGCTGGGCGGCGGAGCGCGCCGAGCGGAGTGGAGTGCTGGTGCAGGACGTGAACCACTACACCATCACGCTCGGCGCCCGCGGGGCGGAGGCCACCGCTGCCGCGATCATCGACGCACTCCCCTAAACCTCACCGGAACTTTGATCCGCGGCGGATCGGCGCGCTGGAGTCGGCCGCCTGGGTGGCCTACTACCGCCGCGACTGGCCGACGTTGCTGCGGGCGTCGCTCGGGCTGACCCGCGCGATGTTCGGGCTGCCATGGCCGCTGACGGTCCGCGGCGCATGGCTGATCATGCGCGGCAACCAGCTGTGGGCGCCCAACCCTGACAATGATCCGGACGGCGCGCGGAGGGTGATGACGGCGTTCTACGCGATGGTCGCCCGCTACCACGGCGAGTCGATCGCCCCGGCCCGCGCCGCGGCGCTGGAGGTGGAATGGTGGCGCGTGCACCGCGCGCACCAGTACGCCGAGCTGCCGAGCGAGGAGCCGCTCGTCGAGGCGCTGGCGGCGCTCTACGCCTACGTCTACAGCGTCGAGGAGTCCTCGGTCCGCCTCGCCGCGCGTGAGCGGGCGCGCGCGATGGACCTCTCCGATGAGTGGGTGCGCCGGGGATGTGAGCTCGGCCACCCACTGGTCGCGCAGGAGCGAGCCGCGCTCGTGCGCTCCTACGCGGCGCTGCTGGCCGCCGTTCACCTGTGAGCTCCGGCCCTACACCGGAGCGGGCTCGGCCTGCGTCAGGGCCGGCGCAATCCGGCCGCGGATCAGATCGGCGGCGCGCTCGGCGATCATGATCGTCGGCGCGTTCGTGTTCCCCCGCACGACCGTCGGCATCACCGAGGCGTCGACGATCCGCAGCGCCTCCATCCCGAGGACGCGCAGGTCGGCGTCGACCACCTCCCCCATCGCGCACGTGCTCGTCGGGTGATAGAGCGTCGTCGAGTTGCGCTGGATCAGGTCGAGCAAGGCCGCGTCGCTGTCGACGTCGGGCGGTGCGATCGCCCCGGTGGAGAGCTCGGCCAGCGGCGGCTGGGCGGCGATCTCCAGGGCTGCCCGCACCCCGGCGATCGCCGTCGCGCGGTCCTCGGCGGAGCCCAGGTAGTTGTGCAGGATCCGCGGCTTCGCCGTCGGGACGCGCGAGCGGAGTTTCACGAACCCGGTGCTCGTCGGGCGCAGCACGCACGTCGACAGCGCCCAGCCGTCGACGCGGATCTCGCCGGCGCCGGCGTCGGGGAACAGGATCGGCACCAGATGGAACTGGACGTCCGGCGCCGCCAGTCCGTCGCGCGTGCGGGTGAACCCGCCGGATTCGGCGAAGTTCGAGGTGAGCGGCCCGCGTCCCTCGTTCTGGAGGAGCATCAGGTTCTCCTCGCACTCGGCCCCGAGCAGCGACGGCTGGTCGGTGGTGTACGTGATCCAGCTGGAGATGTGGTCCTGCAGGCCGCGCCCGACCGGCAGCTCGTGAATCGTCGGGATGTTCGCCAGCGTCAGATCCTCCGACGGGCCGATCCCGCTCAGCAGCAGGATCTGCGGCGTCTGGTAGGCGCCGGCGCACAGGACCACCTCGCGCTCGGCCCGGATCTCGCGCAGCTGATCGCCCTGGTCGACCTCGACGCCGGTCGCTTTCAGGCCGTCGAGCAGCAGGCGCGTCACGTGCGCATTCGTCTCCACGGTCAGGTTCGGCCTCGCCAGGACCGGGTGCAGGTAGGCGACGGCCGCCGAGCAGCGCATCCCGCCGCGCTGGGTCAGCTGATAGCGGCCAACGCCGTCCTGCTCGGGTCCGTTGAAATCGTCGTTACGCGGATGACCGGCCGCCACGGCCGCCTCGATGAACTGCTCGGTCGTGCGGTAGCGCGAACGCCCGTCGCTGACGGTGAGCGGGCCGGCGGCGCCGTGCAGCTCGCTGGCCCCCCGCTCGTTGTCCTCCGACTTCACGAAGTACGGGAGCACGTCGTCCCAGCCCCACCCGTCGAAGCCCATCGCCGCCCACTCGTCGTAGTCGGCGCGGTTGCCGCGGATGTAGACCATCGCGTTCACGGACGAGGAGCCGCCGAGCGTGCGCCCGCGCGGAAGCACCCGCTGGCGGCCATCAAGGCCCGGCTCGGGATCGGAGATCAGGCACCAGTCGTACTTCGAGGTGGCGATCGCGAGCACCCCGGCAGGCAGATGGATCTCCTCGGCGGAGTCGGGCGGGCCGGCCTCCAGCAGGCAGACGCTCACGTCCGGGTCCTCGCTGAGACGCGCGGCGAGTACGCAGCCCGCCGACCCGGCACCGACGATCACATAGTCAAACCCGCTCATCCTCTGGCTCTCCTCCGAGTGGCACGGTCGGTCATCAGCATTCTCGACCCGCCTCACCGTCGCCGTCAAGGCGCGGCCGATTCAGAGCGCGGCGGCGAGCCGGTTCAGGATCTCGCGGTAGATCCGGCTGAGCCCTCCGGGGGCGAACGTCCGCTCAAAGAAACCGCCGATCCCGCCGGCGCCCTCCCACGAGCCCTGCAACGTCACCTTGCTGCCTGACCCCGACGGCTCGACCCGCCACACGCTGACGAACGACGACAGCTCGTCGTGCTCCTCGATCACGCCGTCGCTCTCCTGCACCCGCAGGCGGTAGTCGCGCTCGCGGCCCCCGGCGGCGAAGTGGTAGGCGATCACCGTTCCGGCGCCGTTGCCACCCGCCTCGACGCGATACGCGGTGTAGCTGCCTGGGAGCAGGCCGGGACGCTTGTCGCGGTAGTCGCGCAGCAGCTCCAGCACCTGCTCCGGCGGCGCGGCGACGAGCGTGCTCGCGCTGGCGGTGACCCTGCCCATAACACCGGATGATGACATCGTCGGCGCGGGAATGCCGCCCGCTGCAGCGGTCAGGCATGATGCAGCGATGCTCGCCGTCTACGCCTCCGCCTTCTCCCGCGACGATCCGCTGAGCGCGCTCACCGTCGGTGAGCGGCCCGAACCCGAGCCGCCGCCGGGCTGGACCACCGTGCGCGTCAAGGCCGCCTCGCTGAACCACCACGACCTGTGGTCGCTGCGCGGCGTCGGCCTGAAAGAGGAGCAGCTGCCGATGATCCTCGGCTGCGACGCGGCCGGGCTCGATCCCGACGGCAACGAGGTGATCGTCCACGCCGTGATCACCTCCGAGGAGTGGCGTGGCGACGATACGCTCGACCCGCGCCGCTCACTGCTCTCCGAGCGCCACCAGGGGACGTTCGCCGAGCTGGTCGCCGTGCCGGCGCGCAACCTCGTGCCCAAGCCGGCCGAGCTGAGCTTCGCCGAGGCCGCCTGCCTGCCGACGGCCTGGCTGACGGCCTACCGGATGCTGTTCACCCGCGGCGAGGTCGTGCCCGGCCAGACGATCCTCGTCCAGGGCGTCTCCGGTGGCGTCGCCACCGCGCTGACCGTGCTCGGGAGTGCCGCCGGCGCCCGCGTGTGGGTCACCGGCCGCTCCGAGGAGAAGCGCGCGCTGGCCGTGACGCTCGGCGCCGATCAGGCCTTCGAGCCCGGAGCGCGCCTGCCCGAGCGGGTTGATGCCGTGTTCGAGACGACCGGCCAGGCGACGTGGGCCCACTCGGTCAAGTCGCTGCGGCCGGGCGGCCGAATCGTCATCTCCGGCGCCACCACCGGCGACGCCCCGCCGGCCGAGCTGACCCGTGTGTTCTTCCTGCAGCTGTCCGTGATCGGCTCGACGATGGGAACCCGCGACGAGCTGCAGCGGCTGCTGCGGCTGTGCGTGGGGAAGGACATCCGCCCGGTGATCGATCGAACGATTCCGCTGGCCGACGCCCGTGAGGGCTTTCAGCTGATGCAGGACGGCGGGATGTTCGGCAAGCTCGTCTTCACGCAGTGAGCGGCGCTTAGGGGCCCCACGCCAGAATTGGGTCCTCAGCCGGCGAGGCCGCCGAAGAAGGCGAACGGGTTGCTCGGGGTCTCGTCGGCCACGGCGCGCAGGCTCCCCTGGACGCTCACCGACGTCCCGGGGGGCACGAGCCCGCGGACGCGCTCGGCGAGCTGCGCGGCGCTCTCCTCGTCGGCGGCGCCGAGCAGCACGTAGCGGTAGCGATGGACGGTCGGGAGGCCCTCGGCCTGCAGCACGTCGGCGAGCTGGCGGGCGTGCTCGCGCGTGTCGCTCTCGATCCGCACCTCGAAGTCGGGATCGCCGTCCTGCGGGCGTTCGGCGCGCTCGGCGACCTGCTCGGCGTCGGTCTGAGGCAGCGGCGTATCCGGATCCTCCCACTGCTCCGCGGTCGGGTGCCACCGCGTCAGCTCGGTCGCGACCTCCCAGCCGTGCTCGCCGGCGACTTTGCGGATCAGCGTTTCGGCCGCCTGCGCCTGCTCGCGGGTCCCGGCGTAGCAGAACAGCTCGGCGCCGTCGATGGACACGACCACCTTGTCGGCGAACGCCTCCTGCAGGTCGTGCTCGATGTTGGCCACGGCCAGGCGCTCGCTCAACGCGTGCGCGATGCCGTGCTCGTGCAGGGTGACGCGCAGTCGCCAATCGTCGTTCATCAGCGTGCTCCGTTTCAGTTCGTGGGGAGGGCGACGTCGAGGACGACTTCAAGCTCGTCGCGGACCTTCAGCGCGCCCATCAGCGCCCGGTACGGCTTGATGCCCCACTCGCTCTGGACGACCGGGAGGGTGCCGATCACGCGCCCGTCATGCGACAGCTCCAGCTCGAACATCGTCGGCCGGGTGGTGCCGAGGATCGTCAGCTGTCCGCGGACGGTGAGCCCGCCGGTCGTCTCGACGCCGTCGGAGCGGAAGCTGACCGGCTCGCCGCGGAGCACCTTCTCGTCGATGTTCTTGATGACCTCGGCCTTGTCGCCGTCGCTCAGCGGCTTCACGCCGCCGCGCCCCTCGCGCACGGTGAACGAGCGCGTGTCGACGTCGAGCGAGACGGAGCGCAGGCCGATCTCTGCCACCTCGACCTCCGCCCGCCAGCCGCCGACGTCGATGATCAGGTCGTGTCCGACCTTCTGGGCGACCCCGTCGCGAAAGGTGTGGATCTCCAGCGTGCCGGCGTCCGGTCCGAGCGTGTGGGTGCCGGCGGCGAGTGCCATCGCGGGCGATCATAACCGGCGGGGGGCGTGGGAGATCGACACCAATAATTGTGGTCGATCCACCAACACCCCCGGATCCTACGCACGTCTTAGCCACCTCATAGCCCCGGCTTCGCGAGCTCAGCCACGCTGCTGCTCGATGATCTCCACCACCGACATCCCCCGGCCGCGCCAGCGCCAACGCACGGCGCTGATCGAGGTCGTGATCCCGGTCTACAACGAGCAGGCGGCGCTGACGGCCTCCGTGCGCCGCCTCCATGAGTTCCTCCACGCCAACATGCCCTACCGCTGGCGGATCGTGATCGCCGACAACGCCAGCACCGACGCCACGCTGTTCCTCGCCCGCGAGCTGGCCCGCGAGCTCCCCAGCGTCGACGTCCTGCACCTCACTGAGAAGGGCCGCGGGCGGGCGCTGCGCGCCGCCTGGACGGACACCGACGCCGACGTCGTCTGCTACATGGACGTCGACCTCTCGACCGACCTGAACGCGCTGCTGCCGCTCGTCTCGGGCCTGATCTCGGGACACAGCGACGTGGCCATCGGCACCCGGCTGGCCCCCGGCTCGCGGGTCACCCGGGGAGCGAAGCGCGAGTTCATCTCGCGCTCCTACAACCGGATCCTCCGCCTCGGCCTGGGCGCGAACTTCTCCGACGCCCAGTGCGGCTTCAAGGCGCTCCGCGTCGACGTGGCGCGCCGGCTCGTGCCGCAGATCAGGGACGAGGGCTGGTTCTTCGACACCGAGCTGCTGGTTCTGGCCCAGCGCGCCGGGCTGCGGATCCACGAGGTCGCCGTCGACTGGGTCGATGACCCGGACTCCCGCGTCGACATCGTTTCCACGGCGCTGGAGGATCTGCGCGGTGTGGCGCGGCTGCGGATGGCCACCCCGGTGTTCCGCTTCCTGGCCATCGGCGTCGTCTCGACGATCGCCTACGCGCTGCTCTACCTGCTGCTCCGCAATCCCCTCGGGTCCGCCGGCGCCAACGCGCTGGCCCTGGCACTGACCGCGGTGGCCAACACCCAGGCCAATCGCCACTTCACGTTCGAGGTGCGCGGCCGCCGCGGTCTGCTGCGCCAACACGCCGCCGGCGGGCTCGTCTACGTGCTGGCGCTCGCGCTCACCGCCGCCGCGCTGGCCGTGCTGCACGCGGTCAACCCCCATCCGGCGAGCGTGCTCGAGGTGACGGTGCTCGTGGCCGCCAGCGCATTCGCCACGATCACGCGGTGGGTGGCGCTGCGGACATGGGTGTTCGCGCGGCCGGTCAGGTTCGGCGCGGGCCGCGCCGACGCCCCGTCCCCTTCGTGATCCGGGCCAGCGTCTCGTCGTCCCACTGGTGGGTCCGCAGCAGCCGGTAGCGCTCGGCGCTGAGGCGCATGTACGCCTCGGTCTCGCCGCCCGGTCCGATCAGGTCGGCGTCGCGCAGCATCGCCACCACCGGCCGGTACTCCAGCTCCAGCCACAGCTGCGCGAGGGCCGGTCGGTCGAGCTCACCGCCACGCTCTTGCAGCAGGCGGAACCCCCACGCCTCAACGCCCTCGGCCAGCTTCGCGTAGTCCCACGGGTCCGACAGGACGATCTCGGCGCGGGCGGGCGCCGGCAGCGGGACGCGCTCGTAGAACACGCGCTCGTGGCTCTTGAACGGCAGCTGGTCGAGCGTGATCGGCCCTGACCCGGACACGGCCGTCTCCACCTCGGTGACGATCGCGTCGATGTCGGTGCGCCCGAGCGCACGGGCCACCGACACCCGATGATGGCCGTCGCGGACGAAGTAGATCTCCCCGATCTTCAGCAGGTCGACCGGCGGCATCGACTCCCCCCGGCGCATCGCGGCGTCGATCTGCTCCCAGCGCGAGCGCAGCTGTCCGCTGCGCGGGCGAAAGCGGCGGTCGAACTGGCCGCCGCGGTCGACCGTGCCGACGATCGCGTCCAGCGGCACCACGCGGGGGCCCAGATACCGCTCGGCGCGAAAGCCGAGCGCCTCCACCACCTCCTCGTAAGGGAGGATCAACCCGACGTCGCTCGGCTCGCCGCGCAGCCGCGCCGCCAGCCGCGCCATCGTGGCCCGGCGCCGGGCGCGCATGAAGTCGTGCTGGGCGTCGACGCCCGGCATCCCCGTCGAGCGCCGCTCTGGCATCGCCGGTCCCGTCCCAGCGTCAGGGCGCCGGCGCCGCGGGTGGCGTCGATGCCGGCGCCGACCCGGCGTCCCCGAGCAGCGTCTGCCCGCTGTCGGGATCGAAGACGTGCAGATGCTCGGTGTTGAACCACAGCTCGGCGTCCTGCCCCTGGCGCACCTGGCTGGCAGCCTCCAGCCGGGCCACCACCTGGGAGCCGCCGCGCGTGGCACCAATCTCGGCGGCGCCGGTGTCCTGGGCCAGCTCCTCCAGTTCGGAGGAGGAGATTCGCTCGGACTCGACCATGAAATAGGCGTAGTACTCGGAGCCCATCGACTCCAGCACGTCGATCTTCGTCTTGAAACGCAGCCCGTGCTCGCGGTCGCCGACGATCGCCACGTCCTCGAAGTCCTCGGGGCGCAGCCCGGCGATCACCCCGCGCCGCCCGCCGCCCGGCCCGGCTTGCAACCGCCGCCGCAGCTCACCCGCAATCGCCACGTTGCCGATCGGCAGCCGCAGCGTGTCGCCGTCGAGTTCGCCGGGCAGGAAGTTCATCGAGGGCGAGCCGATGAACCCGGCCACGAACAGGTTCCGCGGCCGGCCGTACAGCTCCGCGGGCGGCCCGACCTGCTGCAGCAGGCCGGCCCGCATCACCGCGATCCGGTCGCCCAGCGTCATCGCCTCGGTCTGGTCGTGGGTCACGTAAATGGTCGTCGTCCCCAGCCGCTGCTGGATCCGCGAGATCTCGGTGCGCATCTGGACGCGCAGCTTGGCGTCGAGGTTCGACAGCGGCTCGTCCATCAGGAACACGCTGGGGTTGCGGACGATGGCGCGGCCCATCGCCACCCGCTGGCGCTGCCCGCCTGAGAGATTGGCCGGCTTGCGGTCCAGATGCGGCTCCAGGTCGAGGATCCGCGCCGCCTCCCCCACCTTGCTGTCGATCTCCTCCTGCGGCGTCTTGGCCAGCTTCAGCGCGAAGCCCATGTTCTCGCGCACCGTCATGTGCGGGTACAGGGCGTAGTTCTGGAAGACCATCGCGATGTCCCGGTCCTTGGGCGCCTTGTCGTTGACGACCTGCCCGGCGATCTCCAGCTGGCCCTCGGAGATGTCCTCCAGCCCGGCCACCATCCGCAGCGCCGTCGACTTCCCGCAGCCCGACGGTCCCACCAGGATCATCAGCTCGTGGTCGGGGACGTCGAGGTTCAGGTGCTTGACGGCTTCGTAGCCGTCGCCGTATCGCTTGGTGACGTCCTTGAACTGAATCTCGGCCATGTCTGAAAGCTCCTATCCCTTGACTGCACCGGCGGTCAGGCCGGCGACGATCCGCCGCTGGAACAGCATTACCAAGATCATCACCGGCACCGTCACCACCACCGCCGCCGCGGCGATGTCAGCGTACGGCGTCGTGAACTGCGAGACGCCAGGGAACTGCGCGATCGCGGCCGGCACGGTCTCCGCGGCGTTCGTCGAGGTCAGCGAGATCGCGAACACGAAGTCGTTCCAGCAGATGATGAAGACGATGATGAAGGTGGTGACGATCCCCGGCATCGCCAGCGGCGCGATCACCTTTCGGAACGCCTGGAACGCCGTCGCCCCGTCGACCTGCGCCGCCTGCTCCAGCTCCCACGGGATTTCCCGGAAGAACGCCGACAGGATGTAGATCGACAGCGGCAGCGCGAACGTCATGTACGGGATGATCAACCCCGGCCAGGTGTCGTACAGCCCGATCTGGCGCCACAGGTTGTACAGCGGCCCGACCAGCGAGATCTGCGGGAACATCGCCACCGCCAGCGACACGGCGAGGATCGCCTGCTTGCCAGGGAAGTCGAGCCGGGCGATCGCGTAGGCGGCCGCGGAGGCGATCGTCACGGCCAGCGCCGTGGAAATCAAGCCGATCCCAATCGAGTTCCGCAGCGCGTCGGTGAACACGCCGGCCTTGAAGATGTCGCGGTAGTTGTCGAGCGTCCAGTGGTGCGGGATGAAGCTGCCGTCGGTCACCGACGCCGGCGTCTTCAGCGACAGGAACACGATCCACAGGACCGGCACGAGCGAGCACACGGCGATGATCAGCAGCGCGCCCGACCATCCCCCCTGCTGGCGACGATGCAGGGTCATCGCGCGTCTCCTCCCGGTCCGGTCGCTGCGCCGAACACCTTGATGAAGGTGAAGGCGATCATCGCGACGAGCACGAACAGCAGCACTGACACCGCCGATCCAAGCCCGAGGTTCAGGCGATCGAGCAGCGTCGAGTAGTTCACCATCGAGATCGACTCCGTCCCCTGGGCGCCCTGGTTGAAGATGTAGATGACGTCGAAGATGCGGAACTCGTCGAGCGTGCGGAACAGCAGCGCGACGAGGATCGCCGGGCGCATCAGCGGAAGGGTGATGCGGTAGAAGCGCTGCCACGCGCCGGCGCCGTCGACCTTGGCCGCCTCCAGCAGCTCGTCGGGCACCAGCGACAGCCCGGCCAGGAGCAGCAGCGCCATGAACGGCGTGTTCTTCCAGATCTCGGTGATGATGATCGCCACGTAGCTGCCGAACGTGTGGCTGAGCGGATCGCTGGACAGCCCGAGCAGGTGCGGGATCCAGCCGCCGTTGCCGAGCGACCAGGCGAGGTTCCACGAGTACGCCGCCACCACGGCGACGATTCCGTACGGGACCAGCGCGATCGAGCGCAGCAGCCCGCGCGCCACCAGCGTGCGGTGCATGGCGATCGCCAGCAGCATTCCCAGCACGAACTGGGCCGACACCGCGATCACGGTGATGATCGCCGTGTGGGCGACGTCCGCCCACCACACGTGCGAGGTCAGCACCGCCTTGTAGTTGTTCAGCGCGTTGAACTTGTTGGCGGCGGGGAAGCGCAGGTCGGCGCGCTGCAGCGACAGGATCAGCGTGTCGACGATCGGGTACACCGTCACCGCGATCATCACGATCAGCGCCGGCGCGACGAGGAAGAAGGCGAACCGGCGCTCGGCGCGAACGCGGTCGCTCAACTTGCGCCGCGGGGTGGGAGCAAGCTCGGCGGCGGGCGGCGTGACGGCGCTCACAACAGTGCCTCCGATGACAAGGCGTCCTTCAGCTCACCCTTCAGGGTCGAGACGATCGTCTTGGGATTGATGGCGGCGGTCGGCGACAGCGCCTTCTGGATGGCCAGCGTCACATCGGCGTAGGCCGGCGTCTGCGGGCGCAGGCCGTAGGCGATCAGCTGCTTCTCGATCAGCGCATGGAACGGATAGAGCTTCTCGAACGACGGGATCGTGTAGACGGCGCCGCGGACCGGGGCGAGCCCGCCCTTCACGGCGTAGGTGATCTCATACTTCTCCTGGGTCAGACACCGGACGGCGTCAAAGGCGAGGGCCGGGTGCGTCGAGTACGCGGAGACGCCGAGGTTGTAGCCGCCGATCGACACCTTCGGCGTCCGGCCGGCAACCACCTCAGGGAACGGGGCGTAGCCCATCACCTTCGCGACGCTCGGCCCGGTGGCCTTGGCCGACTGCCAGACGAACGGGTAGTTGATCTCGAAGGCGGCGAAGCCGTGGTCGAACTGCGTGTCCGACGATCCCTCCTCGGCCACGTTCAGCGACGGATCGGCGCCCGCTGAGGTCGCCATCTCGTGCATGATCGAGCCCGCGACCACGGCCGGCTGGCCGATCACGACCTTGTCCTGGGGCGTGATGATCTGCCCGCCGGCCGAGTCGACCATCGAGTTGAACCACACCGTCAGTCCCTCGTACTGGGCGCCCTGCTCCTCGATGTAGTGCGGCTTGCCCAGCTTGGCCAGCTCGTCGGCGTCAGCGATCATCTGCGTCCAGGTCGTCGGGACCGGCTTGTGGATGTCGGCCAGGAGGTCCTTGCGGTACCACAAGATCTCGGTGTTGGAGTTGATCGGCACCGCCCAGATCCGGTTCTTCCACGTCGCCGTCTGCACCGGCCCCGGTAGGTCGTCGCGCCGGATCTCCGACGCAAACGACGCGGGCACCGGCTGGATCCACTTGGCGGTGGCGAACTCGGCCGTCCAGTCGACGTCCATGGCCAGGATGTCGATCGAGGAGTCCCCCGCCGCCAGGCGCCGCACCAACGACACGCGCTGCTGGTCCGAGGCGGTCGAGAGATTGCTGATGTCGATCGTGTACTTGCCACCGGAGGCCTTGCTACAGGCCGCGGCGGCCGCGGCGAACGAGCCGGAGGGCTCCGGGAAGACGTACCAATTGAGTGCCACCGGGCCTTTGCTCGAGCCACCGCACGCCGCCAACAGCAGCGCGGCCCCGGCTACGGCCAACCCGGCTGCGACATAGCGCTTCCGACTCACACGTCCTCCCATTCCTCGCCCGTTTCCTACCCGCGGCGCCGCGGGACAAACCCCCGCTCGGCGAAGATTGGCCAATGAGCACAAACCCGGGCGGCGCGGTGTACGGAACGATCACGGTCGGAGCGCTGCTGGCCGCGGAGACCGGCCAGCGCGAGACGTACGGCGAGACGATCGCCGCGGTGGTCCTCGCGCTGCTGCTGTATTGGCTCGCCCACGCCTACGCCGCGCTCGCCGGCGAGCGGCTGGCCGAGGGCACGAAGCTGACATTCGCCGCGCTGGGTCATGAGCTCCTACGCGAGCTGTCGATGCTCGCCGGCGCGGCGCTGCCGCTGCTGGCCGTGCTGTTCGCCTGGGTGGCCGGCGCGCCCCTCAGCACCGCCCTGACCGTCGGCGTGATCAGCGCCGCCCTCGCGGTCGTCGCCACCGAGATCGTCGCGGCGGTGCGCGCCGAGCTCTCGGGCGGTGAGCTCGTTCAGCAGGCTGCGATCGGCGCCGTGCTCGGCTGCCTCGTGTTCGCTGTGAAGGCCGTCCTGCATTGAGGAAAGGGTTGCTCGGCTTGCGCGACGTCGTACGCTCGCAAACGACAGCGCCATGCGAGGAGGAATTGGATGACGTCTACTGATACCGGCCCGAGCACCGAGGGCCGGTCGGGCACCGGCTCACGCACGATCGCCGACATGCTGGCCAAGGCAGCGGAGAAGTATCCGGACCGCCCCGCGGTGCGCCACAAGGTCGACGGTGAGTGGCGCGACGTCACCTACGCCGAGGTCGGGGCGATCGTCTCCGAGCTGGGGCGCGGCCTGATCGACCTCGGTCTGGCACCCGGCGACCGCGTCTGCATCCTGGCCAACACGCGGCCCGAGTGGTCCTACGCCGACTTCGCGGTGACGAGCGCCGGCCTCGTGGTCGTGCCGATCTACCAGACGAATTCGCCGAAGGAGTGCGCCTGGGTGGCCGGCAACTCGGAGGCACGCGCGGTGATCTGCGAGGACGCCGCGCAGCTGGCGAAGATCCTGGAGGTTCGCGGCGAGCTGCCGACCGTGCAGCACCTGATCACGTTTGACCGCAACGACGGCGCGATCTCGTTCGACGAGCTGCGCGAGCGCGGCCGCGGGCGCGAGCCGCGCGAGCTGGCCGACCGGGCCGCCGCGGTCACCGCCGAGGATCCGTTCACGTTCATCTACACGTCGGGCACGACCGGCCCGCCGAAGGGCTGCGTGCTCACGCACGGCAATTACCGCTCGATCACCAACATGTGCATCGACATCGGCGTGCTCGACGCCGAGGACCCCGAGATCACCTACCTGTTCCTCCCGCTGGCGCACGCCTTCGCGCTGCTGATCCAGCTGCTGAGCTTCGATCTCGGCGGGGTGATCGCCTACTTCGGCGGCGACACGCGACAGATCGTCCCCGAGCTGTCGGAGGTCCGGCCCACCTACCTGCCGTCGGTGCCGCGGATCTTCGAGAAGATCTACACGCTCGTGACCTCGAACGCGCCCGCCGACCAGATCGCGGGCGCGGTGAAGGTGGGCGCCCGCGTCCGTGACCTGGAGCTGGCCGGCGAGCCGGTCCCCGCGGAGCTGCGGGCCCACTTCGAGCAGGCCGACGAGCTGCTGTTCAAGAACGTCCGTGCCGTGTTCGGCGGTCAGGTGCGCCAGGCCGTCACCGGCGCCGCGCCGATCGCCACCGAGATCCTGCAGTTCTTCTGGGCCTGCGGCGTGCCGGTGCTGGAGGGCTACGGGATGACCGAGACCTCGACGGCGGCGACGTACTCGACGATCGAGCACCACCGCTGGGGCACCGTCGGCCAGGCGCTCCCCGGAAGCCAGATCAGGATCGCCGACGATGGCGAGATCCTGCTGAAGGGCCCGAACATCTTCCGCGGCTACTACAAGAACGACGACGCCTCGTTCGGCGCCGTCGAGGACGGCTGGCTGCACACCGGCGACCTCGGCCAGCTCGACGAGGACGGCTATCTCAGCATCACGGGCCGCAAGAAGGACATCATCATCACCGCCGGGGGCAAGAACCTCACCCCGGCGAACCTGGAGAACGACATGCGACAGTCGCGCTGGATCTCCGCCGCGATGATGCACGGCGACCGGCGCCCCTACCCGGTGATGCTGATCACGCTCGACGAGGAGGAGATCGTGCCGTGGGCGAAGGCGCAGGGAATCGAGGACACCTCGATCCCGGCGCTGGCCACGAACGCCCAGGTCCGCGAGCTGATCCAGGCTCATCTGGACGAGGCCAACCAGCACTACGCCCAGGTCGAGCAGGTGAAGCGGTTCTTCATTCTGGAGCACGACCTGTCCCAGGAGACCGGCGAGCTGACGCCGACGCTGAAGGTGAAGCGCAACGTCGTCAACGAGAAGTACGCGGACCGGTTCGACGCGCTGTACGCGTAGGAGTGCTCATGGTCCTCGGCGCCGCCGCCCGCGGCCACGTCGTCCCGCTCGTCGGCGGGATCCTGGCGATCGTGGCCGGCGTGGTGAATCTCGCCAGCCGCTGGTACCGGCTGCGGCGGACGGGCACGATGCCCGCCCCGCAGTTCGGGCCGGTGAACCGGCTGTTCAGCCCGGGCGCCCTGGTCGGGATCGACACGGTGATGTCTGCCGTCGCCGTGATCGTCGGCATCGTGCTCGTCGCCGAGAACGCGTGACGTGAACGGTCACAGCGCGCCGCGGGAGAAGTCGGCGACCAGCTGCGGCGTGGCGGCGTCGAAGCCGACGACGTCAAGCATCCGCTGGTCGGCCGGGTCGGCGACCTGAAGCCCGCCCGAGACCATGCCGACGACGATCAGCCGCGCGTCGATACCCGACGCGCGGCGGTAGTCGGCAAGCGCCTGGGCCGGGGAGAGAACGCCGGTCGTCGGCTCGGAGTCGGTGTAGACGATGAAGGTGTCGATCTCGGCCCCCGTCTGGGCCGCCCACAGCATCGGTAGCGCGCAGTCGGTGCCGCCGAACGGCAGCCCCGAGATCGCCGCGACCGCCTCCTCCAGTCGCTGGCCGGCGACGATCGGCAGCGGCGTCAGCCCGTCGCCGCTCCCGGCAAAGCGCCCGTCGCCGGGCGCCGAGAAGCCCTCGTCGGAGGCGTAGAAGCCGGCGATCCGGCAGTCCGGCTCGCGCGAGACCGCGATCAGCGCCAGCGCCGCCGCCGCGTCGCGCGGCGTCAGCCCGGGCACGCCGGCCACCTGGCCAATCTCCATCGAGCCTGACACGTCGAGCGTCACGAGCGTCCGGCGTCCGGTCGGCTCGACGTTCTCGAAGGCGGCGTAGAAGGCGGCGTCGAGTGCGTCCCGCACCTGAGGGGCCGGGGGGCGATTCCCGCGCAGAGCGGCGAGCAGCGCCAGCGGGTGGATCCGCGCGCGCCGCACTCGCTCGGCGTTCCCGAGCGCGGCCACCACCTCGGCGGTGGCCGGCGAGCCCGCCGTCAGCACCCCGGCCTCGGTCAGCGCCGCCAGCTGTCGGACGATCGCCGTCACCGGCATCTCGCGTAGCAGCGCCGCCCACACCTCGTCGGACTCCAGGTGCTCGTCGCGCAGCGCCTCAGGCGGGAGGCCGTACTCGCCGACCAGCGCGGCGCTGTCGCGCGGCTCCGGCGCCGTCTGGGCGGCGGCGAACCCCTGCACGATGCGCGGCAGCCCATCGGTCTCGCCGCCGCGGACGATCCACTCGAACAGCCGCCGGTGCTCCTCGGACACCGGCTGGGTGGGGTTCCGGGCCGAGACCTGCTCGCCGGGATGGGAGAGCCGCAGCAGGTCTCGGTGGGTCCGGTCCGGACGAGCGCGGTGCTTGACGGCCTGGTAAGCGAGCGCGTCGACCGGCCGGGTGGCGTACCACGCGCCGACGGCGCGGCGCAGCGCGCGGCCCCAGCCGCGGAACTCCTCGACGAAGGCCACGAACTCGAACAGGTCGACGCTGGAGCGCGCCACCTCGGGCAGCGCGTCGAGGGCGACCTGGCGCGTCGGCTCGTCGCCGATGCTCGCCGCAAGGGCGAGCGCGAACAGCGCCGGCTCGCGCTTCGGGGCGCGGCCGTCGTGACACAGCGCGACGATCTCGGCGACGGTCCGCGGGCCGTCGCCGCTGATACAGCGCTCAACGGCGTCGGCCGCCTCCCGCGTCAGCCGGAACTCCGACGCGTAGTAGCTGCCGCCGTCGGACCCGAGGATCAGGAAGCGCCGCAGCGCCGTCCAGTCGTCGCGCCGGGGGCAATAAAAAGGGCGACCCTCCTGGGTCGCCCTCGTCTGGCTCGGCTCGTGCGCTTGGTTGCTCAGCGCTTTCGCCTCCCCGCGAGGGCTCCGCGAGCCGGTCGGGTCCACGGCTTGGCCGGCATGCTGGCAACGGCATCCTCGAAGCGGATGCGATCGAGGATGGGGCTCACCGGCATGGCGGCAACGGTAGCGGTCGCTCCGGCGTTCTTCAAGACGTCTGGTTGCGCCATCCGATCGCCGTCGAATAGGTTCCAGGGATGACAGCGATCAATCCCAAGCAATTGCCGTTCGGCCGCATCGCGGTCGGCGCGGCGACGTACGCCGCCCCCGACCTCGTCGGCGCAGTGTTCGGTTTCAAGCCCTCCGAGGATCAGGCCGCGGCGTTCATGGCGCGGCTGTTCGGCGTCCGCGACGTCGCCGTCGGGATCGGCACGCTCGCCAGCAAAGGCGAAGCTCAGGCGATGTGGTGGCGGCTCGGCATGCTGTGCGACGCCGCCGACGTGGCCACCGGGCTGCTGGCCTTCCGGACGTCCGGCGCCCCCAAGCGCGGGGCCGTGCTGACGATGGCAGTGGCCGTCGGCGCCCTGGGGATCGGCTTCGCCGGCGCCCGCGCCGCGAAGGCGTGATGGCGATGAACCCACGGGCATTGCCGTTTATCCGGATGGCCATCGGCGCCGGCGCCTGGGCGCTGCCGCAGCTGACCGGCCCGCTGTTCGGCTTCCAATCGATGGACAACCAGGAGTCGGTCTACTTCGGACGCCTGTTCGGCGTGCGCGACGTGATCCTCGGCGTCGGCCTGCTCTCAACCGAGGGCGACGCCCAGCGGTTGTGGTGGCGGCTCGGCATCGTCTGTGACGCGGCCGACGCCGCCGCCGGGGTGCTGGGCTTCCGGGCCGACGCCCCGAAGCGGGCAATGGTGCTCTCGACCGCCACCGCGGCGAGCGCGGTGGCGATGGGGGTCGCCGGCCTGCGCGCCGCACGCTCGTAGCGAAAAAAGCCGGGGTAAGCCCGCCTCGTCGGGCGATTCTTTGGCACTCTATGCAGCCACTAGATGTGTGGGGCGCCAAAGTGCAGGGCCTGGTCGCGGGTGCGCGCGCTCGTGTTCGCCGCGTTCGCGGTGGCGCTGGCGTTCGTCCCCGCGCCCCCGGCCAGCGCCCGCACCATCCACACTGTCATCGAGGATGACGAGCTGGCGCTGTTCTCGCCGGGGCGCCTGCCCGCCTTCATCCGCACCCTGAAATGGCTCGGCGTCGACGAGTTGCGGGTCTCGGCCGAGTGGAAGATTGAGGCGCCCGATCCGGACGCGGGCTCGCCGCCGCCCTACTTCGACCCCGCAAACCCCCGCTCGTACGACGCCTCGCTTGGCATGGAGGCGCTCGATCGCGCCGTCCGCGCCGCCTCGGCGGCGGGCATCGGCGTGATCGTTGACCCGGCGTTCTCGGCGCCCCGGTGGGCGACCAGCGACCCGCTGCCCCGGATCCCCACCGGCGCGACGCTGTACGACGACAACATCAACGTACGCGAGCTGGCCACCTGGGAGGGCATGCTGGCTGAGCGCTACAGCGGCCACTACACCCCGCGCGGCGCGGCGCGGCCGCTGCCCCGCGTGGGGACGTTCACGCTGTGGAACGAGCCGAACCAGTCTGGCTTCCTCGGGCCGCAGTACCAGGGCACGGAGCCGGTCAGCGCCGATTGGGAGCGGGCGCTGATCCGCGCCGCATACCCGGCGATCAAGCGCGCGTCGCCGGAGGCCACCGTGCTGATCGGCAACACCAGCCCCACCGGCGCCAGCCAGCAGGAGGGCAATCTGGGGGTCCCGCCGCTGACCTTCATTCGCCGCCTGGCCTGCGTGAACGCGGCGCTGCGGCCGATCGACACCGGCTCCTGTGCCCGTTTCACGACGCTCCCAGCCGACGGCTACTCCCAGCACACCTACGAGTACCAGGCCGCGCCGTGGGTCCAGAGCGCCCAGAACGAGGCCGAGATCGGCGACCTCCGACGGCTGCAAGCGCTGCTCGACCGACTCGTGGCCATGCACCGGCTCGCCCCTCGTGCCGCCCAGGTGTGGATCACCGAGCAGGGCTATCAGTCCAACGGTCAGCTCTCAAACCAGCCGTGGAGCCAGGCGAAGCAGGCGCAGCTGAACGCCGAGGCCGAGTACGTCGCCTGGCGTGACGGCCAGGCCGTGTCGTTCGCGCAGTTCCTCCTGCGCGACACCCTGACGAGCGAGACCATCGCTCTGCGCCACCGGACGCACGACCCGAACCTCACGGTCGGCGGCACCTGGACGACCGGCCTGGAACGCGAGGACGGCTCGCCGAAGCCGGCGCTGGCCATGTTCCGCACGCCCGTGGTGGCGCGCTTCCTCTCCTCCGCGCCGAGCGCCGGCTGGTTCTTCTCCAGCCCTCTCGGCGCGCGCGCCGAGCTCGCCCAGGTGTGGGGCCGCGCCCGTCCGATGCACACCCCGACGATGATCATCGTGCAGACGCGCACGGTCGGCCTGGGCGCCTGGCGATCGGTGAGCCAGACGGTCACCGACGGTAACGGCATCTTCGCCGTGACGGTCGCCGCCAACGCCGGGCTCCCCGTCGCCGTACGCTTCCTGTGGCTCGACGGCGGCGGGCGCTGGGAAGCCTCCCCGGCGACGAGCGTCGTCCGGATGAGCGGGCTCGGTCACCCGCACCGGTAGACGGGCCCGCGCTCCAGCGCGCCGATGATTGCGCGCAGCGCCACGCGGCCAGCCGCGCCCCGCCTGCGGGGTAGCACGGGGACGTTGATCGACGCGCCCGAGATGACAGGCATCCCGAGAACGAGGCCGGCCCGCGCCACCGAGGGCAGCGCAAGACGCGACCGCGACGGAACGCCGCGCACGGTCACGGTCACCGACGCGGCGGGCGGGGCGAGCGTCTCCATCGCGACGACGCTGATCACGCAGCGGGAGCCGCTCGGCCGGTACGCAAACGACGCCGCCGACGGGTAGGACCCGAGCAGCGCGACGAGCGCGCGATCGTCGCGTGGGATTGCCCGCCGGCCGGCTGCGGCCGCCGCCACGGCCCGGCTGGAGCCGAGCACGATCCCCCCGCGGATCAGCCGCAGTCGCCCGCCGCGCACGGCCGGGCGCACCGCGGTCCGCAGCAGCACGCCGCGCGTTCCGGGCCCGGCGAACTCGACGATCGCCCGGACCGAACCGAAGTCGACGCCGCCCAGCAGCGCCCCAGCGTCGGGCGGCGGGACGATCAGGCCGGCGATCGAGGCCAGCGTGGCCGCCGCGGCCGGCACCTCGCGCGGGCCCGGCAGGTACGGATCGGCGTCGGCGCGCACCCCGAGCTCAGCGCGCGCCACCTTCAGGTCGACGGCCGTGATCGCGTCGACGCCTGGCGGGAGGTGGCGCAGCAGCGCCCCGACGGGACCGTGTGGCTTGACCAGCACGCCGCCGGTCGCGACCGGCGCCGAAAACGGGGGGCGGCTTGGGCCGGCCGGGCGCGAGCCGCCGCATCCGGCGAGCGCGAGCGCCACCGCCGCGGCGACGGTCAAACGAATCACCGTCGGCAACCTACCAACGCGCTCGCGCCGCCGAATTTTCAAGCTCCCTCGCA
>DASZLC010000109.1:0-1505 GCA_035552615.1 Solirubrobacteraceae bacterium
ATCGTGATCGCGCTCGACTCGCCGATCGACTACTACGCCGACCAGCTGTTCTGGGTGCACATGGTGCAGCACATCCTGCTGCTCACCGTCGCCCCGCCGTTGTTGCTGCTCGGAAGGCCGTGGCCGCGAATGTGGCGCGCGCTGCCGCTCGAGCCGCGGTCGAAGGTCGCGCGGACGATCGCTCTTTCCCCCTGGATGGCGCCGGTGCGGGCGCTCGCGCGGCCGCTCCCGGCGTGGATCCTGTTCAACGTCACGGTCGTCGGCTGGCATATCCCCGCGGCGTATGACGCCACCCTGACATCCGGGGTGGTCCATGCGTTAGAGCACGCGATGTTCTTCTTCACGGGGCTGCTGTTCTGGGCGCGCGTGATCAATCCCGGGCCGCTGCGCCCGCGCCTGGTCTGGCCGGCGCGGATCGCCTATACGGCCGGCGCGATGGTCGTGGGCTGGCTGCTGGCGATCACGCTGGTCATGGTGCCGCACGCGATCTACGGCCACTACGCCGCGCTCCAGACCCGGCCCGGCGGGATCAGCGCGCTGTCCGATCAGCAGATCGCCGCCGGCGTGATGTGGGTGCCCGGGTCGCTCGCGTATGCGATGACGTTCATCATCGGCTTCTACCGGTGGCTGGAGCCGGACCGCTCGGGTAGCCCAATACCAACCGCGTTCACGACCTGAGGAGGAGACAGACTTGCCATTGGTTCCCATCGCAACCTTCCTAGCCGGCTCGCTGCTCACGATCTTCCTGCCGGTCGGGCTGCTGATCGCGCTCACGGTGTGGTACTGGATGTTCTCCGTACGTGTGCCCGATACGCCCGATCGGTCCGAAGCCGGCACGGCGCCGGCTGCGGCCAACCCAGCGCCGGCTGCGTCCAACCCAGCGCCGGCTGCGGCCAACCCAGCGCCGACGGCCCCGTCCGAGACCAGCCCGCCAGCGCGCGAAGGGTAATGAAAGCGGGTGCGGGCACTCTGTGGCCTTCGCGGCCCGCGATGTTGCGCCGCGCGCGGATCGCCAGGGCTCTGCTTGTCGCCGTCATCCTGGGGCTGGGCGTGGGATTCGGGGTGCACCGGCTCACGGCCGGTATGGTCAAAGCACCCGCGATCGTGTCCGTACGCTTCGGAATGCACGGCGAGGCGGCCTGGGCCGAAGGGGCACGTCCCGCGCCGGTGATCGACACCCTGCGCGACCAGACGGGGCAGCTGTTCTCGCTGGCCTCGCTTCGCGGCCGATCCGTCGCGATCGTGTTCTTCGACTCCCACTGCCACCAGGAGTGCCCGCTCGAGGGGCGTGCGCTGGCGGCGGCCGAGCAGTCGCTCCCGCCCGCCCAGCGGCCCGTGCTGGTGGCCGTCAGCGTCAACCCGCTCGACACGCCCGCCAGCGCCACGAGCGCCGCGAAGGCGTGGGGACTCGCGTCGGTGGCTCGGTGGCACTGGCTGATGGGCACGCGCAAGCAACTCGCGCCCGTGTGGGCGGCCTACCATATCTACGTCTCGCCGCACCCGGT
>DASZLC010000110.1:0-73569 GCA_035552615.1 Solirubrobacteraceae bacterium
GGCACCTCGATGTCGGCTCGTCGCATCCTGGGGCTGAAGTAGGTCCCAAGGGTTGGGCTGTTCGCCCATTAAAGCGGTACGCGAGCTGGGTTCAGAACGTCGTGAGACAGTTCGGTCCCTATCTGCCGTGGGCGTTGGAGAATTGCGAGGATTCGTCCCTAGTACGAGAGGACCGGGATGAACGCACCTCTGGTGTATCTGTTGTCCTGCCAAGGGCATCGCAGGTTAGCTACGTGCGGATCGGATAACCGCTGAAAGCATCTAAGCGGGAAACCGACCTCAAGATGAGTTCTCCCATCCCCTAGAGGGAGTAAGACCCCTGGTAGACCACCAGGTCAATAGGCTGGATCTGGAAGGGTGGTGACACCCGTAGGAGACCAGTACTAATGGGTCGAGGGCTTGACGGATATTTTGATACCTAGTACGTCTTGGCGCTGTGTAGTTTTGAAGGCCCGCGGAGGGCGGGAGAAATCTGCGATTTCTCCTAAGGCCAAGCCGAAGCTTGCTTGGCCCGGTCTCTTACCGGTTTCCGGTGGCTATGGCGAGGGGGAAACACCTCTTCCCATTCCGAACAGAGCCGTTAAGCCCCTCAGCGCCGATGGTACTTGGCCCGCAAGGGCCTGGGAGAGTAGGTCGCCGCCGGTTTTTCATCCTCAGATCGACCCAATCGCCAGAGTTCGGAAGGCGGTTGGGTCATCTGTCGTTCTGGGGGTGACTGGGGCGTTTGCCCGACGGCGTCGGTAGCATCGCGCGGTGTTGGCTTCGATCAGGAGGATTCGTGGGGTGCGACGGCGCGGCGTGCGGGTGACGATGGTGGCGGTGATGCTGGCCGGGGCCGTGGGCCTGGCGACGGCGTGCGGCGGCAGCTCGCGCCCGCCCCGCAAGCTGGTCGGGGCGCTCGTGGCGTGGGGCCACAGCGGCGTGGCCGGCGGATACGCGGGCGTGACCCCGTTTCCGACTCTCGTCGGGTCCACGCTTGCTCGCCAGGTCACGAACTTTGCCGTCGACGGGTCGCAGCTGCTGACCGACGGCCCCAACTCGTGGGGAAACATCCTCCACATCACCAGCACCGGGCGCTACGGCCGCGCGCGTCATCAGCCGCCCCCGTATCGACCCACGAACGAGATCTCGGTGCTGATGACAGGGATGAACGACCTCGGCTGCGCGAGCCCGAAGTATCCCGGGGGCGCGCAGGGCAGCGCCTTCCTGAACGCGATCGGCGACAGCCTGGGCACGGTGATCAGCCGCCTTCGCGCCACCGCGGTGTTCCCCGCGTCGGATCGGAGCGTCGCCTACGGACCAGGGTGGAAGTTCACGCCCAGCGCCGGGTATTCGGGCAACGGCTTTGAGGTGACGACGACGCCCGGCTCAACGGTGACGATCAAGGTCCCGAAGAGCTTCCGCGGCGGGACGATCGACTTCGGCACGCTGGACGCGCCCGGCTACGGCGGCACGTGGAGCTTTACCGTGGACGGCCGGTCGGCTGGGTCGCTCGTCACCGCCGGGGTGGCGAGCGGCGGCGAGGTGATCGGGATGGTGCAGCGTTTCACCGGCCTGAGGGCGGGATCCCACACGATCGTGGCGACGCCGTTGGCGCAGGCCGGGACGATGTTCGCCGCGGGGTTCAACTACTGGCAGATCGAGCCCGCGCATCCTGAATACGTCGGCCTGCTCATGATGTACGACCCGGTCAGCACGGAGGCCTACAAGACGGGCTGCGGGTTCCTCCCGACCGACGCCGACATCGCCGCGATGAACCGCGCGGAGAACTCGGTGGTCAAGCAGTTCGATACCCGCCGCAGCGACCGGGTGATCCCGATCTCGTTGCCCAAGCTGAACCACAACGCGTCGCTCGCCTACGCCGACGACCTGCACCCGAATCAGGCCGGCATCCGCTACATGGCCTCGCAGGTGGTCAGGGCGATGGCGCGGGCCGCTCGTTCAGGCGCGTGAGGCAGCTCCGGGCCGGCCGGGGACGCCGCCCGGCCCGAGCGCCCAGACGTGGACCTTCGCCGACAGGTGCTTCGCCACGCCGCGCACGAACGCGGACCGACGGGTCGCGGTCAGCGACAGGTTCCTGCCGTCGCCGAGGACGACGCCGACGACATAGCTTTTGGCGCCGCGCACGCGTGACCAGGAGATCGCCAGCCCGCCTCGCCTGATCGCGAGCTTCACCTTCGGGCCACGCGGGAGCACGGTCTTACCGAGCTTGAAGGTCGCGATCGTCAGCGTGCTGATCGGCATCCCGTCGCGGGTGAGCAGACCGACCACCGTGCGCACGCCGGCCGGTCCGGCCAGCGGCGTGAAGCTCAGGTTCTGGCAGAGGCGGCCGCCGCCGCGTCCCGGGGCCCTCCCGTTCTGGGTGCACGGCCGGCCGCGCGCCGGTCCCAGGGATTGCTCGGTGTTGTGGGGCCCGCGCAGGTACAGCCGCATCGTCTCTCCGGGCGCCAGCGCGAACGCATAGTGGAGGCCGTAGCGCCCGCCGCCGACCGGCCTCACCGCGCCGAGCGCCACCGCCGGAGGTTGCGTCGCGGCCGTCTGGATCGTCGTGATCGGCACGCTCGACGGCGTCCCGGTGACGGTCCAATGTCCGTGCGCGGGGTGGAGCAACAGCACCGAGGTCGAGTCGTCGGCCGGGTTCTCGATGTAGGCGCCGCCGCCGGGCAGCCGCTCCGAGCTCCCCGTCGCGGGCGGATCGATGACGGTCCCGTTCGGCCCCGTCAGCGAGACGACCGGGGCGCCGCCGCTGCCACCGACCCGGACGGCGATCGCCGGCGCGCGTGCGGGCACGGTGAAGCCGTGGCCGCCGGCGGCGGCCGCGGACGCAAGGGTGGCTTCGTATGGCCCCATGTCGCAGGAGCCGGCGAACAGGCTCGCGCTCGAGGAGTGCCAGCGGTACCCGAACCCGGTTTGGAGGTGCACGGTGTGCGAGACCCAGTGGACGCGCCATGGCGCGTACCAGTGCCAGTTGCTGTTCTTCGCCAGCGTGTAGTAGGTGAAGCTGCCGAGGTCCAGGCAGCCGGCGACGCCGACGGTCGACAGCACCCCCTCGGCGCTCGCGCACACCGAGCTGATGCAGCCGCGGATGTTGCCGTCCAGCGAGAACGCGGCCGGCCGCGGCTGCATCCAGCCGGAGACATTGCCGGTGAGCTTGATGATCTTGACGAGGGTGAAGCCGCCGTGGAGCTCGAACGAGACGAGCCCGGTGGGGTACATCGTCAGGCTGCCGCCGCCGAGGTCGACGCCCTCGGCGGTGACCTCGCCCGACAGGTTGAGCGACCACGGGTTGGTGTCGGTGAAGTCGAACGAGCCGTTGACCGTGATCGCCGAGCTGCCGAGGGCGCTGAGGCCGACGACGCCCTTCAGCTGGAGCGGCGGCGGCGCCAGGCAGAGGCCGAAGCCGACGCGCGTGAGGAACACGCCGTCGGCGATGGGCACGCTCGTGCCGAGGTTATCGGCGAACCCGCCGAGGTCGGCCAGGCTGCCGTCCGCGATGCCGCCGAACAGCGCCACCGTCGCCTTCGACGGCGTCGGCAGCATGATCTCCGCGTTCCCGTCCCAGCGGTTGGCCGTCGGGTTGCTGCCGCACTGGATGAACGGCTGGCCGCCGAGGGTGGGAATGGCGCACGGGGCGACGGCGCCGCTCGCCCCTCCGGGCACGTACGAGAAGCACACCTGCTTGACCTCGAGGTCCCCGATCCACGCGTTGGCGACCTGGATCTTGAGGCCGTCGTAGTGCACGCCGAGGGAGTCGACGCGCAGCGAGGCGTCGCCCGTGATCGCGGCGCCGCCGCTCGGACCGGTCTTAAAGGTCGCGGGCAGCTGGATGTGGAGGGGGAACGCCGCGTAGTAGATCCCGGAGCTGTCCTTGCCGAACTCGAGCGCGATCGTGCCGATCACCGGCATCCCCTTGACCGTCGCATGAGCCGGGACGGACAGCGTGGCAACGGTCCCGAGGTTGGTGGCCGGCAGGTTCCATGCGACCGCGCCGGTGTACGCGGTGAACCCGTCGAGCACGATCGAGACGCTGCTGTCGGTGAACTGGCCGCCAGCGTGGGCGCCCGTCGGCGGCGTCAGCACGATCGGGTGTCCGGCTGCCGGTGCCGGGAACGGGATGCCGTTCAGCGAGATCGCGCTCGTCGTCGAGTACGTCCCGTCGGTGTTCTTGGTCAGGCAGCCGTTCGTCGTGGCCTGCGTCACCGCGAACGTGACGACCTTCAGGCATGGCTGCGCGACCGTGATCACCTGTGAGGTCGTGGCGGTCCGGCCGAGCGCGTCGGTGACCTGCAGGCGGATCGTGTAGGTGCCGGGCGTCGTGAACGTGTGCGTGGTCGTTTGACCGGAGCCGGTGAACGACCCGGTGCCGAAGTCCCAGGCGTAGGTCAACGGCGCCCGCCCGCCCGTCGTCGTCGACGCGTTGAAGCTGACGGCCGAGCCCGTCAGCGCGCCCGTCGCCGGCGTCACCGTGAAGCGCGGCACGAGCGGAGCGTCGACCTGCAGCGTCGTTGATTTGGTGATCGTGTGGGCCGGCGTGGCGTCGTCGCTGATCGTCACCACGATCGTGTGCGTCCCGGCCGTGAACGTCCCCGACGCCGAACTGCCATTCGCCGACTGCGGTTGCCCGTCGAACGTCCAGCTGTAGCCATAGCCGGCGCCCGTCGTGTAGCCGCCGCTCGCACTCGCCGTGAACGTGACGTTCTGGCCGGCGATCGCGTTGCCCGGGCCGGTGACCGCGCCGGACATGTCCGGGCTGACGGTGACGTCGTCGGTCTTCTCTCCGTTGCCGTTCACCGGGTCGTTCACCGAGCCCATCACCTGCCAGGCGCCGGCGCTCGGGAACGCGAGCGTGAACTGGTTCGAGCTCGAGCTGTTCTGCGACGGGCCGGGAGTGCTCGACGGGTCGAGCGTCGTGAACGCGTACGTGCACGCGCAGTCGGGACTCGTGCCGGTGGCGGTCGCGGTGTACGTCACCGACTCGCCCACGACCGGGTGATCCTGCGTGGAGCCGAGCGTCAGCTGCGGCGGGCTCCCAACGACGACCGTGAACGTGTTCGACAACGACGAGCCGTCCGTCGTGTCGTTCACGGTGACCGTCAGCTGAAACGTCCCGGGGCCCGTGTAGACGTGGCTCGTGTTGTCGGCATAAGTGGTGCCGCCCTGCGTCGCGACGCCCCCGTCGATGGTCGGCGAGGTGCCGTCGCCCCAATCCCAGGTCATGCTCACGTTCTCGCCGTCGCCGAACGACCCGGTGCCGTCGGCGGCGAACGGCGCCTCCTGGCCGACCATGAGGTCGATCGTGCAGTTCGACTGACACGCCATCGGCGAGGTCAGGAACGGCCCTGTCGCCAGGTGTCCCGCGACATGGGGCTGGAGGAACTGGGCGCTCGTCGCCGCGGGCAGCGCCAGCAGGAGCACGAGCATCAGCGCCAGCGGTAACAGCGGCGTTCTCGCCGATACCAATCGAACCCCCACCCGATGCCCTCTCCTCACCGCGGCGAGCATATCCCGGCGCAGCCTCTGATTGTCAGCCCGTCGTCAGATGCCGGACAACCGTGACGCTGACGCAGCTCGCGTCCCCGCTTCGGCTCGTGTGATGGCCCTAGGAGCGAGCGGAACGGTCGTGGCCTCGGTCGGTCGAGGCGACGCGGACGGGGGAGATGCAGTGGGCGGGCCGGGGCGCAACCGAGCCGGCGCGGCGGCTGCGCTCCCAGCGCAGTTCACGGCGATGCGGGTGGGTGAGATACGGGTCCTCGACCTCGAACTCGGTCGAGGGTGCGTCCCCAAGAAGGTCCCCGGCTCCGTTGAGCCAGCTGCGCAGACGGTGTGCGGATGATCGGAACATATGTTCGAGAGGCTATGTCGGGGCCCGGACGGACTGCAAGATCGCTTGCAGAGCGCCTACCCGCCGCGCGAATGGCCCACACACGGGCCGCGGTTCACAGGGCGGACCACACCTCAAGCTTCGTGCGGATCCGCTCGATCACCGCGTCAGTGAACTCGGTGGTGCCGGCGTGCCCGCCGAGGTCGGGCGTCTTCGTTCCGGCGGCGACCGTCTCGAGCGTCGCCTCGTAGATGACGCGCGACGCCCGGTCGGCGTCCGGCCCGTGGCGGTCGGCGGCGTGACGGAGCACGGCGCCGCAGGCCAGCAGCATCGCCAGCGGGTTGGCCACGTCCTTGCCGAGCAGCGCCGGCGCCGTGCCATGCGGCGCTTCGGCCATCGCCACCTGCGTGTTGTCATCGGCGTCAAAGGCGAGCAGCACCGACTCGGCGCCGGCGATCGAGCCGAACATCGGCAACACGAGGTCCGACAGGCAGTCGCCGTCGCGGTTCAGCGCCGGGATCACGAGCGGCGCGTCGGTGGCGCCCGACATGAGCCCGGCGTAGGTGGCGTCGATCAGCACCGGCTGGTAGGCGACGTCCGAGTGCCGGTGTGCGGCAAGGTCCATCTCCTCCTTCAGCATCCCCTCGTACACGGGGGAGACGGTCCACTTCGGGCCGCCGTAGACCTTCGCCTTCATCTTCTCGGCGGTCCGGAACGCGTACTCGGCGACGGCGCGGCAGGTGGAGCGGGTCACCCGTTCGGTGCGGAAGGCGACCTCGTCGTCGGCACCGGCGTCGCCCTCGCGCCACTGCTTGGCGCCGTAGGCGTCCTCGACGGCCATCCTGACCACCGAGATCGGGTAGTGGACGCCGGCGATCGGCGCGACTCCGGGCAGGCGCCGCCCGGTGCGAACGATCACCTTGCCGTCGACCTCCTCGCGGAGGATCCGGTTCGGGGAGCCGACGTCATCGGCGCCCTCCGGGGTGATCGTGGCGGCCTTCAATCCGAGCCCGGCCTGGCGCATCGCGGCGGCCGCGTCGTGCACCACCTGGTTGTCGGTGCTCCGGCGGCTCTCCAGCGAGAGGTCGAACCGCTCCAGCTCGACGTCGAGCTCCAGCAGCGCGGGATCCAGCACGCGGACGGACTGCTCCAGCAGCTCCTGCCCGGTCTCGTCCCCCTCCATCACGACGATTCTCACGCTCACTTGTGCTCCCCCGGGAGATTTGCGCCAGCAAATCTCCCAATGGAGTCGGCGCCAGCCGACCCCACCGCCTCGATCACCGTTCGCAGGTGGGCATCGAAGTCGACGCCGAGCTCCTCGGCGCCGCGGGTGATGTCCTCGCGGTGCACGGCGGCGGCGAAGCTCGGCTGCTTCAGCTTCTTCTTCACGGACTTCGGCGTCATCCCGTTCAGTCCCTCGGGACGGACGTAGGAGCACGCCAGCACGAACCCGGACAGCTCGTCGACCGCGTACAGCGTCTTCTCCAGCCGGTTCTCCCGCGGAACACCCATGAAGTCGGCGTGCGAGGCGATGGCGCGGATCACCTCGGGCGGATAATCGAGCTCGGTGAGCGCCTCGATCGCGTAGCGGGGATGGCCGGTCTCAAGGTCGGGGTAGCGCTCGTAGTCGAGGTCGTGCAGGAGGCCGGTGATGCCCCACAGCTCGACGTCGTCGCCGAACTGCGACGCGTAGGCTCGCATCGACGCCTCGACGGCGAGCACGTGCCGCCGCAGCGAGTCAGATTTCACCCACTCGGTGAGAAGGTCCCAGGCCTCCGGTCGCGAAATCTCTCGCGGCATGGCTGTTACCCTAGCTGAGAGCTCGGGACCGACAACCCCTCCGAGCACCTCGGGGCCGATCGTCGTTCGTCGCGGCGCCCGAACCCGCCCAAAGCCCCCGGTTATGGAGAAATTTGTCATCGAAGGCGGCGTGCCCCTGTCAGGCACGATCGTTCCCGCCGGTAACAAGAACGGTGCTCTGCCGATCCTGGCCGCGTGCCTGCTCACCGACGACGAGGTCGTGCTGCGCAACGTCCCGCGGATCAGCGACGTCGAGGCGATGGTCAGCCTGCTCCAGCAGCTCGGCGCCAGCGTCGAGTGGCGCGGCCTGAACGAGATCGCGATCACGGCGGAGAACGTCGAGACGACCCAGGTCGATCGCGTGCTGGCCGAGCGGATCCGGGCGTCGTTCCTGCTCGCCGGCCCGCTGCTGGCCCGGTGCGGCGAGGCGACGATGCCGCCGCCCGGCGGCGACGTCATCGGTCGCCGCCGCCTCGACCCGCACCTTGACGCGTTCCGCGCTCTCGGCGCCACCGTCCGCCACGCCCGTGACATCGAGCTCAAGGCGCCGGCGCTCGGGCTGAAACCGTGCGACTTCCTGATGGACGAGGCCTCGGTGATGGCCACCGAGAACGCGCTGATGGCGGCCGCGCTCACCCGCGGCACGACGGTGATCCGCAACGCCGCCTCCGAGCCGCACGTCCAGGATCTGGCGCGGATGCTGGAGGCGATGGGCGCCTCGATCGATGGGATCGGCTCGAACGTGATGACGGTGCACGGCACGACCGGACTGCGCGGCTGCACCCATACGATCGCGCCCGATCACATCGAGATCGGCTCGTTCATGGCGCTCGCCGGCGTCACCGGCGGCGAGCTCGTCGTGAAGGACACCCGGCCCGAGGATCTGCGGATGATCCGCCTCGTGTTCGACCGCCTGGGGCTGCGCTCCGAGGTGAACGGCAAGGACATCATCGTTCCGGGCGGGCAGGAGCTCCACGTGAAGAACGATGCCGGCGAACACACGCCCACGGTCCAGGACGGGATCTGGCCGGCGTTCCCGGCCGATCTGACGAGCATCGCGCTGGCCACCGCCACCCAGGCCCACGGGTCGGTGATGATCCACGAGTGGATGTTCGAGAACCGGCTGTTCTTCGCCGACAAGCTCGTCCTGATGGGCGCCGCGATCACGATCTGCGATCCGCATCGGGCGATCGTCATCGGCCCGCGCCGGCTCCGCGGTGAGCGGGTGGATTCGCCCGACATCCGTGCCGGCATGGGGATGCTGATCGCCGCCCTGTGCGCCGACGGGGTCACCGAGATCGGCAACATTCGGCAGATCGACCGCGGTTACGAGCGCATCGACGAGCGGCTCCGCGAGCTGGGCGCGAACATCCGCCGCCTTGACGACGTGCCCGCGCACGCCTGACGCTCGCCGTTCTGGTTCCCTTCGGAGCGTGATCCACCGGATTCCCAACGGCACGCGCGACGTGCTGCCCACCGAGATGGGCGAGCTGCGCCGCATGACGGAGCGCATCCGCGCCGTGTTCGACGCCGCCGGCTACGGCGAGGTGTACACGCCCGCGCTGGAATACGAGTCGGAGGTCGTGCGCGCCGGCGGCGCGCGCCCCGCCTACCGCATGTTCGACGAGCACGGCAACGTGCTCGTGCTGCGCTCCGACATGACCGTCCCGATCGCGCGGCTCGTGGCGACCCGCTACGCCAGCCGCGAGCCGCCGCTGCGCTTCTGCTATTTCGCTCATGCCTACCGCGGCGTGCGCCCGCAGCGCGGTCAGTCACGCGAGTTCCTGCAGGCCGGAGTCGAGCTGATCGGCGCGCCGGCGCCGGCCGGCACCGCCGAGGCGGTCACCGTGCTCTGCCGCGCGCTCGGAGCGGTCGGCCTGAAGGACTATCGGGTCGGGCTCGGCGACGTCTCGCTGTATCCGGCCCTGCTGGAGTCCTGCGGCGTTCCCGCGGAAACGCGGGAGGTGATCCTGGCGGACCTGGCGCGCGGCGACTTCGTGGGTGTCGAGCATCAGCTGGAGCAGCTCGGGCTCGGAGAGAACGAGGCCGACCTGCTGCTGCGCGTGCCGCGGATGCGCGGCGGGCCGGAGATCCTCGACGGCCTCACCGGCCGCCTGCAGGAGGCCGGCACCGGGATGCTCGACGTGCTGGCGCTGCTCGGTCCCGAGATCGCCGAGCGCGTGATCTTCGACTTCGGGCTTGTCCGCAGCCTGGGCTATTACACCGGCGCGGTGTTCCAGGTCTACGACCCGGCGCACGGCGTCCCGCTCGGCGGCGGGGGCGGCTACGACGAGCTGCTCGGCCAGTTCGGTCGCTCGCTGCCCGCGGTCGGGTTCGCGCTGAACGTCGAGCGCCTGCACATCGCGCTGGCCGGCGAGGAGCGGGGACTGTAGATGGCCCACCCAACGCTGCGGATCGCCGTCCCGCGGGGCGCGCTGTTCACCGAAACGCTCGATCTGCTCGATCGCCTCGGGATCGACACCGGCGAAGTGCGATCCAACGACCGCAAGCTGCTGTTCGAGGACGTCGGGATCATCACGATGCGCCCGTCCGACGTGCCGACCTACGTGTCGGGCGGCGCCGCCGACATCGGCATCACCGGCAAGGACGTGCTGCTGGAGCAGTCCGAGCGCGAAGTCTACGAGCTGGTCGACCTCGGCTTCGGGCGCTGCGTGATGGTGCTCGCCTCTGAGGCCGGGGAGGACCGGGGCGCTGAGGCGATCCGGCGCCTTGGCGTCGTCCGCATCGCCACGAAGTACCCGCGAATCGCCACCGACTACTTCCTGGCGACGGGACGCCAGGCCGAGATCGTCGAGGTCAAGGGTTCGGTCGAGCTGGCGCCGCTCACCGGCCTGGCCGAGGCGATCGTCGACCTCACCGCCACCGGCACGACGCTGCGGGAGAACGGGCTGGTGATCCGCGAGGAGATCGTCGTCTGCACGGCGCGGCTGATCGCCAACCCGGTGGCGCACAAACTCAAGGCGCACGCGATCGATGCGCTGCTGGAGCGCCTCAGTGCGGCGTGAGCTGCTCGTCTGCGACGGCGATCCGGCTCCGCTGGTCGCCGAGCTGCGAGCGCTGATCCCCACCGGCAGCTCCGTCGCCGACGGCGTCGCTGCGATCATCGCCGGCGTCCGCGAGCGCGGCGACGCGGCTGTGCTCGAATACACGCAGCGATTCGACACCGGCGGCGCACCGCCACAGCCGCTGCAGGTCCCAGGCCCGCGGATCCAGACCGCGTACGAGGCATTGACGAGCGATCTGCGTGGGGGACTCGCCTTCGCGATCGCCAACGTGCAGCAGACCGCCGCAGCGAGCGTCCACCTGGACCAGGTCGTGCGCCTGCCCGCCAGCGAGATCACGGTGCGTGAGACGCCGGTCGACAGCGCCGCCGTGTACGTCCCCGGCGGGCGCGCGCCCTATCCCAGCACGGTGATCATGGGCGTCGTGACCGCGTGGGCCGCGGGCGTCACCGAGGTCGCGGTGTGCTCCCCGCCGGGTCCCGACGGCGAGATCGACCCGGTCGTGCTCGCCGCCTGCCGGATGGCCGGCGCCAGCGCCGTGTACCGGATGGGTGGCGCGCAGGCGATCGCCGCGCTCGCCTACGGCACACGCACGGTGCACCCGGTGAGCGTCATCGTCGGGCCCGGCAACCTGTGGGTCCAGGAGGCGAAACGCCAGGTGTCCGGGCAGGTCGGCATCGACAGCTTCGCCGGCCCAAGCGATCTGCTCGTACTCGCCGACGGCGGCTCACATCCCGAACCAATCTCGCTCGATCTGCTGGCCCAAGCCGAGCACGGCGCCGGCACGCTCGTCGTCGGCGCGTCATCCTCGCGCGAGCTGCTGGCGGCGCTCGCCGAGCGCATCGACGCGGCCGCCGACACCGATGCCGTCGTCCGGCTGGTGGCGCTCGACGGCTCCGAGCACCAGGCATGGCGGCTCGCGCAATGCTTTGCCCCGGAGCATCTGCAACTGATCGGGCCGGACGCTGAAGCGCTCGCGCCCCGAATCACTCACGCCGGGTGCGTGTTCGTGGGAGCCTCCGCGGCGACCGCGTTCGGGGATTACATCGCCGGCTCGAACCACATCCTGCCCACCGGCGGGGCCGCGCGGTTCGCCTCGGCGCTGTCGGCGCGCACGTTCCGCCGTAGCTTCACCGAGGTGCGGATCACGGATCCCAGCCACCTGGCGCGGTCGGCCGCGCCGCTCGCCCGGGCCGAGGGCTTCGAGCTCCACGCGCGGTCGATGGAGGCGCGCATCCGCGAGAATGGGTCGTCATGACCCGCGGAGCAACGATCGACCGGCGCACCGCCGAGACCGAGATCCACGTGACGCTGACGCTCGGCGGCAGCGGCGGCGGCGCGCGCGCGACGGGCGTCGGGTTCCTCGATCACATGCTCGACCTGCTCGCCCGCCACGGACGCCTCGACCTCGACGTGACGGCGACCGGCGACCTGCAGACCGGCGCGCATCACACGGTCGAGGACGTCGGCATCTGCATCGGCCAGGCCCTCGACCGCGCGCTTGGTGACCGCGCCGGGATCCGCCGCTACGGCCAGGCGACCGTCCCGATGGATGAAGCTCGGGCCGCCTGCGCGATCGACATCTCGGGACGCGGTCTGCTCGTGTTCGACGCCGAGCTGCCGCCCGGCGCGATCGGCAACTACGACCATGAGCTGACCGAGGAGTTCCTGCGCGCGCTGGCCGCCAACGCCAACTTGACGCTGCACGTCGTCGTCGAGGCGGGCGCGAACGTCCACCACGTGATCGAGGCGTGCTTCAAGGCGCTGGCCCGGGCGCTGCGCGATGCGTGCGCGCTCGATCCCGATGAGAGCGGCATTCCCAGCACGAAGGGGACGCTGTCTTGACCCCGCGGATCGCCGTCGTCGACTACGGGATGGGCAACCGCCGCTCGGTCCAGAAGGCGCTGGGGCGCATCGGCGCGTCCGCAGAGATCACCCGGGATCACGACGAGATCCGCGCTGCCGACGGGGTCGTCGTCCCGGGGGTCGGCGCGTTCCCCCGGGGGATGCACAACCTGCGGGAGCTCGGCCTTGATGCGGTCATCGAGGAACGGGCGGCCGCCGGGGTCCCAACGCTCGGCATCTGCCTGGGCATGCAGCTGCTGTTCGAGCGTTCCAGCGAGCTGCAGGACACCGAAGGGCTCGGGCTGATCGCCGGCGAGGTGTCACCGATTCGGGCCGCCGGGCTCCGCGTCCCGCACATCGGCTGGAACGAGGTGCTCTTCGAGCGGCCGAGCCCGCTCACCGAGGGCCTGCCCGCGAACGGGTGCCCCTTCTACCACGTGCACTCGCTGGCGGCCCATCCGGTCAGCCCGGAGGACCGGGTTGCCAGCACCGAGTACGGCGAGTCGTTCGCCACGATCGTCGCCCGCGGATCGGTCTACGGGGTGCAGTTCCACCCCGAGAAGTCCTCGGCCCACGGGCTGCGGATGCTCGACAACTTCGCGCGTCTGTGCGCCTCGCGGGTGGCCGAGGAGGCGCGCGCGGCGTGATCCTGCTGCCTGCCATCGACATCCTGGACGGCAAGGCTGTGCGCCTCAGGCAAGGGGACTACGACGCCAAGACGGTGTACGACGCCGACCCGCTCGAGGCGGCCAGGCGCTGGGTCGACGGCGGCGCGCGGGCGCTGCACATCGTCGACCTCGACGGCGCGCGCTCGGGCGGCCCGGTCAACCTGCGCCAGGTCGAGCGGATCACAGCGGCGCTCGACGTGCCCGTCCAGCTCGGCGGCGGGCTGCGCTCCCGCGAGGCGATCGACGAAGCGATCGGCGCGGGCGCCGCGCGCGTCGTGCTCGGGACCGCCGCCTACACCGACCTCGACTTCCTCGACGCCGCCCTCCTCGCCCACGGCGACCGCGTCGTCGTGTCGGTCGACGTTCGCGACGGCAAGCTGGCGGCGGCCGGCTGGACCGAGCAGACCGAGATGGCGGTGGGGCCGGCGATCGAGCAGCTCGGCAGCCGGGGCGTGCGGCGGTTCGTGTTCTCCAGCATCGAGCGCGATGGCACGCTCACCGGGCCCGACCTCGACGCCACGATCGACGTCGCCGACGCCGTGCGCGGCTCGTTCGTCTACTCGGGTGGGATCGGCTCGCTCGACGATCTCCGCGCGCTGGCCGCGCTCCGGCAGGTGAACATGACCGGCGTGATCGTCGGCAAGGCCCTATACGAGGGCAGGTTCTCGATCGCCGACGGCCAACTGATTCTCGACGGCGAATGACGCATTTCAAGCGCGTGATCCCGTGCCTCGACGTCGACCGCGGACGGGTGGTGAAGGGCACCGGGTTTGTCGATCTGCGCGACGCCGGCGACCCCGTCGAGCTGGCCTCCCGCTACGACGCGGACGGGGCCGACGAGCTGGTGTTCCTTGACATCACCGCCACCTCCGACAAGCGCGACACGGTTGTCGAGCTCGCGCGCCGGACGGCCGACGACGTCTTCGTCCCGTTCACGATCGGCGGCGGGATCCGCTCGGTGGCCGACGCTCAGGCCGTGCTCGACGCCGGCGCCGACAAGATCTCGGTCAATTCGGCCGCGCTGGCCAGGCCCGAGCTGATCGACGAGCTGGCGGCCAACTTCGGCGCGCAGTGCGTCGTGCTGGCGATCGATGCAAAGGCGAGTGGCGAGCAATCGTGGGAGGCGTACGTCGCCGGCGGGAGGAGTCCGACCGGGCGTGACGCCGTCGCCTGGGCGCGCGAGGGCGTCGAGCGGGGAGCCGGCGAGATCCTGCTGACGAGCATGGACCGCGACGGCACGAATGCCGGTTACGACCTGCCGCTGACCGCCGCCGTGGCCGGCGCCGTCGGCGTGCCGCTGATCGCTTCGGGCGGCGCGGGGGAGATCGCTCACTTAATCCAAGCGCTCCAAGCCGGCGCCGACGCGGTGCTGGTCGCGTCGATCCTCCACTACGGCCATCACACCGTCGCCGAGATCAAGCAGGAGCTAGCGGCCGCGGGCGTCGCGGTGCGACCGCAGGCGGGTTGACCAGCAGTCCTCGTCGTCGGCGACCGGCATCGGCGCGTCGCGCGGCTTGGGCGTTGGCCCAACCCGGGAGCGCGGCGTGCAATACCGGCCGCCGTCGGCGAGAATCGACTTCTATTTCGAGCGTCCGGCTACTGAGCGGCAGCGGTTAGGCGGCCTCTTCCACGTACCCCGCTGCTGCGCATGTATCGCAATAAGCGGCAGGGGGAACGCGGGGCTCGTAGCAGCCGGGACGGCAGCAGGTAGACGAACGCTTGGGACGGCCTCGCCCGATACGGGCAGCGGCGGCATCCTTGAGCTCTTCGCGCATGCGATCGAGCTCAGCGGCATGATCCGCACAAAACCGACGACCCTTGACGGTCGGCTCCTGGCAGTGACTTCCACTACGACAACGCATAGACACGTATCCTACCATGCCCGCCGGGCGGGTGTGGCACACGCGTTGCTCGGTCCAGGATGTAGCGCCCTGAACCGGGCCCTCGTCGTCTCTGTGCTGACCACCCTCCGCCACCGGCGAAGCGCGCCGCAAACGGGAGATTAGCGCCCCCGGCGCGCGCGGTGGTGAGAGCTCGCGCGATGGGCCTTCCGGCGGGGCTTCGAACGCGCCGCCCGCACGGCCCGGTGAGGCGTCGCGCGGGCCTTTGGAAGCAGCTGGTAGATCTCGCCGTAGCCGTCCATGTAGATCGTGCCGTAATCGGCGATCACCGGGTTGAACGCGCCGTCGGGGTACGTGAACACGACCTTTCCGGTGCGAGCATTGAGGCCGGTCGTCGACTTGCTGCCAAGGTCGGAGTAGTAGATGTCGTTGCCGACGATCGTGGCCGCCCCGGAGATCTTCCCGCCGGCCGGATGGGCCCAGCGAACCGCCCCAGACTGGGCGTTGAAGGCATAGAAGTCGCCGTTGTAGGAGCCCAGGTAGACGGTCGGGCCGAGGCCCTTGATGTCGGCGACGGCAGCCGAGGCATAGACGTAGGCACCGGTGTTGGTGGCCCACGCCACGGCGCCGGTGCGCGCGGCGAACGAGTACACGAACCCGTCCGTGTTGCCCATGTAGACCCGCCCGAACGCCACCGCCGGGGTGGAGTAGAAGTTGCCCGAGCCGAAGCCGAACTGGGCGCCGCTCGTGGTGACCGCCCACAGCGGCCGGCCGGTGTCGGCGTGCAGCGCATAGGCGCGGCCGGCGTAGTCGCCGAAATAGAGGATCCCGTTCACCAGCGCGGGGCCGCCCTTCACCGGTCCGCTGGCGTGGTAGGTCCAGTTCACGTGACCGTTCGCGGCGTCGATCGAGTAGACGGTGCCGGACTGATCGCCGAAGTAGACCGTCGAGCCCCACACGATCGGCGAGGATTCGCTGCCCGGGGCGATCGGGTGCGACCACACGATCCGCCCCGTGCGCATCGACAGCGCGTCGACATAGCCGCCGCCGGGGCTGTGGCCGTTCACCGACAGCAGCACCATGATCGCCAGTTGCCGGCGGGCGTAGATCGCGGGGGAGGCGGCGGCCAGCGTCCCGATCTTGTGGAACCAGTCGACGTGGCCGGTGGCGGTGTTGATCGCGCGCGCCGCCCCGTCGTCGTCGAGCACGTACATGGTGTGCCCGAAGATCACCGGCGGGAACTCCAGCAGCGCGCCGTCGTTGAAGCGCCAGCCGACCCGGAACGGCGGGACCAGCGAGGCGGGCGCATCGAAGTACCGCGTGCGGCCGCCGTCGTAGCCGTAGCGCGGCCACTCAAACGCCGCCACCGCCTTCGGTTTCGGCTTGGCCGGCGCCGGCGGTGCGGTCGTGGTCGGCTGTGTGAACGACAGATTGGGGTGCGACACGTTGCCGGGCGAGTGCAGGATCACGACGACCACCACGATCCCCACCACGACCATCACGGCCGCCACGGCAATCAACACCCGCCGCAGCATCGGCCGCGAACCGGGACTCGGCATGCGGCCATGCTAGCCAGACGGGGTTCAGACGGGCGCCATCCCGTGCGGGAAGATCTGCGGCGTGTCCGAACTGCCGCCCCTCGCCATGCCGGCGCCGTCCCCCGACGGACTGCTCGACGCCGTCCGCGCGCTGCCGGACGCATCGCCGCTGCTCGCCGCGCTGCCCGAAGAGCCGCTGTATCTCGTCGGGGGCGCCGTGCGCGACCTGCTGCTCGGCCGGGCGCCGCGCGAACTTGACCTGCTCACCGAGGGCGACCCGGCCACCGTGGCCTCGCGGCTCGGCGGGGACGTAAAAGCGTATGACCGGTTCGGGACGTGCACCGTCGCCCTCGACGGCCGCAGCTATGACATCGCGCGGGCGCGGACCGAGCGCTACCCACGCCCCGGCGCGCTGCCCGACGTGACGCCGGCGACCGTATCGGAGGATCTGCCGCGCCGGGACTTCAGCGTGAACGCGATCGCGCTGGGATTGCACGACGGGGCGCTCGTGTCGGTGCCGGGCGCGGTCGACGACGTGCACGCGGGTCTGCTCCGGGTCCTCCACGACCGCAGCTTCATCGACGATCCGACGCGGCTGCTGCGCCTGGCGCGGTACGCGGCGCGGCTGGGCTTCGAGGTCGAGCCGGGGACCCGTGCCCTGGCCCGCTCGGCGGTCGCGGCCGGTGCGCTGGCGACCGTCAGTGGGCCACGGGTGGGAAACGAGCTGCGATTGCTGGCGCGCGAGGAGGACCCGGTGGGCGGGTTGGTGATGCTGGCCGGGCTCGAGGTCTCGCCGTCGGTGGCCGATCGCGACGTGGTCGACCGGGCCCTGAGGCTGCTGCCCCGTGATGGTCGTCGCGATCTGCTCGTCCTGGGGATGGGGTTTCGAGAGGGAGGGGCGCAGGGGCTTGCCGGGCTTGGGTTTGTCGCTTCTGACCGCGATGTGATCGCCTCGGTCGCGGGCGACGCCGAGGCGCTCGCCGCGCGCCTGCGGGCGGCCGGGCGGCCGTCGGAGATCGCCCGGGCGGTCGGGGGGCGTGGCGTCGAGGTCGTGGCCGCCGCGGGCGCGCTCGGCGCCGAGGCGCCCGCGCGCGAGTGGCTGGAGCGTCTGCGGCACGTGCGCCTGGAGATCACCGGCGAGGACCTGCTGCGGGCGGGTATCGCTCCCGGTCCGGCGATCGGCGCGGGCCTGCGCGCGGCGCTGGAGGAGAAGCTCGACGGCTACGCGCCCGATCGCGCCACCGAACTTGGCGTGGCGCTGCACCAAGCCCGGGCGTGACCGTTCTTTGGCGCGCAGGTCCCATATAAAGGACTAGGGCACCAAAGAAGCATCGGTAGCCTGGCGTTCCGATGGGTTTGCCGGAGCTTCCAACCCCCTTCGAGGCGCAGGGGGACCACATCGCGATCGACCTCCCCGGTGCGCGCGCGCTGTTCACGACGCGCCGGGGTGGCCACTCGACCGGTCCCTTCGAAAGCCTGAACCTGGGGATCCTTACCGAGGATGACCCGGCTGCGGTGGCAGCGAACCGGGAGCGGCTGGGCGACGACCATGGCGTCGAGTTCGCCTGGGGCCTCCAGGTCCACGCCGCGCGCGTGCAGCGGCGCGATCGTCCCAACGACGGCGCCGACCCGGTCGAGGCCGACGGCCAGGCGACCACCACGCCCGGAGTGGCGCCGATGGTGCTCGGCGCCGACTGCCTGACCGTGGCGATCGCCGGCGGCGGCGCCGTCGCCGTCGTGCACGCCGGCTGGAAGGGCCTCGCGGCCGGGGTGGTCGCCGAGGGGGTGACAGCGATCAGGGAGCTGGGTGCCAACGGCGCGATCGAAGCGGCGATCGGCCCGGCGGCCGGCCCGTGCTGCTACGAGGTGGGCGAGGAGCTGCACGAGCGCTTCGCGCCATACGGCCCCGGCGTTCGCCGCGGCCGCAACCTCGACCTGAAGGCGATCGCGACCCGGCAGCTGCGGGACGCCGGCGTCCAGAGCGTGCACGACGTGGGGCTGTGCACGATCTGTGCCGGCGAGGACCTGTTCTTCTCGCACCGCCGGGATCGCGGCGTCACCGGCCGGCAGGCGGCGATCGCGTGGCTGACGGCCTGACGCAGTTCCGCGGCCTCGATCCGGCGCTGATCCGCGCCGCGCTGCAGCGCGTGGGCGACGTGATCCTCGCCGCCGGGCGCGATCCGGATGAGGTGGAGGTCCTGGCCGCGGTGAAGTACGTCCCCACCGCGGAGCTGGGGGCGCTGGCCGAGGCCGGGATCACCGTGGTGGGAGAGAACCGAGCTCAGGAGCTCGTCGAGAAGGCTCGGGCGCACCCCGAGTTCACGTGGGACTTCATCGGCAACCTGCAGAGCCGCAAGGTGAAGGCGATCGTGCCGTACGTCCGGTACATCCATTCGGTGGCCAGCGAATCGGTGCTCGCGCAGCTGGCGCACCACGCCACCGAGGCGACGCGCGTGCTGCTGGAGGTCAACGTGGCCGGCGAGCCGGGGAAGGGTGGGATCGGGCCGGAGGAGATCGGCGCGTACATCGCGGCGTGCCCGGTTCCGGTGGTGGGGCTGATGACGATGCCGCCCGAGGCGGCCGACGCGGAGCGCAACCGGCCCCACTTCGCGCGGCTGCGGGAGCTCGCCGCGGAGCACGGGCTGAGCGAGCTATCGATGGGCACAACCCAGGATTACGCGGTCGCCGTGCAGGAAGGGGCTACGATTGTCAGGCTCGGTAGCGGGTTGTACACGCCGGGCCGGGCATAATTCAGGCAGGGAAATCCCCCTGCAACCCGAACCATCTGTCTCGACATGGCCTTCCGCGATACCTGGCACCGCACCCTCGTGTACTTCGGCTTGGCCGAGGACGAGGACTACGACGACGAGTATTACGAGCCCGAGCCGGCGCCCGAAGTCGACCTGCAGGACAGTTATCGCGATCGCCCCAACGTCCAGCGACTGCCCCGACGGAGGCGTGATGAGATCGATGACATCTTCGGCGACGACGAAGGGCGCACGAGTACCTTGCGTTCGGTAGCGCCGACCCGGCCCAACGGTCGCTCGGGCAGCGACGTGCGTGTCCACTTCGTCGCGCCCAAGAGCTTCAACGACGTGCAGGACGTGGCCGACAAGTTCAAGGACTCGATCCCGGTCATCCTGAACCTGCAGGGGACCGACACCGACCTTTCTAAGCGCCTGATCGACTTCTCCAGCGGGCTGACCTACGCGCTCGACGGCGGCATGCAGCGAATCGCCGACAAGGTCTTCCTCGTCACCCCGCACAACGTCGAGGTGTCCGCCGAAGAGCGGGCGCGGCTGATCGAGAAGGGCTTCTACAACCAGTCGTAGCCCGGTCGGTTCGGGGCCGGGCCCGCGCCGCTGTAGATTCCCTGACATGCGAGTGGGTCTGATCGGCGCCGGGAACATGGCACGCGCGCTCGCACGCGGGTGGGGCGATCCGGTGCTGTGCTCCGATCACGGCTCCGGGCGAGCTCAGGCGCTCGTCGACGAACTCGGGGGCGAGGCGCTCGCTTCGAACCTGGAGGTCGCCGAGCGCGCCGACCTCGTTGTGCTCTGTCACAAGCCGGCGCAGCTGAAGCTTGTCGCCGGCGAGATCGCCGCCACCGCCAAGGCCGTCGTGTCTGTCCTCGGCGCGACCACGCACACGATGGTGCGGTCCGCCTACGCCGGGATCCCCGTCTTCCGCGCGATGCCGAACACCGCGGTCGAGGTCCGGCGCGGTGTCATCTGCCTGGCCGAGCCCGAGAGCCACGTCCACCCGGCCCCGTCCGTCCCGGACGCGTTCGTGGCGCTGGAGCGGGAGCTGATCGCGCTGTTCGAGCGGATCGCGACCGTGATCAAGCTCCCGGAGCGGCTGATCGACCCCGCCACCGCGGTGATGGGGGTCGGCCCCGCCTACCAGGCGCTGCTGGCCGAGGCTCAGGTCGACGCCGCCGTGCGCCGGGGGCTCTCGCCCGTGCTGGCCGGCCGGCTCGTCACCGCGACGATGACCGGGACCGCCGCCCTGCTGGAGCATCGCGACCTCGACACGCTCAGGGTCCGCCGCGAAGTGACCTCGCCCGGAGGATCGACCGCCCGCGGCCTGGCCGCGCTGGAGGCGGCGGGCGTGCGCGGCGCGTTCCACGAGGCGATCGACGCCGTGCTCGACGGCGGAGCGCGGCGCTGATGCTCGCGCTCGCCGTCACCCGGAACGACATCGCCAACTACGTCGGGGCGCTGTTCACCGTCTACATCCTGTTGATCCTCGTCTACATCGTCACGAACATGCTGTTCTCCTTCGGTTTGCGCCCGCCGTACTCGCGGTTCTCGGACGCGATCCTGGGGTTCCTGCGCGACGTCAGCGAGCCGTACCTGCGGATCTTTCGGCGGTTCATCCCGCCGATCGGCATGTTCGATCTGAGCCCGATTCTCGGCCTGATCCTGCTTGGCATCCTCCGGCAGGTGCTGACCCGCGCCATTTCGTGATCGGATCGCCGGTCGCTGTGCAGGGCTCGCGGCACGAGCGAGCGACCGCGTTGACCCGCGCCGGCATGCTCGCCGCCGTCGTCATCGGGCTCGATCAGCTGACGAAGCACACGGTCCCGAACGGCATCTCCCTGGATCAGGAGCGGAACTTCATCCCGCTGGTCAAGCTGACCAACGTCCACAACAACGGGGTCGCGTTCAACTTCCTCTCGGGCGGCGGCGCGATCGTGCTCGCGTTCACGCTGGTGGCGTTGGCGCTGCTCGTGTCGTTCCTGGTGCTGCGGCCGCAGCGACGGTGGCTGTGGGTGCCGACCGGCCTGCTACTCGGCGGCGCGCTCGGCAACCTGATCGACCGGATCGCGAACGGGTACGTCACCGACTTCATCAAGCTGCCGCACTGGCCGGCGTTCAACGTGGCCGACATGGCGATCACGTTTGGCGTGATCGCGCTGTTGCTCGTCCTGGAGGTGGGCTCGCGCCGTGGCGACTGAGCTGATCGTCGCCGCCGAGAACGCCGGCACCCGTCTTGACAGGTTTCTGGCCGAGCCACTCGGCTCCCGCGCGCAGGCCCAGGCGCTGATCGACGCCGGCCGGGTCCACGTCGACGGGGCGGCACGCCCCAAGCGCCACGTGCTGAGCGGCGGCGAGCGGATCATGATCGAGCCCGGGCCGCTCGGGGCCGGCGAGAATTCGCCGCCGCGCATTCTCGAAGGCGACCCGGCGGCATTCCAGATCGCCTACGAGGACGAGCATCTGCTGATCGTCGACAAGCCCGCCGGCGTCGTCATGCACCCGGCGCGCGGGCACCACTCCGGAACCCTGGCCCAGGCCCTGGAAGGGCGCGCCGCCGGGGGCGAGGAGCCACTCCGCGCCGGGATCGTGCACCGGCTGGACAGGAACACGTCCGGTCTGCTCGTCGTGGCCAAGAGCGACGCCATCCACCGGGCGCTGAAGGCGCTGCTTGCCGCGCGCGAGCTCCGGCGCGAGTACCTCGCGCTGATCGACGGGCTGCCCGAGGCCCGCACCGGAACGATCGAGGCGGCGATCGGCCGTGACCGGCGCGACCGCGTGCTGATGTCGATCGACACCGACGACCCGCGCGAGGCGCGCACGCATTTCGAGCTGATCCGCGCGCTGCCGAGCGCGGCGCTGCTCAGAATTGTCCTCGACACCGGCCGCACCCATCAGATCCGCGTGCACATGGCGGCGATCGGTCATCCCGTCTGCGGCGATCAGCAGTACGGCGGCGCGATGCGCTACGGGCTGGAGCGCCAGTTCCTGCACGCGGCCCGTCTCGCCTTCCCGCACCCCGTCACTGCAGCGGCGATCGACGTCGGCTCCGACCTGCCGCCCGACCTGGCGGCGGCGCTGGCGCTAGCCGAGCTGGAGTGAAAAAGCGGCGGGGCGGCCCGTCCAAAGCCGCCCCGCCAATTGCGGACCGAGCCACCGGAGGTAGGGGAAGGGAGGTCCGGCCCGCGTGCAAGCCCTCACCGAAGGTAGGGGAAGGGTAAGAGCCCGCTGACATCTGAAACGAAGGCACCGCGGGAAACTTGCGTAAAATCGTCGCTAATTCGTTTCCTACCCCGGCAGCGCGGCTCGCGTCCCTGCCCCGGATCATCAGAACCGGGGAATCGCGAGGCAACCGGCTGGCGGGAGTTGTGCCCAAACCAATCCATAAGGGAGCTGTGAGCAGTGGCTCAAGTCGGAATCAAAGAGCTGCTGGAGGCCGGTGTGCATTTCGGCCACCAGACGCGCCGCTGGAACCCCAAGATGCGCCGCTTCATCTTCGGTGAGCGGGACGGCATCTACATCATCGACCTGTTGCAGACCGAGGAACTCCTCGGGCGGGCGCAGTCATTCGCCGAGCAGATCTCGCGCCGCGGCGGCACCGTGCTGTTCGTCGGCACGAAGAAGCAGGCCCGCGACGCGGTCAGGGACATCGCCACCGCCGCGGACATGCCGTACGTCAACCACCGCTGGCTCGGTGGCCTGCTGACGAACTTCCAGACGATCTCCAATCGGATCAAGCGCCTGCACGATCTCGAGCGCTACGAGACCGAGGGCCAGCTGCAACTGCTGCCGACCCGCGAGCGGATGGCCGCCCAGGCTGACCTGGAGAAGCTGCGGGCCAACCTCGGCGGCGTCAAGAACATGCAGCGCGTCCCCGACGCGGTGTTCGTGATTGACCTGAAGACCGAGGTGATCGCGGTACGCGAGGCGCAGCGGCTGCGGATCCCGATCATCGGGCTCGTCGACACAAACTGCGACCCCGAGGGCATCGACTACGTGATCCCCGGCAACGACGATGCGATCCGCTCGTGCGCGGCGATCACCAGGGCGATCGGCGACGTCGTCGCCCACGGCCACGGGATCTTCCGCGCCGAGGAGGAGGCCGCGCGCCTGGAGCGCGAGCGGCGCGAGGCCGAGGAGCGTGCCCGCCGCGAGGCCGAGGAGCTGGCCCGCCGCGAGGCCGAGGAGAAGGCGCGCCTCGAGGCGGAGGAGAAAGCCCGCCTGGAGGCCGAGGCAGCCGCTGCTGCTGCGGCGGAGGCGGCCGCTGCCGCTGAGGCGGCCGCCGCTGCGGAGGCTGCTGCCGCCGCGGAGGCTGCTGCCGCAGCGGCCGCGACGCCGGCGCCGGAGGCCCCTGCCCCGGCGACGCCCGCCGCTGAAACGTCGGCCGCTGACCTGGAGGCCGCCCAGACCGCCGCGCTCGCCGAGGCGAAGGCGGCGGCGGAGGCCGCTGCTGCTGCCGAGGCGGAGGCCGCTGCTGCCGCCGAGACGAAGGCCGCCGCCGAGGCTGCCGAGGCCGCTGCTGCCGCCGAGGCGAAGGCCGCCGCCGAGGCGAAGGCCGCCGCCGAGACGGCGGCCGCTGCGGACCCGGCGCCGACGCCGGAGCCCGAAACCACCACCGAGCCGTCGGCCACGGCCGAGCCCACTGCTGCGGTCGCTCCGACCGCCGACGACACCACCCAGGAGAACGAATGAGCGCAATCAGCGCTAAGGACGTCAAGGCGCTGCGTGACCAGACCGGCGCCGGCATCCTCGCCTGCCGCGAGGCCCTGACGGAATCCGACGGCGATATCGACCGCGCGATCGAGATTCTGCGCGCCAAGGGCGCCGCGAGCGCCGCCAAGCGCTCCGGCGCCGCGGCCACGGAGGGCGTCGTGCAGACCTACATCCACGCGGGCAACAAGATCGGCGCGCTCGTCGAGGTCGACTGCCAGACCGACTTCGTCGCGCGCAACGAGAAGTTCGTCGAGTTCGCGCGGGACATCGCGCTGCAGGTCGCGGCCACGGATCCGCTGGCGATCAGCGAGGACGACGTGCCGGCCGAGGATCGTGAGCGCGAGGTCCGGATCGCCACCGAGCAGGCGCTCGACCGTCCCGAGAACGTGCGCGAGCGGATCGTCAGCGGCAAGGTCGACAAGTGGCTCGACGATGTCGTGCTGCTGCGCCAGAAGCACGTCAACGAGGACAAGCACGGCGGCCAGACGATCGAGCAACTACGCACCGCGCTGGCGACGGAGACGCGCGAGAACGTCGTCATCCGCCGCATCGCCCGGTTCGCCGTGGGCGGGTAACGGCCGTGAGCACGGGCCCCGACGACGGCGGGCCGCGCCCGGCCTTCCGCCGAATCCTGCTGAAGGTGTCCGGCGAAGCGCTGATGGGACAGCTGGACTATGGGACCGATCCCGAGCGCGTCCACGCCATCGCCGCCGAGATCGCCGAGGTGCACCACCGGGGCGTCGAGGTGGCGATCGTGCTCGGAGGCGGCAACATCTTCCGCGGATTGGCGGCGGCCGCCGCCGGCATGGATCGCGCCACCGGCGACTACATGGGGATGCTGGCGATCGTGCTGAACGCGCTGGCGCTGCAGGACGCGCTGGAGAAGGAGGACGTCCCCGTGCGGGTGCAGTCGGCGATCACGATCTCCGAGGTCGCTGAGCCGTACATCCGCCGCCGCGCGATGCGCCACCTGGAGAAGGGGCGGATCGTGATCTTCGCGGCGGGCACCGGCAACCCGTTCTTCACCAGCGACACGGCCGCCGCGCTGCGCGCGCTGGAGGTCCACGCCGAGATCATCTTGATGGCCAAGAACGGCGTGAAAGGCGTCTACGACAAGGATCCGGCCAAGCACGACGACGCGCAGTTCATCCCCGAGATCACGCACAAGGAGGCCCTCACCCGCGGCCTGCAGGTGATGGACTCGACCGCGTTCGCGCTGTGCATGGACAACAATCTGCCGATCATCGTGTTCAACATGGCCGACAGCAGCAACATTGACCGGATAGTGTCGGGCGAACGCGTCGGAACCCTGGTACGGACATGAGCGACGAGACGATCGACCTGCTGCTGGAGGACGCCCGCGAGCGGATGTCCAAGTCCGTCGACGCGATCAAGCACGAGTTCAGCTCGGTGCGCACCGGGCGCGCCAGTCCGGCGCTGCTGGACCGGATCGTCGTCGACTACTACGGGACGCAGACCGCGCTGAAGCAGCTGGCGACGATCTCCGCACCCGAGGCGCGGCTGATCACGATCCAGCCGTACGACAAAAGCTCGATCAAGACGATCGAACGCTCGATCCTGGAGTCCGACGTTGGCCTGACGCCGAACAACGACGGCAACGTGATCCGTCTCGCCGTCCCGGAGCTGACCGAGGAGCGCCGCCGCCAACTGGTGAAGGTGGCGCGCAACATCGCCGAGGAGGGTCGCGTGGCGATCCGCAACATCCGCCGGGACGTCATGCACGACCTGCGCGAGCTGAAGGAGGCCGGGGAGACCGGCTCTGACGAGGAGCACCGCGCCGAGGTCGAGCTGCAGAAGGTGACCGACGGGCGCATCCAGGAGCTCGACGAGATCCTGGAGCACAAGGAAGCCGACATCCTCGAGGTCTAGCGTGGCCGAGGCACCGTCCTTGAACGGCCCGAGATACGTAGCGATCATCACCGACGGAAACGGCCGCTGGGCACAGCAGCGCGGGCTACCGGTGCTCGAAGGCCATCGGGCCGGCGCCGACCGCGTCACTGAACGCGTTCGCGACGCGCCCGACTTCGGGATCGAGGAGCTGACGGTGTTCTCGTTCTCGACCGAGAATTGGAGCCGCTCGGAGGACGAGGTGAGCGGGCTGATGAGCATGTTCATCGAGCGCGTCCAATCCGAGGTGCCTCCGCTCCACGAGGAGAACGTGCGCATCCGCTTTATTGGTCGCCGCAGCGCGCCGGTCGCCCCGGAGCTGCTGGAGCGGATGCAGTGGGCCGAGGAGCTGACCGCTCACAACACGCGGATGACGTTCTGTGTGGCGTTCAACTACGGCGGCAGGGCGGAGATCGTCGACGCAGCGCGAACCTTTACGGGCAGCACCGACGAGGAGTTCCGCGCCCACCTGTATGCCCCCGACATGCACGATCCCGACCTGATCATCCGCACCAGCGGCGAGCAGCGAATGTCGAACTACCTGTTGTGGCAATCGGCGTACTCCGAGCTCGTCTTCCGCGACGAACTGTGGCCGGACTTCACCCGCGACGTGCTGGCGGCGAGCCTCGACGAGTTCGCCTCGCGCCGCCGCCGCTTCGGGGGCCGCTGATGTCGACCGGGCGGCGAGCGCCCCGGCCTGGCGACCGATCCGACGCACCGCGCCAACGCCAGCGCCCTCGCCCAGAGCAGGAGCGCCGGCGTCGCTCGCCGCCCCGCGAGCGCAAGCCACGCTCGGACCTGTGGTCGCGGATCCTCATCGCCGTGCCGGCCGCCGTGCTCGCCGTGGCGTTGATCGACGTCGGCGGCACGGCCTGGACGGTGTTCATGATGCTGCTGGGCTGCGCCTGCCTGCAGGAGCTCTACACGATGCTCGACCGCTGGAAGCCGGTGCCGATCGTCGGCTTCGCCAGCCTCATCGCGATGTGCCTGGCCGCGCGGTACGGCAGCCTGCGCGTTGTCTTCGAGGTGCTGATGGGCACGGTGCCGGTGCTGTTCGTCGCGGTCATCGCGCGCGGGAACCTCGCCGACGCCACCGTCTCGATCGCCGGCACGCTGCTCGGGGTGCTGTGGATCGGCCTGGCCTTCTCCCACGCCGTGCTGCTGCGCCAGCTCGGCGACGGCAAGGGCATCCTGATCGACGTCGCCGTCGGCACCTTCCTCGGCGACACCGGGGCCTACCTCGGGGGACGGTTGTTCGGGCGCCGGCCGCTGGCGCCCGAGATATCGCCGAACAAGACCGTCGAGGGGCTGTTCTGCGGGATGCTCGTGACGATCCTGGCCGTGTACGTCGCCGCCTCCTACCAGAGCAGCTACCTGACGGGCGGCGACGCCTTCGCCCTGGGGATCGCGATCGCCGTGCTAGGCCCGCTCGGCGACCTGTTCGAGTCGCTGGTGAAGCGCGACGCCGGCGCCAAGGACGCCGGAAGCCTGTTCGGCGCCCACGGCGGCGCGCTCGACCGCCTCGACGGGGCGATCTTCACCGTCGTCGCCGGGTACTACGTGTGGGTCACGATCCACCCGGCGCTGCACTGAGCGCTCCCTACAATCGGCGACCGTGCGACGCCTGGTGATTCTCGGCTCGACTGGCTCGATCGGCGTGCAGGCGCTCGACGTCGTCGCGCGCAGCGGCGGCGAGCTGGAGGTCGTCGGCCTCAGCGCGGGTCACAACTGGGAGGCGTTGGTGGCGCAGGCGCAGGCGTGCGGGGTGAGCCGGATCGCCCTCGCCGACGCCGATGCGGCGGCTCGCGCCGCCGAGGCCTGGACCGACGGGACCGTGCTTGGCGGTAACGACGGCCTCGTCGGGCTGATCACCGACTCCGGGTGCGACATGGTCCTCAACGCGATCGTCGGCTCGGCCGGTCTGCTGCCGACCGTCGCCGCGCTCGGCGAGGGCATCGACGTCGCGCTGGCCAACAAGGAGAGCCTGGTCGTGGGCGGCGAGCTCGTCACGCAGCTCGCCGAGGCCACCGGCGCGGCGCTGATCCCCGTCGATTCCGAGCACTCGGCGCTCCACCAACTGATCGCCGCCGAGCGCACGGGGACGATCGACCGCCTGATCCTGACCGCGTCCGGCGGACCGTTCCGCGGGCGCGTGGCCGAAGAGCTGGAGGGGGTCACGATCGAGCAGGCGCTGGCGCATCCGACCTGGGCGATGGGCGGCAAGATCACGATCGACTCGGCGACGCTGATGAACAAGGGGCTCGAGCTGATCGAGGCCCACCACCTGTTCGGCACGCCGTACGACCAGATCGACGTCGTCGTGCACCCCCAGTCGATCATCCACAGTCTGATCCAGCTGTGCGACGGCGCCACCTTGGCGCACCTCGGCTATCCGGACATGCGAGTGCCGATCTCCTACGCGCTCCACTATCCGGAGCGGGTCGACGTGCCGGTGCGTCCGCTTGACCTCGTGCAGCTGGGAGCGCTTACCTTCGAGGCCGCCGACGAGGAGACCTTTGCGTGCCTGCGCCTGGCGCGCGAGGCGGGCATCGCCGGCGGCACCGCCCCGTGCACGCTGAACGCCGCCAACGAGGTCGCCGTGCATGCGTTCCTGGCCGGCCGGCTCGCCTTCACCGGGATCGCCGAGGTGATCGAGCGGACACTGCGCGAGCAGCCGGCGCGCCAGGTCCACTCGTTCGAGACGTTGGCCCGCGCCGACACCGCGGCGCGGGCGGCCGCCGGAGAGCTGATCCCGGCGGTCTGAGCGGCGCGCGATCGCGCCGCGGTGCAGGCAGATAAGAGTCTGCGAAGCATGGCTCCGGGGCTGCCACACTCGGATGGCCACCATGTCGTACGTTCTCACCTTCGTCGGCTTCGCCGCGCTGATCATCCTGCACGAGGCCGGCCATTTCGTCGCCGCCAAGGCGGTGGGGATGCGGGTGGAGCGATTCTCGCTGTTCTTCGGGCGGACCCGGCTGCGCTTCCAGCGCGGCGAGACCGAGTACGGGATCGGCTGGATCCCCCTGGGCGGGTTCGTGAAGATCACCGGGATGAGCCCCTACGAGGAGCTCACGCCCGATGTGGCCCCCAGGGCGTACATCAACCAGCCGCCCTGGAAGCGGATCGTGGTGATCCTCGCCGGACCGTTCGTGAACGTCGTGATCGCGTTCGTGATCCTGTTCGTCATTTACCTCAGCGTGCCGCAGGACACCTCCCGCCACGGCCAGCTCGTGACCAAGGGGGTGGCCGTCGCCGCGACGACAGCCCCGCCCGCATCGCAGTACCTGAAGCCGAACGACCGGATCGTCACCGTCGACGGCCGGCCGATCACGAACTACCAGCAGGTGACCACGCTGGTCTCCAGCGACCGCTGCCGGGGCGCACAGGTGTCGGGGTGCCTCGCAGCCACGCCGGTGCGCGTGACCGTGCGCCGGCACGGGAAGCTCGTCAGCTTCTCGCTCTACCCGCGCTACAACGCGAAGGCGAAGCGGATGCTGATCGGGTTCGAGATCGGCGAGATCCCCGTGACGCACAACCTGGGGGCGATCGACGCCGCGCACCAGGGCATCGACGAGATGTGGACAGTGACGAGCGAGACCGTCTCGCACATCGCGCAGCTGTTCAAGTCGCAGGACCGGCGCCAGCTGCACTCGATCGTCGGGGTGGCCGAGATCGTCCAGCAGAGCTTCTCCTACGACACGACCGAGGCGTTCTGGATCCTCGGGCTGATCTCACTGTCGCTGGCGATCGTGAACCTGTTCCCGTTCCTCCCGCTGGACGGGGGGCATGTGTTCTGGGCCGTGGCCGAGAAGGTGCGCGGCCGGCGGATCCCGTTCAGCGTGATGGAGCGCGCCGGCGTCGTTGGCTTCCTGTTGATCATCGCGCTGTTCGTCGTCGGCCTCAGCAACGACCTCTCGGGCACCGGCCTGCACGTCCCGCACTGACGCGCTACCCGGTCGGGTAGATCGTCCGATGCCAGAGCTCGACGAGCGCGGCGATGAGCGTCTCGTCCGGGGCCTGGCCGGCGAGGATCGCTCGGACGTCGCGCTCCATGCCGTAGAGCGCCGCCCCCATGAGCGCGGTGGCGAGCGCGGCCGGGTCGGCCGTGCCGCGCGCCAGACCGGTCGCGCGGTCCGCGACGATCCGGTCGGCGATCCGCCCGATGAAGCCGTCGCTCCACGAGTCCCAGATCACTCGGAGGTCGGGATCGATACCGATCGTGTCGAGCAGCGCGACGAGCAGCTTGCCGTGGACGCGCCAGAGCTGAACGCTGGCGGTGAAGCCGGCCTGGATGCGCTCCAGCGGGGTCCCCGGACCCCCCTCGTACCAGGTGATCGCCGCTTGCTGCATCTCCTCCTGGAAGTCGGCCAGCAGCGCCGCCACCGCTGCCCCCTTGGTCGGGAAGTAGAAGTAGAAGGCCGAGCGCGTCACTCCGGAGGCGCGGGTGATGTCGGTGATCGCGATCTCGGCCAGCGGACGGGTGCTCAGCAGCTGCTCCAGAGCCCCGAGCAGCGCTGCGCGACGCTGGTCGCCGCGGCTGGGCCCCGGGGTGTAGCGGGCTCGAGCGCGCGCTGCCTCCATGCCGCCATCATGACAGATCTGACAGGCGTGAGGCAAACTTGACAGGCGTCAATAGCCCGTGTACTTTTACCTCGTCGACGCCGCGACCAGCGCCCACCGAGGAGATCACCATGTCAGCCAAGCTACGACTCCCGGTGCTGGCGGCGAGGGTCGCCGTCAACGTAGCCCGCGAGCGGGTCGCGCCCGTCCGTCTCGCGTCGCTGCACGACGTCCCGCCGTCGGCGAGCGCGCTGAGCAACGAGTGGCTGACCGCGGCGCTCTGTCGCGCGGTGCCCGGCGCATCGGTCGTCGGCTTTCAAGTCGTCGGCGGGTCGGACGGCACAAGCTCCCGCCGCGCACTGCGTGTGAGCTACAACGCGGCCGGTCACGAGGCGGGTCTCCCGGTCGCGCTGTTCATGAAGACGGCCTCCAGCCTGCAGTCGCGGCTGATGCTCGTGCTCGGCGGCGTCACCGAGTGCGAGACGATCTTCTACCGCGACATCCGGCCTGAGCTCACGCGGCTGCGCAGCCCGCGCACATATCACGCGGCGTCCGATCCGCGGACGTTCCGGTCGATCGTGCTGATGGAGGACCTCGGCGCGCAGGGGTGGAGCTTCCCTGACCCAATGCACGAGGGCATCGAGCGCCGCGACGCCGAGGACATGATCGACCAGATGGCCTACTACCACGCAGCGTTCTGGAACGACCCTCGCCTCGGCACCGTGCTCGCGCGCCTGCCGAGCACCGAGCGCTTCCAGCAGCAACTGAACGAGATCGGCATCGACAAGCGCGCGCGGGTTGGAATCGAGCGCGGACGATCGGCCATGCCGGCAGCCGTCTACCGCCGCCGGGACGAGCTGCTGCCGGCCACGATGCACGCGCTGCGGCTGAACTCGCGCGCCGTCCCCACGGTCCTGCACCAGGACGTCCACCAGGGCAACTGGCTGCGAGATCCGGACGGGCGGATGGGCCTGTACGACTGGCAGTGCGTCGCCAAGGGCGAGTGGGCGCTCGACGTCTCCTACGCGCTATCGGTGAACGTCGCGGTCGAGGACCGGCGGGCCTGGGAGCGCGAGCTGCTGCAGCGGTACCTGTGGAGGCTCGGCGAGGAAGGCGTCGGCCGGCCTCCGTCATTCGACGAGGCGTGGCTGCGCTACCGCCAGCAGCCGTTCCACGTGCTGATCTTCGCCCTGTTCACGATCGGCGCGGGACGCCTGCAACCCGACATGCAGCCCAAGGACTACATGCTGCGCTGCCTGGAGCGGATCACGACGTTCATCGACGACCACGACTCGCTCGACAGCCTGACCGGATCAGGCTGACGTACGCTGCGGTACTTTTGCCCCGACAGCCAAGCGAGGAGGAGACATGGAGAGCAGCACGATCACGCCGGGCGCGCGGGCCGTCGACGCCGCCACGGTGACCGAGGCGCTGCGGCGCACCGCAGCGAACCACCCCGACATCGTGGCCGTGCGTCTCGTCGACGACTCGGTGTCCCTCACGTGGTCGCAGCTGCTGGAGCGGGTCGACGCCGTCGCCGGAGGCCTGGCCAAGCTCGGCGTCGGCCAGGGCGAGTGCGTGGCGATCATGCTCTCCAACCGGCCGGAGTTCCACATCGTCGACCTCGCGACCGTGATGACGGGCGCGACCCCGTTCTCGATCTACAACACCTACCCGGCTGCCGAGATCGCCTACCTCTGCCAGGACGCCGCGGCGCGGGTGGCGATCATCGAGCAGGCCTACCTCCCGGTCGTGCTGGAGGCGCGCAAGTCGCTGCCGGCGCTGGAGCACGTGATCGTCGTCGACGGCGAGGCGCCGGAGGGGACGATCGCCCTGGCCGACGTCGAAGGATCGAACCCCGGGTTCGACGCCGCCGCCGCATCCGCCGCGATCCAGCCCGACGACGTGCTGACGCTGATCTACACCTCCGGCACCACCGGCCACCCGAAGGGCGTCCAGCTCACGCACAAGGCGATCATGTTCACCGCCGCCGCGATCGAGCAGATCGTCGACTTCCCGCTGGGCGGGAGGGTGATCTCGTGGCTGCCCTCGGCCCACATCGCCGAGCGGATGGCCCACCACTACACCCCGGTCGTGTACGCCGGCACGACGACGTGCTGCACGAACCCGCGTGAGGTCGTCTCCTACCTGCCGCGCGTGCACCCGACCTGGTTCTTCGCCGTCCCGCGGATCTGGGAGAAGCTGAAGGCCGGCCTGGAGACGATGCTCGCCGCGCAGCCGGCCGAGCAGCGCGAACCCGTGGAGGCCGCGCTGAAGGCCTCGATCCAGAAGGTCCGCCTGGAGCAGCGCGGCGAGCCCGTGCCCGAGGCGCTGGCCACGCGGGTGGCCGAGGCTGACGCCAAGATCTTCTCCGGCTTCCGCGCGATGCTCGGTCTCGACGAGATCACCGCCGTGAACGTCGGCGCCGCCCCGACGCCCGTCGACGTGCTGGAGTTCTTCCACGGTCTCGGGATCGAGCTGGCCGAGATCTGGGGGATGTCCGAGACGTGCGGGTTCGGGACCGCCAACCGCCCCGGGCACGTGAAGCTCGGCACCGTGGGCCCGCCGTCCCCGGGGGCGGAGATCACCCTCGCCGACGACGGCGAGGTCCTGATCAAGGGCGAGTTCCTGATGAAGGGCTACCGCAACGCGCCCGCGAAGACCGCCGAGGCGATCGACCCCGACGGCTGGCTCCACACCGGCGACATCGGCCAGATCGACGCCGACGGCTTCCTGAAGATCGTCGACCGCAAGAAGGAGCTGATCATCAACGCGGCCGGCAAGAACATGTCGCCGGCCAACATCGAGGCGGCGATCAAATCCGGCAGCCCGCTGATCGGTCAGGCGTGCTGCATCGGCGACATGCGGCCGTACAACACGGCGCTGATCGTGCTCGACGCCGACTACGCGCCGCAGTGGGCGGCGCAGCACGAGATCGCCGACACGTCGCTGGAGGCGCTGGCCGGCGAGCCGCAGGTGCGCGAGGCCGTCCAGGCCGGCATCGACGAGGGCAACACCCACCTGGCCCGGGTCGAGCAGATCAAGAAGTTCACGATCGTGCCGGGCGACTGGCTGCCGGGCGGCGACGAGCTGACCCCGACGATGAAGCTCAAGCGCAAGCCGATCGGGGCGAAGTACGCCGCGGAGATCGACGCGATGTATGCCTAGCACCGCGGCCGACCCTGGCCTCGAGCTGATCGAGCGCTTCTACACGGCCTTCACGGAGCTCGACGGAGTGACAATGGCCGCGTGCTACGCGCCCGGCGCGCACTTCGCCGACCCCGTGTTCACCGATCTGAACGGGGAGCAGCCCGGAGCGATGTGGCGCATGCTGACCGGGCGGGCGAAGGATCTGCGCGTCCGCCTGTCGGAGCACAGCGCCGACGGCGGGCGCGGCCGCGCCCACTGGATCGCCGACTACACGTTCGCGGCCACGGGCCGCCGCGTGCACAACGACGTGCGGGCCGAGTTCCGCTTCGAAAACGGGCTGATCGCCGACCATCGCGACAGCTTCCCGTTCCATGCCTGGGCCAGGCAGGCGCTCGGGCCGGCCGGCCTGCTGCTCGGCTGGACGCCGTTCCTGCGGGCGAAGGTTCGCCGACAGGCCCAGGCCGGGCTCGACGAGTTCATGGCGAGAACGTGATGCTGGGAGCCTTTTGTGGCTCTACTACGACACAAAAAGCTCCCAGGAATGAGGGCAGCTAGTGAGCGGCGGCGATCGAACGCGCGAGCAGCTCGATCGTGTGGTGGATCGGTAGCGGGCGGCCGAGCTCGCGCAGATGCCGGGCGAGCTGCGCCGTGCACCCCGGGTTGCCCGCCGCGATCGCTTCGGCGCCCGAGTCCAGCAGGTTGCGCGCCTTGCGCACGCCGAGCTCGGCCGCGGCGTGCGGCTGCACGATGTTGTAGATCCCGGCCGAGCCGCAGCAGACGTCGGGCTCGGCGGCGACCTCCAGGAGCTCCAGCGACGGGATCGCGGCCAGCAGCTCGCGCGGGGCGGAGCGGATCCCTTGGCCGTGCGCCAGGTGGCAGGCGTCGTGGTAGACGACCTTCAGCGGTACGGGGCCGCGCTCAGCGCGCGGCTCGACCGACGCCAGCAGCTCGCTGACATCCATCACCCGGGCGCTGAACGCCTCCGCGGCCGGGGTTCGCAGCAGCTCGCCGTACTCCTTCATCGCGGCGCCGCAACCGGCCGAGTTGACGATGATCGCGTCGAGCTCGCCGTATTCCGAGAAGGAGGCGATCGTCGCCTCGGCGCGCGCCATGCCCTGTTCTTCCTCGCCGGCGTGGAGCTCCAGCGCGCCGCAGCAGTCCGGCATCGTCGGCGCCACCACCTCGAAGCCCTCAGCGGCGAGCACGTCGATCGTCGCGCGGTGCACCTCGGAGAAGAACACGCGCTGAACGCAGCCGAGCAGCAGCACCACGCGTCCGCGCGGCGTACCGACCGCCGGCGTCACCAGCGGGGGGTTGAAGTCGGGCGCGCGGCGGCCCGAGACCCGCGGGGCGACCTTGGCCAGGACGGCGACCCGCTCAGGGAGCCGGTCGACGCCAAGACGCCGAGACGCCGCCAGCAGCGGCCACAGCTGGCGCAGGCGCTTCGGGTAGGGGAGGGTCTCGAACAGCAGCAGGCGCAGCGCGCGCTCGGGACCGGGCCGGTGGTGGTGGCGCTCGATCTGCGGGCGCACCCGGTGGATCAGCTTGTCGTACTGCACGCCCGACGGGCAGGCGGACACGCAGGCCAGGCAGCCGAGGCAACTGTCGAAATGCGAGACGAGCTCGTCCGACAGCGATCCCTCGGGCTTCAGCGCCTCGTCGATCAGGACGATCCGCCCGCGCGGCGAGTCGGCCTCCTCGGCCGCCAGGACGTAGGTCGGGCAGCTGTCGAGGCAGAACCCGCAATGGACGCAGTCGTCGACCAGGGCCTGCTCGGGGGGGCGGTGCTCATCGAAGCCGGACATCACGCCCCTGCAGCGTAGGGGACGGGCATTGTCAGAGTCCGCCCACGAATACGCCGGGGTTGCAGACCGCGGCCGGGTCAAAGCGATCCTTCACGCGGCGCATCAGCTGAAGGAGCGGCCCGTCGGAGGACGCCCACGGGTCGAGCGCGGCGCGCAATTCCGGCGGGGCGTCGCCGAGCACGCCGACCGCTCCGTCCGGCAGCGCGCCGAGGAATCCGCCCACCGCATCGGGGTCGAGCTCGACATACGACACCCCGAGCGCGGCGCGGCCGACCAGCGTCCCGCCGGCGTCGTCGGTGGCCTGGAGCAGCTCCGGCAGCCGGCTCGGGCGCGAGGCCACCCGCACCAGCGCGCGCTGCGCCGAGCGCTGCCCGGCCCGCTGGCGGGCCCACAGCGGCGCGTCGTCGCTCGTGACGTCGACGTGCTCCAAGCCGAAGGAGTGCATCAGCGCCGCCACCCGCTCGGCCCGGCGGCTCGCCTGCGCGCCCGCGACCTGGGCGAGGATGCCGCCGCGCCCTCCGCGCCAGGCGATGTCAAGGCAGTCGAGCTCCAGCGGTGCGGCGGCCACCCGCTGCACCCCGGCGGCCAGTGTCGCGGCGTCATCGCAGGCGGCCAGCGCGGTCGCCGTCGCCTCCGGCAGCGGGTGCAGCCGCATGTGGGCGGCCAGGATCACGCCGAGAGTGCCGTAGGAGCCGGTGAACAGCTTTGCCAGGTCGTAGCCCGCGACGTTTTTGATCACCTTGCCCCCGGCGCGCGAGATCGTCCCGTCGCTGAGGGCCACGGTGATGCCGAGGATCAGGTCGCGCGGGCCGCCGTAGCGGTGGCGCAGCGGCCCCGAGTCGGCCGTCGCCAGCACGCCGCCGAGCGTCGCCGTCTGGGCGCCGCCAACCCCGAGCGGCGGGTCGAGCGCGATCCGCTGCCCCGAACCGGCCAGCTCGCGCTGGATCCGCAACAGCGGGGCACCGGCCTGAAAGGCCGCTGTCAGATCGCCAACATTGTGCTCCAGGGTGCGGTCGAGGCCGTCCAGGCGCAGCTCGGTCACCGCGGAAGTGACGGCGTTGCCCCACGTCTGCTTGCTGGCCCCGCCGCGGATCCGCACCGGCGTCCCGCTCGCCGCGGCCGCCGCCAGCGCCGCCGCGACGCCCTCGCTGCCGGATGGCGTGATCACGCCGTCCATCACCGGCCCATCGGCGGGCGCCATCAGAAGCGCACCGCCACGCCGTCACGCTCCAGCGGGTGCTCCCGGTACGGCCCCGGCACCTCGCCGCACAGCCGCGGGGTCGGCATCACCTTGCCGGGGTTGGCCAGCCCGGCCGGGTCAAAGGCGCACCGCAGGCGGTGGAAGGCCTCCAGGTCGTCCTGCGAGAACATCGACGGCATGTACGCCTTCTTGTCGACGCCGACGCCATGCTCGCCGGTGATCGACCCGTCGGCGTCGACGCACGCCTTCACGATCAGCCCGGCCAGCTCCTCGGCGCGCTCGGCCTCGCCAGGGCGCGCCGAGTCGTAGCACACGAGCGGGTGAAGGTTGCCGTCGCCGGCGTGGAAGACATTGGCGACCTGCAGCCGGTACTCGGCCGCCAGCGTCTCGATCTGGCGCAGCACCTCGGACAGGCGGGTGCGGGGGATGACGCCGTCCTGGACGTAGTAGGCGGGGGCGATCCGGCCCATCGCGGCGAACGCCGCCTTGCGCGTCTGCCACAGCTGCTCGCGCTCGGCGGCCGACAGCGCGACGCGGACGTCGCAGGCGCCGGCGTCGCCGCACAGCGCCATCACGTGCTCGAAGCGCGCCGTGCACTCCTCGTACGGTCCGTCGAGCTCGATCAGCAGCGCGGCTCCGGCGTCGAGCCGGTAGCCGGCGCCCGTCGCCTGCTCGGCGGCGAGGATCGACAGCCGGTCCATCATCTCGATCGCGCCGGGGACGATCCCCGCGGCGACGATCTCGGTCACGGCGTCACCGGCCGCGCTCGTGTCCTCGAAGAACGCCACCAGCGTGCGTACGCTCTCGGGCGCTGGCACCACCCGCAACGTGATCCGGGTGACGACGCCGAGCGTGCCCTCCGAGCCGACAAACGCGCCGAGCAGGTCGTAGCCGGGCGCGTCGCGTTCGAGCTGGACGAGCGAGCCGTCGCTCAGCACGACCTCGAGGCCGGTGACGTAATTGGTCGTGAAGCCGTACTTGAAGCAGTGCGCCCCGCCCGAGTTCTCGGCGACGTTGCCGCCGATCGAGCAGACGATCTGGCTGGAGGGGTCGGGCGGGTAGAAGTGGGTGGGGGCGACGGCGCGGGAGATGGCCAGGTTCGTCACGCCCGGCTCGACGACGATGCGGGAGTCGGCCAGCTCGACGGAGATGATCCGCCGCAACCGGGCCAGCACGATCAGGATGCCTTCGGTGTGGGGCAGCGCGCCGCCGGAGAGCCCGGTACCGGCGCCGCGGGCGACCCACGGCACGCCGGCCTCGTAGCAGGCGCGGACGATGCTGCGCACCTCGGCCGGAGTCCCGGGGAGCGCCGCGGCGAGCGGCCGCGACTTGTACTGAGACAGCCCGTCGGACTGGTACGTGGCCAGCTCGTGTGGGTGGGTCAGGACGTGCTCTGACCCACAGATCCCCTGCAGACGCCCGATGAGTTCCTCGCCGCTCCGCACGCGGCAAGTATGCCGACCGCGTCAGCGGACGGTGATCTGCACGTCCCGGCTGTACGCCACCGTTCCCGGCAGGAGCGTCATGTCATCGCTCGGATAGGTCCACTCCAGGCGGACCATCCCGCTGCCCTCGAACGCCACCCGGGTGTCGAAGTAGCCGTTCGCGTTGGTCACCGGGATCGTGGCCACCGTGCTGAATGCGGTCGATCCGGTCGGTTTGAACTGGATCGTCACCATCTCGGGATCGCTCGCGTTGTCGAGCATCGCGAAGTGGGCCGGGCGGATCGCGCCCCACACCTCCAGCGTGTCGCCCACCTGGGTGGTCGTGACCGGCAGGTAGATCGGCAGCCGCCAGGCGTAGTAGGTCGCCTTCGGCTGGCCGGTGAATGTCTCCAGCCCGCTGGCGTAGCCGCCGTAGTCGGTCGCCTTCGTCCGCGGCAGCGGGTCCTTCAGCAGGTACTGCATGAACGACTGGATCCGCGGGTTCTTCCAGCTGATGTACTCCGCCTGGTTCAGGTAGACGGCCGCGGTGGTGGGAGAGATGTAGTAGGCGGGCGGCTTGGAGCTGTGGTCGGGGCTGATCTTTGGCGGGCTCGTGATGTACCCGTATTCGGTGTTGTAGATCGGGAGGCGTGTGCCCGAGCCGTAGACCCGGTTGACCCGATCGAGCGCCGCCGTCAGGTTGCCGATGTCGGCCAGGGACGTGTACAGCGGGTCGTTGTTCTCCTCGACGTTCGGCGCGAAGTACCTGGAGTAGGGGTGGACGGAGAACCCGCCGGCCTCGAACAGCGCCGGGTTGCGGGCGCGGAAGGCGGCGGAGCCCGCCGCGGTGGTCGGGCAGCCGCGGAGCGCCGCTGCGGTGCCGCGCAGCGGGCGGTACTTCGCGCTCACGCAATACATGTTGCGGATGAACGTGACCGGCTTCATCCCCGAGAACACGCCCCAGTAGTCCTTGCCGCGCGGAGCCAGCTCGCCGAACACGAACGTGTCGCGGCCATGCCCGGTGGCGTGCAGGGCGCTCCAACCGGCGTCGACGAGCTCGCGATAGAGCAGGGGGCTGTAGGGGATCGTGAGATCGCCCGGGCGTCCCTGGGGAGCGAGGCTCGGGCCGTAGTCGGGCTCGTTCCAGATCGACCAGAAGCTGATCCGCGGCAGGTCCTTCGAGTTCCCGGGGTCGCTCTTTCTGGAGGCGGGGTTATAGGTACCGCTGTAGCGGGTCCCCAGCGCCTTCACGAACGCCCCGAACTCGGTCGCGTTCGGCTCCCATACGGCATTCGGGGCCCCCTTCGGCTCGCCCGGACCCTCCGCCCATCTGGGCGTGCCGCCAAGCACATCGAAGTCCAGGCCGATGCCGAGCTGCTCGGCGGTCTTCACGACGTTGTCGAACACACCCCAGTTGCGCGCCGGATAGGACGCCGGATTGGAGGCGTCGAAGTGGCCCGGCGGCCGGATCGAGTTTGGGCTCGGGGCGATCTCGCTCCAGCGCACCGACAGTCGCACGCGGTCGACCCCGAGGTTGCGCATCGTCTGGAGCGTCGCCCCCGGGTTCGAGAGCACCCCAGGGTCATCCTGCATCCACGCCTGCTGGGTCGTTGAGGCCAGCGCTCCCGGAGTCGCGACGAGGCCCGCCGTCGCGGCGAGAACGATGGCGAGCAGACCTCGACGCATGATCTCAGCACTAAACCGAGAACGGCGCGTGAGTTGCGGGTTCTTGCCGGCTCAACGAACGACGACCGACACGGTTCGGCTGTACACCTCGGGCCCACCGGGGTAGCTCCAGGCGAGGCGGACGGTGCCCGACGCGGGGAAGCGCACCAGCGCGTCGAAGTAGCCCTCCGGGTCGCCGGGCGTCAGCGTGCGGACCGGCGTATAGGCGGCGCTGGCGCCGCGGGCGAACTCAATCTCCACGCTCTTGGTCGAGTAGAAGTGGGCGGGGCGGACGTCGCCCCACACCTCGAGCGAACCTCCTGCCGTCTGCGTCGTCTGCGGGAGGTACAGCGGCAGCCGGAACGCGTCGAAGGTGGCCTTGGGGTGGCCGCCGTAGAACACGAGCCCGGTGTCGAAGGCCGACGCCGATGTCGGCGGATCCTCCAGCAGGTACTGGTCGTAGCTCCGCATCCGCGGATTCAGCCACGACAGGTACTCGGCCTCGTTCAGGTACTCGGCCGCGAGCGCCGGCCGCGCCATGTACGGCTCCGGGGGGTCGGTGTGGTAGCCGAACTCGGTGGAGTAGATCGGCAGGCGCGTGTCATCGCCGTACGCGGCCTGGGCGCTGTCGAGCGTGCGCTCGATCTCGGGGAGAGCGCCGAAATCGCCGTCGTCGGGCTCGTCGGCGACCGGCTCGGTGGGCGGTTGCGGCCCGATCGGATACAGGTGCGCGGCGAGACCGCCGGCCCGAAACAGCGCTGGGTTGGTGCCGCGGAAGCTCGCCGCGCTGCCGCCGGCCGGGCAGCCGCGGTCGGTGGCATCGCTCCCGGTCAGTCGCTGGAAGGAGCCGTTCACGCAGTACAGCGCGCGCAGGAAGCGCAGCGGGACCATCAGCCCGAAGTTGCCGGGCACGTTGCCGACGCTCTGGCCGTGGGGAGCGGTCTCGCCGAACAGGATCGTGTCGTGGCCATGGCCGGTGGCGTGCAGACCCGACCAGCCCGCGTCGAGCAGGCCGCGGTACAGGCTGGGCGCGACCTCGATCGTCGAGTGCTCCCGCGCCTGCGGGGCCAGGTCCTGGCCGTCGTTCGGCTCGTTCCACACCGACCAGAACGAGATCCGGGGGAGCGGATGACTCGCGCCCGGCGGCGTGTAGCGGCCGTCGTACCGAGTGCCGACGGCGCGCACGAACGCCCCGAACGCGGCCGGGCTCGGCTTCCACACTCCCGGCGGCTCGCCCGCCTGGTGCGGATCGCCGGGCTCCTCGGCCCACTCGGGCGCCGGTCCGCGGACGGTGGCCAGGACGCCGATCCCATGCGCCGCCGCCTGCTCAAAGACCTGATCGAACGGGGCCCAGGCCGACGCCGGGTAACTGGCCGGAGCGGTCGCGTCGAAGCCGGCGGGTGGGTGAGCGCGCGTGGCATCGGGAGCGATCTGGCGCCAGTACACATCGACGCGGATCCGGTCGACACCGAGTTGCCGCAGCACGTCAAGCGTCGGCCCGGGAGCCATCATCAGCTGGTTGGCGCCCTCGAACATCGAGCTCAGCGAGTCGTCGCCGTGATGCGTCGTCGGAGACGGCGTCACCGGGTTGGTGGGAGAGGAGACCGCTGTGCTGTGCGCGTGGCCGGAGCCGCACGCGCCGACAATGACCGAGACGGTCAGGAGCGCGGCAGCCGGCAGCGCACGCTGGAGCTGTCGAAGTGCGCCGAGCATCTGGGCGAGGGTACCCCGGCGTCCATGTCCCGACACGCACGGCTGCGTTAGGCGGCGATGTGCGTTGGAGACTGGGCATATGCGTATGCGACTCGCCTAACATGCCCGGCCGATGTGCCGGCGCGTCCCACTTCTCGCCTTCTGGGCGACCCTGCTGCTGATCGTTGCTCCGGTGGGCGCGCGAGCCGCCAGCCCGGCCTCCAACTCGCCGGTGATCGCGCAGTGCGAAGCAACCAACCAGGTGACCGGCCACTTCACCGCGGAACAGCTCCAGTACGCGCTGAACCACCTACCCGTCGACATCGCTGAGTACAGCACCTGCTCGGATGCCATCCATCGCGCGCTGCTCGCCGCGCTCGGCAAGCCCACCGCGCCCGGCTCGCGGAGCGGCGGGAGCTCGGGCGGCTCGTCGTTCCTGCCCGCGTGGCTGATCGTGCTGATCGCGATCGTGATCGTCGGCGGGGGCGCGGCCACGCTCGCAACGCGTCGCCGTCCCCGTCACGGGGACGGCGACGCGCTGAGCAGAGATTCCTAGCCGACGGTGATGGTCTGTGTGCGGCTCAGGTAGTTCGTGCCGTTTTCGACCCAGACAACGCGGAGCGATCCGCTCTGGGTGAAACGCACGTGGGTGTCGAAGTACCCGTGACTGAGCCCCGGCGTGGCCACGGTGCTCCAGGACCCGCCGTTGGGCTGGAACTGGAGCAGCACGTTGCTTGCGCCACCGAAGTGCGACGAGCGAGCGCCGCCCCAGACCTCGAGCGTCGAGGCGGACCTCACCGAGGTCGTCGGCATGAACAGTGGGACCTGGAAGGCGTCGTAGCCCGCCTTCTGCGTGCCGTCAGCGAAGATCAGCCCGCTGGCGAAGTTCCCGCCCTGCGGGTCGACCAGCAGGTACTGGTCAAACGAGGCGATCCGCGAGTTCTTCCAGCTCAGGTACTCGCCCCAGTTGTCGTACACGGCCGCGGTGTCCTGCGACACCGGACGGACGTTGCAGGCCGGCGTCTCCGGCGGATCGGTCTGGAATCCGTACTCGGTGTTGTAGATGTTCAAGTGGCTGTGCGACCCGTAGGCACGGTTGGCGCTATCGAGCGTGGAGGCGAGCTTGCCGGCGTTGGCCAGATCGGCCGAGTCGGCGGTATCGATCCGCGCACAGGGGCTGCGGGAGGCAAGCGTCTTGTTCGGCGCCTGGCCCTGCGCGTACAGGTGCGCGGCGAAGCCCTTGGCGGTGAACAGCAGCGGGTTCTTGGACCGGAAGCTCCTTGAGGCCCGCGCCGTCGTGGGGCAGCCGCTTGCTGAGGCCAGCGAGCCCGTCAGGGGTCGGTAGTTGGAGCCGACGCAGTACAGCGCACGGAGGAAGATCAACGGCGCGGTGCCGCTGTCGATGCCGCCGTTCGCGTAGCCGTGGGGGGCCGTCTCGCCGAAGGTGATCGTGTCGCCGCCGTGGCCGGTGGCCTTGAAGGCGCTGTCCGCGGCATCGACCAGGTTGCGGTAGTACGTGGCCGCGACGACGACTCGGCCGCCCTCACTTGCCTGCGGAGCGAGACTGGGGCCGTAGTTCGGCTCGTTCCAGATCGACCAATTGCTGACTCGGGGAAGGCCGTTGTGGCCGTTGTAGCGCGTGGCCACGGCCTTCACGAACGATCCGAACTCCGCCGCGTTCGGCTTCCAGTTGCCGCTGTTCTTCAGGTAGCCGGGGGCGCCGCCGGCCTGAGCCCAGCGCGGCGACGGGTTGCCGATGTCGAAATCGACCGTGATCCGGTCGGCCGCCGCCGCCGTGTCAAAAGCGTCGTACTGCGCCCAAGCCGAGGCCGGATACGAGTTCGGGCTGGAGGGATTACTCGGCTGCTTGCCGGCAGGGGCGACCGACGCCCACGAGAGGGGCACGCGTACCTCGGTGACGCCGAGCGCTCTGAGCGTTGACAGCTCCGCTGTCGCGGAGCCTGCGCTGGCGGCGGTCATGATCGAGATCTGCGTGCTCGACGCGGACGCTGCGGAGACATGCAGCGCGGCCGAGACCGCCAGAACCGGGAACATCGGGAGGAGTCGTCTCATTCGTGGCATGTGGCAATGGAACCAGGTTCTGCGTTCGAAGTTGCGCCGGGTTGCGGTTGCGTGAGCTACCGCTCACACAGCGCGAGCGACCCTCACGCGGTGCGAGCGGCCTGGCGCGTCCCTACACTGAGGGCATGCCCTCAGAGCGCCAGATTCACGTTGGCGGCGTGCCCATCGGAGGTGGCGCGCCCGTGGTCGTCCAGACGATGACGAAGACCGAGACGGCAAACCTGGCCCAGACCATGGACCAGATCCGCCGTGTCGCCGAGGCCGGCGCCGACATCGTCCGCGTGGCCGTTCCCCGCGACAAGGACGTCGAGGCACTCCGCACGATCGTGCAGCAGTCGCCGATCCCGGTGATCGCCGACATCCACTTCAACCACACGCTGGCGATCAAGGCGATCGAGGCGGGCGCGCACTGCGTGCGACTGAACCCGGGCAACATCGGCGGCCCAGAGAAGGTCGCCGAGGTGATCACGGTGGCCAAGCGCCGCGGCACGCCGCTGCGGGTCGGTGTGAACTCGGGCTCGCTGCCCAAGCATCTCCGCGACCTGGAGTACGAGAACCCGGTCGAGGCGCTGGTGACCGCGGCAGTCGAGACGGTTGAGCTGATGGAGCGACTCGAGTTCGACAACTTCAAGGTGTCGATGAAGTCGACGTCGGTGCCGAACACGATCGCCTCCAACCGGCTGTTGGCCGAGCGGATTCCCTACCCGCTGCACCTGGGGGTGACCGAGGCAGGGACGAAGTGGTCGGGATCGCTGAAGTCGGCCGTCGGCCTCGGCACGCTGCTGGCCGACGGGATCGGCGACACGATCCGGATCTCGCTGTCGACCTTCCACGCCGAGGAGGAGGTGAAGGTCGCCTGGGAGATCTTGAAGGCGCTGAAGCTGCGCGAGCGCGGCCCGGTGCTGATCGCCTGCCCCACCTGCGGCCGGCTCCAGTTCGACATGGACACGGTGGTGGCCGAGGTCGAGCGGCGGCTGGAGGCCTACGACGACCCGATCGAGGTCTCGGTGCTCGGCTGCGCCGTGAACGGGATCGGCGAGGCCCGCCACGCGGACTTCGGGATCACCGGCGCCAAGGATGCCGGCGCCATCTACTCCAAGGGGGAGATGATCCGGATCGTCCGCACCGAACAGCTCGTCGACGAGCTGTTCAAGGAGATCGACAAGTACTACGCCGCCGGCAAGCGCGTCGTCCGTGACGAGCGCGCCGCCGCCGAGGCGCGCGCCTGGCTGGCCGAGAACGAGGACGCCACCGCAATGACGCCCGAGCGCCTGGCCGCGCTGGAGGCAGCCGCGGCGGCGGACGAAGACAGCGAGCAGGAGGCGGCGCGGATCACGCTCGACGAGGCGGCCTCGCCGGTCACGGGCCGGCGCTTCACCAGAGCCTGACCGCCGGCACCCGGTGGCGATGGCGCTCCGAGCCGGCCGCGCGGTGAGCGGCTCGACGCGTCTGCGCGGGTTCGCGCGGGCGACACTGCCACGGTCCGGCGTGGCGGCGGTACTGGCCGTCCCGTTCCTGGTCATGGTCGCGGTACTGCGCGGGTTGACCGTGACGCTGCCGATCTTTCACGGCGACGACGAGTTCAACTACCACCTGCCGGTGATCCACCTGTTCGCGGGCGAGCTGCCGTTCCCCAACCTGGCCGGCTACCCGGCCGCGCAGACGCCGCTGTTTCACATCGTCATGGCCTACGCCGGCAAGCTGGTCGGCTACGAGATATGGCGGCTGCGGCTCGTCGAGACGGTGATCTCCTACGTCCTGGCCCTGCTCGTGTACGCGCTGCTCCGCCATCGGCTACGGCTCGCGCGGCCGACGGCGCTGGCGCTGACGCTGCTGTTCGTGCTCTCGCCGTACGTCTACGGCACGTCGTTCAGGGTGATCACCGACAACCTGGCGACGCTGTTCATCGTGCTCGCGCTGGAGCGGTTGGAGCGCTTCCGGGAGACTGGGTCACTCGCGGTGTTCGCGGCCGGGTGCGCCGCGGTGGGGGCGGCGATGCTGACCCGGCAGAGCGCCGCCTTCATGATCGGGGTGGCGGCACTTTACGGCCTGCGTGCGCCGCTGTCTTGGCCGCGACGCGGGGTCGCCGCGGCGACGCTCGCTCTCGCCTGCGTACCGGTCGCCGCCCTGTTCCTCACCTGGCACGGGCTGATCCCGCCGGGCGGGGACCCCAGCTCGTGCGGGTTGTGCTCGGGCCACGGCGGCGCGGGGCTGGTGTCGCAGACGCCCGAGCTGGCGCTGGCGACGATCGGGCTCTACGGCGCCGCGCTGTTCGCGCCCGAGTTGGTGAGCGCAGTGGGCGGGGCGCGCCCGGGCCGGCTGCGGAAGACCTTGCGCGGGCCACTGCTCGGCGCCGGTGCCGGCGTCGTGTTGCTGCTGGCCTTCCCGGCCCATCCGGGCGCCGACGCGGCCGGGCTGATCTGGGGCGTCGCCCGCCACTTCCCCGCGGTGCTGGGCAGCTCGCTCGTGTTCTGGGCGCTCGTCCCGGCGGCCGGGGCGGTGCTGGCCTGGCGTGTGCCGTCGGCGCCGCGCCCGTTTATTGTCGGCGCGTTCGCGCTCTGCTTCCTGGTCGGGACGCTGGCGATCCGCTACCCGTGGCAGAAGTACGTCGACCCGTTCGCGCTGCTGACCGTCATGATGACCGTCCGTCCAGGCGAACTCGCCACGCCGCGGGCGTTGACCGGCGCACTCGTGCTGGCGCTGGCCTTCATCGCCTACACCGCCGATACCTCATCGCACGCCGACACTCGGACGTTCGACGCCCGGATCGAGTGGGGGAGAGCGACCGTGGGATCTGACGACGCTATAGCCGTCGCCCTATCCCACGGTCGTGGCCGCTACGAGGCGGCGGCGAACGCCTCGGCCACCTTCGGCCAGTTGACGACGTTCCAGAACGCGTCGATGTAGTCGGGGCGCTTGTTCTGGTACTTCAGGTAGTAGGAGTGCTCCCAGACGTCGACGCCGAGCAGCGGCGTCTGGCCGTCGGTGATCGGGTTGTCCTGGTTGGCGCTGGAGACGACGGCGAGGCCGCTGCCGTCGTGGACGAGCCATGACCAGCCCGAGCCGAACTGGTTCACGCCGGCGTCCTTGAACTTCGACTTGAAGTCGTCGAACGAGCCAAACGCCGACGCGATTGCCGCGGCCAGCGCGCCGTCGGGCTCCCCGCCGCCGTTCGGCGACATCCACTCCCAGAACAGCGAGTGGTTCAGGTGTCCGCCGCCGTTGTTGCGGACGGCCTTGCGCTTCGCCTCGGGGATGTCGGAGAGCGATTTGACGACCTCCTCGATCGGCTTGTCGGCCCACTCGGAGCCCTCCAGCGCGGCGTTGACCTTGTCGACGTACGCCTGGTGGTGCTTGTCGTGATGGAAGTGCATCGTGGCCTCGTCGATGTGAGGCTCGAGTGCGCTGTAGTCGTAGGGGAGGGCGGGGACTGAATAGGCCATGGCGGCTGCTCCTTACACGGGACGGGCGAATTCGCGTTGTCTTCTATCAGACCGTACCGCGCTGCCCGCGACCTCAAACGAAAACACCGCGCGCCAGTACGCTTCGCCTGCCGATGACCCGCCTCTCCAGCTACTTCCTGCCCACCGAGCGCGAGCCCCCGGCGGACGCCGAGGCGCTCTCGCACAAGCTGATGGTGCGAGCCGGCCTGATCCGCCAGGTCGGCTCCGGGCTGTGGTCCTGGCTGCCCGCCGGCTGGCGCGTGCACCAGCGGATCGTGCAGATCGTGCGCGAGGAGATGGACGCGATCGGCGGGCAGGAGATGCTGATGCCGGTGCTGCAGCCGGCCGACCCCTGGCGGCGGACCGGTCGCTACGACATCGACGAGCTGTTCAAGCTGAACGACCGCCGCGGCGCCGACATGGTGCTGGCCATGACCCACGAGGAGATCGTCACCACACACGTCGCCGGCGCGGTGCGCTCCTACCGTGATCTGCCGCTGATCCTCTACCACTTCCAGGTCAAGGAGCGCGACGAGCCGCGCCCGCGGGCCGGCGTGCTGCGCACCAGGGAGTTCATCATGAAGGACGCCTACACCTTCGACCGTGATGCCGCCGGCCTCGACGCCGCCTACCAGAAGCACGTCGGGGCCTACAGCCGGATTCTCGACCGCTGCGGCCTGGAGTGGTACAGCGTCGAGGCCGACGTCGGGATGATGGGCGGTCACGGCGCGAACGAGTACATGGCGCCGTGCGCGGCCGGCGAGAACGCCGTCGCCCTGGCACCCGGCTACGCGGCCAACGTCGAGGTGGCGAGCGCGACGGCCCAACCCGTGGCCCTGCCGCCGGGTCTCGACGCGCCGGAGGTGGTCGACACCCCGGGGATGACGACGATCGAGGCGGTGGCCACGGAGCTCGGCCTGCCGGCCGGCGCGTTGCTGAAGGCGTTCCCGATCGTGGCGGCCGACGGCGAGATGCGGCTCGTGCTCGTGCGCGGCGACCACCGCGTGAACGAGATCAAGCTGGCGAATGCGCTCGGCCAGGCGTTCCGCCCCGCGCAGCCGCAGGAGATCGTCGAACGCCTCGGCCCGCCCGGCTTCATCGGCCCGGTCGGCGCGCAGCTGCCGATCCTCCTCGACGACGCCTTATTTACGTCCCCACCCACCCAGTATGTGACGGGCGCGAACACGCCCGACGCGCACCTGCGCGGCGTCGAGCCGGGACGCGACTTTACCTTCGAGCGGGCCGATGTCCGCGAGGTGCTCGCCGGCGACACCGTGAACGGCGCGGCGATCCGGATCGAGCCGGCGATCGAGGTCGGCAACATCTTCAAGCTCGGGACCCGCTACTCCGAGCCGCTCGGCGCCACCTACCTCGACGAGTCGGGCACGGCGCGGCACATCTGGATGGGCTCCTACGGCTTCGGGCCGGCCCGCACCGCCGCCGCGGCCGTCGAGCAGTACGCCGACGAGCAGGGAATCTCCTGGCCGCGGAACATCGCGCCGTTTGACGTCGAGCTCGTCGGGCTCGGCAAGCCGGGCACCGAGGAGCACGCGCTGGCCGAGCGCCTCTACGCCGAGCTGCGAGGCCTGGGCCTGCGCACGCTGTACGACGACCGCGACGCGGGCCCGGGGGAGAAGTTCGCCGACGCCGAGCTGCTCGGCTGCCCGGCCCGGATCACGGTCGGGCGCCGGACACTCGCCGCGGGGGAGCTGGAGGTGCAGGTGCGCCGCGGCCGCGAGGCCCGCACCGTGCCCCTGCAGGACGCGGCCGAGGCGGTGGCCGAACTGTGGCGAAGCCTGCCGTAGGACGGGACAGCAAGCGGCGTCTGTTCGGGATCGACCGGTCTGGACCGCCGCCCCGCCAGACGCTGTCGGACCAGCCGCTGAACCCGTGGACGATCCCGAACGCGATCGGCTTCGTCCGCGGCGCGCTGATCCCCGTGTTCGTGGTGATCGATCTCTCCACCCGTCACGGGCGCGGCGCCGTCCCGGCGATCCTGTTCGCGGTGATCGGGTGGGCCGACTATCTCGACGGCTTCACCGCGCGGCTGACGGGCCAGTACAGCCGGCTGGGGGCGCTGCTCGACCCGGTCGTCGACCGCCTGCTGGTGATCAGCGGGATGATTGTGTGCTGGCGCTTTGACCTGCTCCCGCGGTGGGCGATCGCGATTGTGATCGCCCGCGAGCTGTTCATGCTCGCCCTGAGCCGCTACGGCCTGCGGCGCGGCATCGAGCTGAAGATCAACTGGCCGGGGCGCCTGGGCGTCGCGCCGACGATGGGCGCGCCGTTCTTCGCGATCGCCGGCGTCCACTGGCTGGCCGAGATCATGCTGTTCTCCGGGATGGCGCTGGCGCTGACGGCGACCGTCCTGTACGTCCAGTCCGGCGTTCGCCAAGCCCGCGAGCGCGAGGCTCGCCGGACGCCGCCGCGCTAACTCTCAAGCTCAGATTGACCCTCGGAGTGGCGGAGGTATACTCGCGGTTGCCCAGCCCACCGATGTAGCGCACAGCACGGGGACGACAAACGTATGGACACCTTTCCGGACCTAGGCTCGCTGACCGAGCCCGAGCTGAAGGACCTGATCAAGCAGCTGACCGAGGAGGAGATGGAGGTCTCCTACAACCGGCGCATCCTGCACGGCAAGATCGACATCTTGCGGGCGGAGCTCGTGAACCGGCTGCGCAAGAGCAACGAGAGTGGCGAGCTGGTCATCTCCGGGGCTGACGTCCAGCAGCTCACCGACATCCTGTCCGGCCGGGTCACGGGCCCCAACGCCGGCTGAGCGAAACGCGCGGCACGGTGGCTCAGCACTGTCCCGAGTGCGGCTTCACCAATGCGGAAGCGGCCAACTACTGCCAGCGATGTGGCGCCTATCTCGCCACCTCGGAGTCGCAGGCGGGGCCGTCGACGGCCAGCTACCGCGTGGGGGAGACCGGTGAGATCGAGGCGATCGACCTGCAGGCTGTCGCCGGGCGCGGGGCGACGCTCGTCATCCGCGCCGGCGGAGGCCGCGCCGGCGAGACGTTTCCGCTGGAAGGTGAGCGCCTCAGCGTGGGGCGGCGCCCCGACAGCGACATCTTCCTCGACGACGTCACCGTCTCACGTGACCACGCGATCATCGTGACCCGCGGCAGCGACCACTACCTCGACGACTGCGGGTCGCTGAACGGGACCTACGTGAACCGTCGCCGGATCGACTCGCACCGGCTCGCCGACGGCGACGAGCTGCAGATCGGCAAGTACAAACTCGCGTTCCTGAGCCGCTGATGGCTACACCCGAAATGCACAATCCCGCGATTGAGCTGCCCGACGAGCTGGCCTCGCCGACCGTCGCCGCGCGCGTCGACGGCGGCCGCGGCAGCACGCCGCGCAAGGCGGTGACGATCGGGTCGGTGTGCAAGGCGATGGAGCAGGAGTTCCCCGACATCTCGATCTCCAAGATCCGTTACCTGGAGGACCAGAAGCTGCTGACGCCCCGGCGCACGCAGGGCGGCTACCGGCTCTACACGCAGTCGGACATCCAGCGGCTGCGCACTATCTTGCGCCTCCAGCGCGACGAGTTCCTGCCGCTGCGGGTGATCCGCCAGGAGCTGGCCGGCGGCCGCGCCGAGCGCGAGATGGCATCCCCCGGCGATGGTCGAACGCTGCGGCACACCAGCGTCACGGGCGCCGCGCCGGCCGCGCTGTACTCGCTCGACGAGGTCGTGGAGGAGACGAACGCGACGGCCAAGCTGATCGGCGAACTGGTCGAGTTCGGCGTGATCAAGGGCGAGCAGCGCGCGGGAACGCAGTACTTCGACGAGACCGAGCGCGAGATCATCCGCGCCGTCTCCGAGCTGGCCCGGTACGGCGTCGGGGGGCGCAACCTGCGCGTCTTCCGCAGCTCGGCCGACCGCGAGGCGCAGCTCCTGCAGAGCATCCTCGCGCCAGCCCTGCGCTCGCGCAATCCGGAGCGCCGCCGCGAGGCGATCGAGGCGCTGGAGCAACTGGCGTCCGTCACCACACACCTGAAACACCTGCTGCTGATCCGGGATCTGCGCCGGATCGCCAAATAGCGCCGGCATCCATAGACTGGCGGGCACGATGTCCACGCGAGGGCAGGACAGCGGCGTCAACCTGCGCGGATTCGTCCGCGACATCCCGGACTTCCCGCGGCCCGGAATCGTGTTCAAGGACATCACGCCGCTGCTCCTGAACCCGATCGCGCTCGACGCCTCGGTGTCGCGGCTGGAGCACTTCGCCCGTCCGCTGCAGGTCGACCTCGTGATCGCCGCCGAGGCCCGCGGCTTCATCCTCGGCGGCGCGCTGGCCCGCGCGCTCGGCGCCGGCTTCGTTCCCGCCCGCAAGCGCGGCAAGCTCCCGTCCGAGACGGTGCGCGCCGAGTACGCGCTGGAGTACGGGATCGATGCGCTGGAGGTGCATGCCGACGCGCTGGCCGGCGGCCCCCGCGTGCTGATCCACGACGACCTGCTGGCCACCGGCGGCACGGCCGAGGCGCTGGCCGACCTGGTGCAGCGCCTCGGGGCGCAGATCGTCGCCTGCGTGTTCCTCATCGAGCTCACCTTCCTGGGCGGCCGCGCCCGCCTGGCCCCCCATCACGTGCACTCAGAGATCGCGTTCGACGGCTGATGGCCAGCTCGCGCCGCAGCCGCACCCTCGCCGTGCCGCTGGAGCAGGTCTGGGAGCTGATCGCCGACCCGCACCACATGGCGCGATGGTGGCCCGAGGTCGTGCGGGTCGAGGGGGTCTCCGAGGACCGCTTCACGCAGGTCTACATCTCCAAGCGGGGGCGTACCGTGCGCATGGACTTCGCCGTGCTCGCCTCCGAGCCACCCGGCGACGGCGATCCGGTCGGCCGGCGGGCGTGGGAGCAGGAGCTGCACGGCACCCCGTTTGAGCGCGTGCTGAGCGAGTCGATCACCGAGGTCGAAGTCGAGCCCGACGGCGCCGGCACACGCGTCACGCTGGAGCTGCGCCAGAAGATGCGCGGCTACAACCGCACGGGCTCGTTCATGATGAAGCGCGCCACGCGGGACAAGCTCGAGAACGCGCTCGACGGCCTGGAGCGGATTACTTCAGGCTGAGCGCGCCCTGGAGCACGATCGTGCCCGGCGCCTTCGGCTTCGGCTGCGTCTCGACGGTCACGAGCACTTCCTTATAGCTCGCGGCGTTGGCGGGCAGCACGCCGGCCGTCTGAAGCTTGCCGTCGCTCTTCACAGCCGGGTTCACGAACCCGAGCAGATGGTTCTGCGAGCCGCCGTTGGAGAGCCACACCGCGTACGCGTTGTGCTTCGTGTTAGCGGGGACGCCGGCGCCGACGATCACGATTCCCTCCTGGGCGCCGTCCTTCACGATCTCGGCGCGCCCGGTGGGGGTCTTGGCGCCGTTCGGCGTGGTGAGGGTGAGCTGCGCCACCACCTGGGTCGCCGTCGTGCTCGTGCCCGTGGCCGGCGTCGTTGACGTGCTGGTCGTGGGGGTCGTCGAGCCGGTGGTCGCCGGGGTCGTGGCCGCCGCGGCGGGCGGCGTGCTGGAGCTGTTGTTGCTGCCGCCGCTGGTGGCAATGATGATCGCCACCACGATGATCGCGATCGCGACGATCGCACCACCGGCGATGACCACCGCGCCGCCCCGGCGGGAGCTCGGCGGCCGCTCGGGCGACTCCGGCTCGCGACCGGGATCGTCGTCCGGCGCGCCGGCGGCCACGGCCGGCGCCGAGACCGGCTCGGCGGGCGCGCTCGGGGTGGTCTGGCGGGCGGCGGCGCTCGGGATCTCGGGCAGCTGGTCCTTGGCCAGCGGCGCGAGCTCCGAGCTCATGATGCGCGCCCAGGCGCGCTCCGAAGGCGAGCCGGCAAGGCGCTCGTACACCTGGTCGGCCACCGCCGGCGGGAGCTGTCCGAGGAGATAGTCGGTGATCAGCGCCCGCCGCTCCGGCGGGACGCGCGTCTGGGGCCCGATGGCGTCGAACGCGGCCAGCGCACGGTCGCGAACGGCGGCCCGGTCGATCGACAGCATCGCCGCGATCTGGTCGTAGGTCCGGCCGCGCTGAAGCACCAGCTGTAGGACCGCACGCTGGTCGGGCGGAAGACTCTCGAGGGTGGCCATCGGGGTGCGTAGGCTAGAGAAGCGCGCCGACAAATGCTGCGCTGCCCCGAAGAGCTTACGAAGAACTCACTACCCTGGCCGGTCATGGAAGCGACCTTCACGCTTGAGCTCCCGTTCCACGCCGACCACGGGTTCGACGGCCTCTACGGCCTGGTCATCACCGAGCTGTCCGACGAGCACGTCGCCGGGGAGGTCCCCGTCCGCCCCGAGCTGATGCAGCCGGCCGGCCTCGTGCACGGCGGCGTGTACGCGGCGATCGCCGAAAGCCTCGCCTCGCTGGCCACGGCGCGGGTCGTCGTCGCGGAGGGCAGGACCGCGCAGGGGCTGTCCAACCAGACGAGCTTCCTGCGGCCGATCACGGCCGGGACAATTCACGCCCGCGGGCTCCGCAAGCACCGCGGCCGCACCACCTGGGTGTGGGAGATCGAGATGAGCGACGATCAGGAGCGCCTGTGCGTGCTCACGCGGATGACCGTCGCCGTCCGCGAGCTTTCCGCTCGGTAGGCCGCGCCCCGTTCCCGGCCTGCACGACCGCAACTTTCGCACCTCGGCGAGTTTTGGGCCAATTGAATAGCAGTTGCGTGAGTCGCGGGGACATGCGCATCGAGTGGTCAACAGGCCCAACCGAAAGGACATCCCCCCGACATGGAATGCTCGCTCCCGGGTCTGCTGCAGCACCCGGTCTGAACCTGCTCCTCGGTCCCCGCTGGTTTGATGCGTCTCCCGTCCGCTGCCGGCGCGCTGCTGGCCGCACTGACACTCGGTGCGGCGGCAACCCCCGCCCACGCCGCCGCCACATATGCCCCAACCGTCGCCGTGTATCCGAGCCCGGGCGACAGATATGAGCAGCCCGCCACCCAGATCACATTCCGTGGCATCCCGGCCAGTGGGATCGGACCCATCTCCGTGGCCGGATCCAAGACCGGAATTCACTCCGGGACGATCGCGGCCGACTCGGACGGCGACGGCGGCAGCTTCCTGCCGTCGAAGCCGTTCAAGCCGGGCGAGACGGTGACCGTTACGACCGGTCTTGACGTGATCGGGGCCGACAACGGCACGTTCAGGTTCTCGATCGAGCACCCGGCGCCGCATCTGGTGCCCGAGAAGCTGCCGGCAGCCACCGGTCCGAACTCGATCCAGCACTTCCACTCCCAACCCGGGCTGGAGCCGGCCGCGGTCCGCGTCACCAGCGACCGCGAGCCGCTCGCCGACGGCGACATCTTCGTCGCTCCCCAGTACGGACCAAGCCAGAACGGGCCGATGATCCTCGATCCGCACGGCAACCTCGTGTGGTTCGACCCCTTCCCGATCCGCGACGACACGATCGTGACCGACTTCCGCGAGCAACAGCTGGAGGGCCGGCCGGTCCTGACCTGGTTTCAGGGGACCACGAGCTCCGGAACCGGCCAGGGCGACGGAATGATCGACAACGCCGACTATCAGCACATCGCCACCGTTCATGCCGGCAACGGGCTGCACATGGACCTGCACGAGTTCCTGGTGACGAACTCGGGGGACGCCTACATCATCGCCGTGGCCCCCGTGGAGCTGCCCGGCAAGCACCGCCCGGTCCTGAACTCAGTCGTGCAGGAGATCGATATCGCCACCGGGCTCGTTCTGTTCCAGTGGGACGCGCTCGATCACCTCAGTCCGCAGGACTCCTACAAGTATGGGCCACAGGAGGGCGGGCATGTGCTCGATCCCTTCCATGCAAACTCGATCTCGTTGGAGCCGGACGGAGACCTGGTCATCTCGATGCGCAACACCGACGGCACCTACGAGATCCACCGCAGCACCGGCGCCGTGCTGTGGGAGCTAGGCGGCAGACACTCGAGCTTCACGATGGGACCGGGGACCAGCACCGCCTTCCAGCACGACGCGGTCGTACAGGCAAACGGAGACCTGACGATCTTCGACGACGGAGCCGGACCGCCCCGGGTCCATCAGCAGTCCCGGGGGATCGAGGTGGCCCCGAACCTGACCGACAGGAAGGCGACGCTGGTCAGACAGCTGGAGCATTCGCCGCCGATGTTGGCCGACTTCGAGGGGAGCGTCCAGGACTTGGCTGGCGGGGAGATGTTCCTGGGCTGGGGGCAGCAGCCATACTTCACCGAGTACAACACCCGCGGTCAGATGGACTTCGACGCGCACTTCGTGACGCCGACCGCCAGCTACCGTGCCTACCGCTTCCCATGGGCGGCACAGCCACCCACCAGGCCGGCTCTCGCGGCCGGCACCAGCGCCAGCGGCGACGCGACGCTGTGGGAGAGCTGGAACGGAGCCACCGACGTCACGGCATGGCGGGTGCTCGCGGGCACCCAGGCGAGCTCGCTCGCGGCGATCGGGCGCTACCCCAAGTACCGCTTCGAGTCGACCCTGACGCCCGGGACGGGCTACCGTGACGTCGCCGTCCAGGCGCTCGGATCATCAGGGCGGGTGCTCGCCACCTCGCCGGCTGAGACCGTCCCGGCGCACGTCCAGCTGTTCGGCTCGAGCGCCTTCGTTTCGAGCGCCAGCGGGACCGCCGGGGTCCCGGTCGGCTGCTACTCGCCGAAGCCGTGTCGGCTGACCGCGACCGTGACGTCAGGCAGCTCGGTGCTGGCCCGCAGCGGACGGCAGTACTACGCGGCCGGCGCCGGGGGCGTTCTGTACTTTCGGCTCTCGCCGGCCGGGCGAGCGACCCTGGCCCGGTCGAGCAGCCGCCGCCTGAGCGTCCGCATCACCGTCCAGGACTCCTCCACGGCCCATCCGGCCACCGCCGCGCTGGAGCTGGTGGCGTTCTCCGCCGGCGGCGTGGGGCCACACCGGGTCTACACGCAGACCTCCCAGCTGCGCTTCCTGAGCGGCACGGATTTCGTTTCGTCCACCGGAGTCGGTGCGGTGCTCGCCGAATGTCTGCGCGCCTCGCCGTGCCACGTCAGGACGACGCTGACGGCGGCCGGCGCGACGATTGCCACCACGGGCGGGGAGTACATCGGGGCTGACCAGGTCGGTTATCTGTACTTCACGCTCGGCTCGGCCGGGCGCGCGGTGCTGGCTCGCGCCGCCGGGAACCAGCTGCCGGTCCACGTCTCCATCACCGGCGCGGGGCCGGCGGCCAGTGCCGAGCTGGCCCTCGTGGGCTTCCGTTAGACATCGACTACACGTGGATCGTCGCGCTGGTAGCGATCGGGCGGCTCTCCGCGTCGAGCGCGGTGACGGCACAGTGGCCGCTCATGGAGCCGAGCCCGATCGCCGTCTCGAATCCGTTGCGCATGACCGTGCGGTACGGGCGCAGGGCATCGGCCGACGGGCCCGCCCGCAGCTGCCAGCGCGCGACCTCGGTCGCCCCGTTCCAGCTGACGTAGAGCGTCGTCGTGCCGGTCGACCGGTGGCGCACGGCGGCAACCGCTGGTGATCCCGTCGGTGTGCCTGACCACGGGAGGCGGAAGGCCCGGTAGGACTGCTTGCCGGCCAGCATCTGGACGTCTGACACGAGCCGACCGTCGGCGGCGAACTCGCTGGCGTATGGCTCGGTGCCCCACCCGACGAGGACGTGGCCGTTCGGCAGCGTCTGCATGCTTCCCATGGCGGAGGCCAGCCGCCGCTTCGGTGGCCGGTAGGCGTGGGCGAGCCGCGCCGTACGCGCCGTCTCGTCGACGGCGAGGACGACGCCCCGAGATTCCGACACGGTGCGGGTGGCGCCATCGGAGCCGTCGTCGAACACGGTGATCCGGTCGGCCGAGAGCTGCGCAGCGTCGTGCTGCCAGAAGAACTGCGCCCCCGGCCCCATCGCGAAGTCGCTGTGCTTGCCGCCGAGCCGCCAGATGACCTCGCCGGTACGGCGGTGGAGCTTGTACAGCGCCCAGGTGTGACGCGCAGAGACAAGAAAATGACCGTCCGGGGCGATGTCGATCGAGTTGATGTGGAGGTAGTCGTACGGATCGGCGGGCGGGCGATAGGAGTCGGCGATCGGAATGTGGCCGAGGCTGCGCCACTCCAGCAGGAGCCGTCCGGAGCGCAGGTCGACCTCCTGGAAGACCGACTCGAGCACCCGGCCGTAGCGCGACCCCCCAACCTCCCTGAGGTCGGCCTCGACCGTCAGCGGGAAGCACGTGAACAGCGCAGTGCCAGCGGTGGTCAGCCGCAGCTCGTGGACATCCATCTGGCGGCCGTCGACGGCCGATAGGCGCCGGAGTTCCCGATAGGAGCTGTCGAGAATCACGCCCTCGCCCCGGCCGTAGCCGACCGGCGTGTCGACCGTGCCCGCCCACCACATCAGGACCGGCCGGCCGTCGTACTGCGAGACCCTGACATTCGACGCCCAGAGCTCTCCGCCCAGCGGCACGTACCACGCCGGATCACCCCGACCGTCGACGAGCAGCGGTCCCGCCTGCGCTCCGTCGCTGGTGCCGGGGCCGAGGACCAGGTATCCGGGCGTCGGGCTGTGACCGCTGACCCGGACGACCGGTGGATGCAGGTCGGGCCGCGAATGGAAGCGCCATGCCCTCAGCGCCTGCCGTTCGCCTCCGGAGGAGCTGATCAGGGCGTACGCCCCGCCGCCGGCCGTCGCCACGGCAGCCGTCTCGGCCGCCCGGGTGAGGAATTGCCGACGCGTCAGTCGCGAGCGATGCACCGCCGGCGAGGTCTCGCGCACGGGCGGGCGGTCGGGGTAGCGCAGCATGGGCACGTTCCTACCGACCGCCTCATAAGGCCAGCGTTTACATCGGCGCTCCGCCTCGCCGTGCGCCGCGACCGAGCCACGTCTCGATGAACTGCTGCAGCAGTGGGTCGTCAGGACCGCTGACCTGCGCCATCCGCGTCCAGGCCAGCGCCAGGAGGCCCTCGGTCCCGGGACGGCGGGCGATCAGCACGGCATCGCCATCAGCGGCGAGCGCCGGTGTGAGCGGACCGACGAGCCTCGCCACGAGGCGCTGAAGCCCCAGCGGCGGCCGCATGCCGCCGTACTCGACGACCACGTCACCGGCGGCGAGCACGGTGAGTAGTTGATCGACGCCGAGCCTCTGCGGCGCGCGCGCCAGCAGGACCGGCACGTGCGGTCCGCTCGTCGGCGGGGTGGAGTCGTAGCGCGGATGCGGCTGACCGGGTGCCAGCACCCCGTCGCCCTGGTCGGGGAACGACTGGCCGACCGACGCGGCCCCCGTCACGCCGCTCGGGTCATGGCCGGCGAAGTACCCGGACAGCACCGCGATCAGCACGACCCCGAGCACCAGCCCGGCCGCCAGCACGGCCGCTCGCTCCAGGCGCGTCCACGGCACGTCAGCTGCTGCGAACGGCGCGAAGCCGCGGCTTCGGCGCCGGCGACGGGTTCGCCGCAGCGGCCAGCTCGGCGATCGCCGACTGCAGCTCCTCGGCGAGCGTCTCGAGGTCTGGCAGCGCGTCGAAGTCGGACACCAGGCCGAAGTTCAGCTGCCCGTGGTAGCTCATGATCGCGATCCCCAGCGCCGTGTTCTCGGCCAGCGGGACCATCGGGTAGACGGCCCTCAGCTCGCGACCGAGCAGGTACAGCGGCAGCTGCGGCCCTGGCACGTTCGTGACAACCAGGTTGAACAGCCGCTGACGGGCCTGCAACCGCGCCGCCTGGGCCATGATCGTCGGCGGCGCGAAGCCGGTCAGTGCCGTCAGCGCCTGCGCGCCGATCGCCTGCCCGGACTCCTTCACCTCGCGCATTGACTCGGCGATCATCTGCAGACGCTCGACCGGGTCGGTCAGGCCGACCGGCAGCGGGGCGGTCATCGCCGTGACGCGATTCCCAAGCGCGCCGCGCTCCACATCGGCGCGGACCGAGACCGGGACCATCGCCTTCAGCACGACGTCCTCGGTCGGCTCGCCGTGCATCCGCATGTACCGTCCGAGCGCGCCGGCGACGACGGTCAGCACGACGTCGTTGACCGTGCCGCCGAAGGCGTTCTTGATTGCCTTGAACTCGGTCAGATCGCCCCGGACCCAGGTGAAGCGCCGGTGCGGGCCGATCTTCACGTTGAACGGGCTCGGGGGCGCGGCGCGCAGCCCCGCCCACGTCATCGCGCCGAGCCCGACGAGCGTCTCGGTGACCTTCTCGCTCAGATGGCGCGGCCCGCGCAGCACCGCCCGCACGCCGCGCACGAGCTCGCCCGGGACAGTGGCGCGCTCGACGAGCGCGTCGGCCAGCAATTGGCTCGGCGCCGGCAGCGGCCGCGCGGTCCACTCGTGGTCGGGCGGCGCCACCGGCATCGGGTCGGGCGAGGTGTCGAACAGGACGGAGACCAGGTCGACGCCGGAGATCCCGTCGACGAGCGCGTGGTGCGTCTTGGAGAGCAGCGCGAAGCGGCCGCCCGAGAGCCCCTCGACCAGCCACAGCTCCCACAGTGGACGGCTGCGGTCGAGCGCCTGGGAGAAGACACGGCCGGCCAGCCGGCGGAGTTCCTCGTCACCGCCGGGGCGGGGCAGAGCGGTGTGGCGAATGTGGAAGCTGACGTTGAAGTGCGGGTCGTCGACCCACACCGGCCGGCCCTGGTCGAGCGGCACGAACGCGAGCCGCTGGCGGTAGCGCGGCACGAGGTGAAGGCGGGCGTCGAGCTCCGCGACGAGCTGCTCGTACGGCGGCGCCGGGCCGTCGAACTCGACGCAGGCCGCCACGTGCATGTGCGAAACGTCACGTTCGAGGTGCAGAAACGAGCTGTCGAGACCGGTCAGGCGGTCCGGGTTGGGCACGGCCCCATTCTGACACTCGCCGTCGGCGCGCGGTGATCTCTCTGCACATCACACACCGGATTGCAGTGTGATGAAACTCACAGATAACTCTCAGGAAAGCTGCGAGCCTCCGCTGCTCGATTCGACCTGCCGAGTCGCCCCGCCAGGAGCGGTGGCGAACGGGGGACCCATTGCCCGACGCGATTGCCTTTTCGTTGGGCCGGGGCGAATCGACTGACCGGGGTCACACATCCCCGCGCTCTCAGTCGAAGCGACGACACACCAGCCGGTGGATCCGTGCTGCGTGCCGCCGCTAGCCCGTCAGCTAACCCCGTAGGCACATGGTCGAGGAGCAATCAGGAGGTCACTACGACCATGGGTTCAAAACGAAAAACCACGGGTGTTCGCCCCCTTCACGTCGCCGCCGGCGCTCTGCTGCTGGCCGTTCCGAGCTCCACCGTCGCGCTGGCCGCCACGGCCGCTCCCGCCGCTCCGGCGGCGAGCACGATCGAGTCGGTCGAGCTTGGCGCCGCGCATCTCGGCTACGGCAAGCGGCTGTCGGTCAGCGGCGCCGCCGGACCGAGCGCCGCCGGTGAGCGGGTAGAGCTGCAGCTCGACACGGCCGACACGCACGGCTGGAGCAACGTCGCGCACGACACCGTGAGCCGCGACGGGCGCTTTCAGCTGACCGTGCCCGTGCATCGCTCCGGCAGCATCCGGGTGATCGCCGACGGCGCGCCAAGCACCGCGGGAGCCCCGGCGAGCACGCCGTCGGCCGCCGCTGACGTCGTGCACACGGCAATCCAGCCCAGCCTGCCCCGGCACATCACCGTGGGCGCCGAGCTGAGCGTGGCCAGGCAGGAGCACGGCGTGCTCGGCGGTCAGTCGACCGCCGTCAGCGGCCGGCTCCAGCCCGGAGTACGCGGCCGTCGCGTCGAGCTACAGGAGCGCTCGGGCCGGCGTTGGAGCACGGTCGGCAGCGCTCGGACGAGCGCCCGTGGGCGCTTCAAGGTTCGCTTCAGGCCCCAAGGCGGGGCGTTGCGGGCGCTGCGCGTCCGCTTCGCCGGCGACGCCGTGAACACGGCCGTCTCGGCGCGCGCCGGGAGCATCACCGTCTACAGCCCCACCGTCGCCTCGTGGTACGAGGACGGCGGCAACACGGCCTGCGGCTTTCACGCCTACTACGGCGTGGCGAACGTCAGCCTGCCCTGCGGCACGAAGGTCGCGTTCCGCAGCGGCGGACGGACCGTCACCGCGACGGTCGACGATCGCGGACCGTACGTCGGAGGCCGCAGTTACGACCTGAACCAGAACACGGCAGGCGCGCTCGGCTTCGGCGGCGTCGGCACGGTCTGGGCGTCAGTCTCATAACTGTCTGGAGCGTCCGGGCGGAGGGTTAGCCTCCGCCCGGTGCTCGGCCGCTGCGTCGCCCATCTCGACATGGACGCGTTCTACGTGTCCGTCGAGCTGCGGCGGCGCCCCGAGCTGCGCGGCCTGCCGCTGATCGTCGCCGGCAGCGGACCCCGCGCCGTCGTCACCACGGCGTCGTACGAGGCGCGCCGGTTCGGCGTCGGCTCGGCGATGCCGGCGGCCAAGGCGCTGCGGCTGTGCCCGCAGGCGACCGTGCTGGCGCCGGACTTCCCCTACTACCGGGCGGCCTCGGCCGAGGTGATGGCGATCGTCCGGGCGCACGTCGAGCAGGTCGAGGTGATCGGGCTCGACGAGGCCTACCTGGAGTTGACCGGCCTCCCCGCTCCGCATGCGTCGATGCGCCGCGTGCGCATCGAGATCGAACGCGCCACCGGGCTGGGCTGCTCGGTCGGGATCGGGCCGTCGAAGCTCGTCGCCAAGGTCGCCTCAGACGCCGAGAAGCCCCGCGGTTTCGTGATCCTCACCGCCGAGCAGGCCTGCGCGCGGTTCGCCGAGGAGCCGTGCTCGCTGATCCCAGGGATCGGGCCGAAGACGGCCGAGCGCCTGCGCTCGCTGGGGATCGTCACGCTCGGCCAGCTCCGCGCGGCGCCCGCCGCCGAGCTCGCCGCGCGGTTCGGCGCGCGTTCGGCGGCCGAGCTACAGCGCCGCGCCCATTTCCAGGACGACGCGGCGGTCACCCAGGAACGCAAGGTCATCTCCGAATCCCGCGAGACGACCTTCGACTACGACATCGCCGATCCGGGCGAGCTGGAGCGGGTCCTGCGGGAGCACACCGAGCGCCTGTGCGGCACGCTGGCCACGCAGCAGCGCGCCGGGCGCACGATCGGCATCAAGGTCCGCCTCAGCGACTTCTCCACCCACACGCGGGCCCGCACGCTGTCTGGGCCGGTCAACACGTTTGACCGGGTGTGGCCGGTCGTGCTCGAGCTGTGGCGTCGCTACGACGTGCAGCGACCCGTACGGCTGATCGGCGTGCGTGTGGCCGGGCTCGCTCCGGCCGGCTCTGAGGCCCCGACCGAGCAGCTCTCGCTGGTCTTTTAGTACAGCGCGGCGGCGAGCCGGCGGCGCGACTCGCGCGCCAGCGGGTGCTCGACGCCGAGCTCGTCGAGGATCCCGATGATCACCCGGCGCAGGTCGTCGCGGGACCCGTCGGAGTTGGGCAGCGCCTCCAGCAACAGATCGAGCGCACGGGCGTGATCGCCGGCGTCGAGCGCTGCCAGGGCATCTGTCAGCCCGGGGATCTCCGGATCAGCCGCGGCGGCGGCGCGCTCCAGATCGATCCGCGCGGCCAGGCCATCGGCGGCGAAGCTGCCGGGAACCGCTGATAACAGTTGCAGCGCCCGCTCGGTCTCACCGCGCCCGTAGAGGATCCGCGCCAGCGGCACGGCGGCGTCGGGGCGGGTCGGCTCGAGCTCCACCGCGCGCCTCAGCGATTCCTCATCGCCCTGGGCCACGAGTCCGTCGAACTCGGAGGGGAGGAGGCCGTCAAGGAACTGCTCCACCATCGCCGGCCCCTGAGCGCCAACGAACTCGGCAGCCACCTGGCCGTCCTTGAACGCCTTCACCGCGGGAATGCTCTGAATCTGGAAGGTCCGCGCCAGGGCGGGGCTGGCGTCAACGTCGACCTTGGCCAGCTCGACCGTGCCGGCGCGGCGCTCCACCGCCTTCTCGATCACCGGGCCGAGCTGGCGGCAGGGACCGCACCATTCCGCCCAGAAGTCGACGACCACGGGCAGCTCCCGCGAGCGATCGAGCACCGCCGTCTGGAATGTGGCCTCGGTGACGTCCATGGCACTGATGGTAGAACACCGCCAGATGACCGAACTGTGGGTGAAGAACGACGGCGTCAGGCTGGCCGTCGAGCAGGCCGGGGAGGGGGAGCTGCCCGTCGTGCTGCTTCACGGGTTGACGGCGACGCGGCGCTACGTGGTGATGGGCTCGCGCTCGCTGGAGCGCGCGGGCCATCGCGTGATCGCCTACGACGCCCGCGGTCACGGGCGCTCGGCACCGGCGCCCACGCCCGACGAGTACCGCTACGAGGACCTCTCCCGCGACCTGGAGTCGGTGCTCGACGCGCTCCGGATCCCGCGGGCCGTCCTGGCCGGCGCCTCGATGGGCGCGCACACGCTGCTGTCGTTCGCGCTCCGCGCCCCCGAGCGCGTCGCGGGGATGGTCGTGATCACGCCCGCCTACTCGGGGCCCTCCGATGTCGAGGAGCCGGCGCGGCTGGCCCGCTGGGACAGGCTGGCCGCGGGGCTGCGGGCAGGCGGGGTGGAGGGCTTCGTCGCCGCCTACGACATGACCGGCGTCGCCCCGGAGTTCCGCGAAACGGTGCGGACGGTGATTCGCCAGCGGCTCTCACAGCACGAACACCCCGCCGCGCTGGCCGATGCGCTGCAGGCGGTGCCGCGCTCGCGGCCGTTCGCCGAGCTCGCCGAGCTGGCGGCGATCGCCTGCCCGACGGCGGTCGTGGCCTCGGACGACGAGCCCGATCCCGAGCACCCGAAGGCCGTCGGCGAAGCCTACGCGGCGGCGATCCCCGGCGCGGTCCTGGTGGAGGACCAGCCGGGGAGATCGCCGATCGCGTGGCAGGGCTCTCAGCTGTCGAAGGTGATCGCCGAAGTGGCCGCCCGAGCCACCTGAGCAGCGGGCGGCGATCACCTGTGATCTGCTGAGGTGGTCAGCCGCGCCCGAGGGTGACGCGCTCCAGGTCGGCCTTGCGCGGCCCAACGTAGCCGTTGCCGTCGAAGTAGACGTACACCTTCAGCCCGACCGTGCGGTTGCGCCGGCCGTGGCCGGGCAGGCGCGCGAACGTGTTGGCCAGCGAGAAGCTGCAGTCGGATTGCAGCGGCGCGAACCCGATCGCCACCCGCTTGGACCCGTCGAAGATCCGCACCTTCACCGTGCCCGTGCAGGCGTCGGCCGGCGGGATGATCGACGGGTAGCCGGTCAACTTCCCGAACGTGGTCAGCGTGTACGGCGCGCGGCGGGCGCGACGCGGCTGGGTCGAGGCCTGCAGCCTCGGCACGGGCCGCGGGTCGGGCTCGGTCAGGAACGTCATCGTGCCGCCGCCTTGCGGGGCGACGCCGGCGTGGATCGCCAGCAGCTGGTAATAGACCACCGCACCGGACTCGAGCAACGAGATCGGCTCCGACACCGTCACCGGCGTCGTCCCCTTCGGCAGCGTCACCTGGGGCGTGAACATCCCGAACGCCGGGGTGGGCCCGTATGCGAACTCGTACGTCGTCGCCGCGTTGTTCGGGTACACCACCCCGGTCAGCGTCGCGCTGTTGCGTCCGACGTTGGTCGCCCCGCCGGTGCTCACGCCCGGCGGCGGCGGTCCCGCCGTCGTGAACTGGTGATCGGTCCCGACGGTCACGCCGGCGGCGTTCTGGGCGATGACGCGGAAGTGGTACAGGGTGCCGGGCAGGAGCTCGGTCGCCGCGGTGCTGGCCCGGACTGGCTTTGAGCCGTGGCCGGCGGAGCGCTGCGCGCTCGTTCTCCCGTAGGCGGTGGTCAGGCCAAGCTGGAAGTAGTAGATCGTGCTGGCGCCGTTCGGGTTGATCGTCGCGTGGAGCGTGGCCGAGGTGTCGTGCACCGCCTCAGCGGTGACGTCGGTGACGGTGGGCGAGGCGGCGGCCAGGGCCGGCCCCGCGGTGGCAAGCGCGCTGATCCCCATCACAGCAGCGATCGCCGTCAGTCTGCGAAACATCGCGTACCTCCGGAGAGTTGGACGCCACTTCTATACCCACGTTTCCGAATAAGTTGCGGTGGCCGCGGCGGTAGGCTGCGTGCGTGCCAGGGCGGCCCGAATCATCAGCCGTGGGCTACTCGGGGACGCCGGTGGCGCGCAAGCTGGGGATCACGCCGGCTACCCGAGTGGCGCTGATCGGCGCCCCCGAGTCGGTGTTGGACGCACTTCCGGACGGCGTGCGCGTGAGCCTCCGGCTGACCGGGCGCTTCGAGGTGATCGTCGCTCCGTTCACCGAGCGCAGTGCGCTGGAGCGCCGGCTGCCGGCACTGGTCCGGGCGCTCGAGCCGGCGGGCGGGCTGTGGCTGGCCTGGCCGAAGCGCTCCTCCGGGGTGGCGAGCGACCTCTCCGACGGCGTGGTCCGCGAGCTCGGCCTCGGCGCGGGGCTGGTCGACAACAAGGTCTGCGCGATCGACGAGACCTGGTCCGGGCTGCGGTTCGTCTACCGGCTGCGCGACCGGCCGCTCACTGCGTGAGCGGGACGCCGGCACGCAGCTCGGCCAGCCACGCTTCGGCGTTGCCGTCGCTCGGCGCCCGCCAGTCCGAGCGGGGCGACAGCGAGCCGCCGGAGCCGACCTTCGGCGCGTTCGGCAGCGCCGAGCGTTTGAACTGGCTGGTGCGGAAGAAGCGGGTGAGGAACACCTCCAGCCAGTGGCAGATCTGCTCCCGGGAATACTCGTTGCGCCGCTCATCGGGAATCAGGTCTGGCCAGCGCCCGCGGTCACGGTCGCCCCAGGCATGCTCGGCCAGGAAGGCCACCTTGCTCGGCCGGTATCCGAAGCGCAGCACGTAGTAGAGGAAGAAGTCCTGCAGCTCGTACGGTCCGACGATGCTCTCGCTGTCCTGCTCGGGCTCGCCGGTGGCCGCGTTGCTCGGCGGGATCAGCTCCGGCGAGATCGCCGTCTTCAGCACCGAGTCGAGCACCTCGTCGGCTTCGGCCCCGAACTGGTCGGTGTCGATCGCCCAGCGCAGCATGAACTGGATCAGCGTCTTGGGGACCGATGCGTTCACGTTGTAGTGCGACATCTGGTCGCCGACGCCGTACGTCGACCACCCGAGCGCGAGCTCGCTTAGATCGCCCGTCCCGAGCACAAGTGCCTGATGGAAGTTCGCCAGGCGGAACAGGTGCGAGGTGCGCTCGCCGGCCTGGACGTTCTCGTAGGTGATGTCGTACTGGGGGACGCCGTCGGCGGCCGGGTGGCCGAGGTCCCGCAGCATCTGCGTCGCCGACGGGCGGATGTCCATCTCGGCGGCGGTGACGCCGAGCGCCCGCATCAGCGCGTGCGCGTTGCGGAGCGTGCGCTGGCTCGTGGCGAAGCCGGGGAGGGTGTAGCCGAGCACGCCGGTGCGCGGGAGCCCCAGCCGGTCCATCGCGCGCGCCGCCACGATCAGCGCGTGGGTGGAGTCAAGCCCGCCGGAGACGCCGATCACGATCTTCTTGATCCCGGTGGCCGACATCCGCGTCTGCAGCCCCCGCACCTGGATGTTGTAGACCTCCTCACAGCGGTCGTTACGGCTCTGCGGGTCGGCCGGGACGTACGGGAAGCGCTCGACGGCACGGCGGAGCGCCGGGGCCCGGGAGGGGCGGCCGAGCTCGAACTCGAGCCGTCGCATCCGGGCCAGACGGCGGCGGTGGTCGTGGATGGCGTCTCCGAAGCTGCTCAGGCTACGCCGGTCGGAGACGATCCGGTCGAGGTCGAGGTCGGCGGTGAGCAGCTGCTCGGCGTCGGCGAACCGCTCGGCCTCGGCCAGCAGCTGGCCGTTCTCGCAGATCATCGCCTGGCCGTCCCAGGCGACGTCGGTGGTCGACTCCCCGAGCCCGGCGGCGGTGTAGATGTACCCGGCGATCGTGCGGGCCGACTGGCTCGCGCCGAGCATGCGGCGGTATTCGGCCTTCCCGACGGTGATGTTGCTGGCCGACAGGTTGGCGAGCACGGTCGCTCCGGCCAGCGCCCCGAACGTACTCGGGGGCAGCGGCGCCCACAGGTCCTCGCAGATCTCCACGTGCACGACAAAGTCGGGCAGGTCCCGCGCCGTGAACAGCAGCTCGGAGGCGAACGGCACCGGCTCGCCGAGCAGCGTCAGCTCGCCGCCGATCAGGTCGCGGGCAGCGCGGAACTGGCGCTTCTCGTAGTACTCGCGATACTCGGGCAGGTAGCTCTTCGGGACGGCGCCGAGGATGCGCCCGCGATGGACGATGATCGCCGCGTTGAACAGCCCGCCCTCGGCCGCCACCGGCGCACCGACGATGATCATCGGCACCAGCTCGCGGCTCGCCGATACGACCGCCGCGATCGCGTCGTGGGCGCCGTCGAGCAGCGCCTGCTGGTGGAAGAGGTCCTCGCTGGAGTAGCCGGCGAGCCCGAGCTCGGGGAACACGACGAGCGCCGCCCCGGCTTCGTCGGCGCGGGCCGCCATCGCGACCGTTCGCTCGGCGTTGAAGTGCGGGTCGCCGACGCCGACGTGCGGCACGGCCGCGGCCACGCGCACGAATCCGTGGCTGTAGAGCGAGTCGAAGTCGTGACGCGGCGAGGAGGCCATGCCTGGCAGTATCGCGTTTCCTGCCGGTTTCCCGGTTCTTTCCGGACCACGACGAGCGGCGAGGCGGATGCGCGCGGCCCTGTTCATCACCTGCTTGGGCGACACCCTGTTCCCCGACACCGGTCGGGCGGTCGTGCGCGTGCTGGAGCGGCTCGGCGTCGAGGTCGACTTCCCGCTGGAGCAGACGTGCTGCGGGCAGATGCACTTCAACACCGGCTACCGGGATGAGGCGGTGCCGCTCGTGCGCCGGTTCGTGCGGACCTTCGCCGATTGTGAGGTGATCGTCTCGCCGTCGGCGTCGTGCGTCGCGATGGTCCGCGAGTACTACGCCGAGCTGGCCGGCGAGGCGGGGGATACGGCGCTGCGGGCCGAGGTCGACGCGCTCGTACCGCGCCTGTACGAGCTCACCGAGCTGCTTGTCGATCGGCTCGGCGCGGAGGACATCGGCGCCTATTTCCCGCACCGGGTGACCCTGCACCCCACCTGCCATAGCGTGCGGATGCTCGGGGTGGGCGATCGTCCGCTGCGGCTATTGCGCGCGGTCCGCGGGATCGAGCTCGTGGAGCTGCCGGACGCCGTGGAGTGTTGCGGCTTCGGCGGGACGTTCGCGATCAAGAACGCCGACACGTCGGTGGCGATGCTGACCGACAAGGTGCGGGCGATCCTCGACACCCGCGCCGAGGTGTGCGTGGCGGCCGACAACTCGTGCCTGATGCACATCGGCGGCGCGCTCTCGCGCCAGCGCGCCGGCGTGCGGACGATGCACCTGGCCGAGATCCTGGCCTGCACGGAGTCGGGCGGATGAGCGAGCCGTTTCCTGCGGCGGCGCGGACGGCGTTGGCCGATCCGCAACTACGGCGCAATCTCGGGCATGCGACCGCGACGATTCGGGTCAAACGCGCCGAGGCGGTGGCCGAGGTGCCCGACTGGGAGGAATTGCGCGAGGCCGGCCGCGCGCTGAAGGAGCGGGTGCTGCGCCATCTGCCCGAGTACCTGGTGGCGCTGGAGGAGGCGGTGGTTGAAGCCGGCGGCGTCGTCCACTGGGCCCGCGACGCCGCCGAGTGCAACCGGATCGTCGGCGACATCGTCGCCGGCCACGGCGCCGACGAGGTCGTGAAGGCGAAGTCGCTGACGACCGAGGAGGTCGGGCTGAACGAGGCGCTGGCGGCGCGCGGGATCCGGGCGTGGGAGACCGACCTGGCCCAGCTGATCGTGCAACTCAGCGACGACACGCCGTCGCACATCCTCGTGCCGGCGATCCATCGCAACCGCGCCGAGATCCGGGAGCTGTTCCGCCGGACGCTCGACGACGTCCCGGATTCGTTGTCGGACGATCCGCACGAGCTGGCCGAGGCCGCCCGGCGGCACCTGCGGCGGCGGTTCCTGGCCGCGCGCGTGGGAATCAGCGGGGTGAACTTCGCGATCGCCGAGACCGGAACCGTGTCGGTCGTCGAGTCCGAGGGCAACGGGCGGATGTGCACGACCCTGCCCGAGGTGCTGATCAGCGTGATGGGGATCGAGAAGGTGATCCCCGGCTGGCAGGACCTGGAGGTCTACCTGCAGCTGCTGCCGCGATCCTCGACCGCCGAGCGCATGAACCCGTACACCTCGCTATGGACGGGCGTCACCGAGGGCGACGGCCCCCGTGAGTTCCACCTCGTGCTGCTCGACAACGGCCGCTCCGACGTGCTGGCCGACACGGTCGGCCGCCAGACGCTGAACTGCATCCGCTGCTCGGCCTGCCTGAACGTCTGCCCGGTGTACGCGCGGACCGGCGGGCACGCCTACGGGTCGACGTATCCCGGCCCGATCGGCGCGATCCTCACGCCGATGTTGCGCGGGCTCCAGGACGCCGGCTCGCTGCCGTTTGCCTCGACCCTGTGCGGTGCCTGCGCGGAGGTCTGTCCGGTGAAGATCGACATTCCGCGGGTGCTCGTGCACCTGCGGGGGGCTGTGGTGTCGGGTGGGGGCGCGGCGCGGTCTGAGGCGGCCGTTATGCGGACGATGGCGCGCGTGTTCGCCAGCCGCCGGCTGTACGAGGCGGCGCAGCGCTCGGGCCGGCTGTTCGGTCGTCCCCTGACTCGCGACGGGGGGAGCGGCCGGCTGCCCGGCCCGCTCGGCGCCTGGACCTCGGCGCGGGACCTGCCTGCGATGCCGGCGCAGAGCTTCCGGGAGTGGTGGCGTGCCCAGCGCCCGTGAGGACATTCTGGCCCGCCTCCGAGGCGCGCTGCGGGACGTCCCGCCGTCAGAGCGTGCCGACGAGATGCCGGTCGCCCGCGGCTACCGGCGGGCGGCCGACGCCTCCCTCGAGCGCTTCGCCGAGCGCCTGCGCGACTATCACGCCACCGTCGTCCACTGCCCGGCCGACGCGGTGGCGGCGACCGTCGCCGGCGCGTGCGCGGACCGGGGCGTGCGGCGGCTGGCGATCCCGCCCGGGCTACCGCAGGAGTGGCGGCCCGACGGCGTCGCGCTCGTCGAGGACCACGGTCTCACGGCGCACGAGCTCGACGGGATCGACGGCGCCTTCACCGGCTGCGCCGCCGCGATCGCCGAGACCGGCACGCTGATCCTGGACGGTGGGGCGACGTGCGGACGCCGCGCGCTGACGCTCGTACCCGACCTGCACATCTGCGTGGTGCGGGGCGAGCAACTGGTCGCGCTCGTCCCCGAGGGGATCGCCGCCGTGGCCGATGCGGTCATCGGGGAGCAGCGGCCGATCACGCTCGTCTCAGGGCCCTCGGCCAGCTCCGACATCGAGCTGACCCGGGTCGAGGGCGTCCACGGGCCGCGTCAGCTACTCGTCGTGATCGCCGAAGCGCTCGTCAGGTAGGTCGCGCTCATGTCCTTGTCGCCGTGGCGTTCGACGCCCTCTGCCAGCCGGTCCCGGATCGTCCTGATCAGCGGCAGGTCGAGGCCGTGACGCTCGGCCGCCTCCTCCATCAACGCGGCGTCCTTGGCCGCCAGCGCCAGGCTGAACGACGGGGTGAAGTCACGCTCGATCATCGCCGTGCCCTTCATCTGCAAGTACGGAAGGTCGAGCGCGCCCCCGGAGATCGCCTCCAGCACCAGGCGCGGGTCGATGCCCATCCCGGCGGCGAGCGCCAGCGTCTCGGCGCCGCCCTCGACGACGGTCAGCACCCAGGCATTCGTCGCGAGCTTCAGCCGCGTGCCGGCGCCCGCCTGGCCGACCCACAGCGTGCGCTGGCCGACGACGTCGAAGATCGGCTGCAGACGATCCTTCAGCGCCTCGGGCCCCGAGGCGAGGATCACCAGCTTGCCCTGTTCGGCCGGTGCCTTCGTGCCGAGCACGGGGGCGTCGACGAACGCGATCCCGCGCTCGCGCGCGAGCTCGGCGCACCGCTCGGTGCCGGACTCGCCGATCGTGCTCATCTGCATCCAGACGGCGTTCTCGCCGACGCCCTGGAGTGCGTCCTTGATCACGTGCAGGACAGCATCGGCGTCGGCCAGCATCGTCAGCACGATGTCGGCGCCGGTGGTCGCCTCGGCGGGCGAGGCGCAGAGGCAGGCGCCGTCGTCGGCCAGCGGTGCCGCCTTCTCGTGGGAGCGGTTCCAGGCCCTGAGGTCGAAGCCGGCGCGCGCCAGGTTGCGCGCGATCGGCAAGCCCATGATGCCGCCGGCGCCAAGCACCGCGATCGTCTCTTTCTTTGCCATCTCGTCACCTCCGCTGTCGAGTCCGGGATGTCCGGTCTCTACCCGAGCCGTGGGACCTCAGCGGTCATATTTCATCGTCACGTCCCAGACCTCGTCCCTGGCTTCAAGCTATGCAGCGACGGTGGCCGAGCTCAGCGGAAACGTGACGCCGGTCAGCTCCTCGGAGAGCATCCACAGCCGACGGGCCAGATCGGCGTCCTGGGCGAGCTTCGTGCGACCGACCAGCGTCGGCGCGCCACGGCCCTCCATGAACCCGCTGGGCCCGGCGTAGCTGTTACCCGGGATGTCGGCCACGGCGGCGTACAGGGTCGGCAGCGCGCCATCGGCCTCGCTCTGGGCCAGGAGCCGGTTCCCGATTGCGCTGATCGCATCCATGATCCGCTGCCCGCTTTGGAACTGCAGGTTCGTGGCGGCGTAGCCGGGATGCGCGGCGGTGGCGATCACGGGGGAGCCGACCTCGGTCAGGCGTCGCTGCAGCTCGCCCGTGAACAGCAGGTTCGCGAGCTTCGACTGCCCGTAGGCCCGCCACGCCTTGTATGGCTTGCGCTCCCAGTTCGGGTCGTCGAGGTCCATGATGGCGCCGTGGCGATGGGCGCTGGAAGCGACCGTCACGACGCGGCCGGTGACCCGCGGGAGGAGCATGTTGGTGAGCGCGAAGTGGCCGAGATGGTTGGTGCCGAACTGCAACTCGAAGCCGTCCGCCGTCCTCGTCAGCGGCGGGATCATGATGCCGGCGTTGTTGATCAGAAGATCGATCGGCTGCTCGCCCCAGTCACCCGCGAAGGCGCGGATCGACTCCAGGCTGGCGAGGTCGAGGCGACGGACCTCCGTCTCGCCGACCATCGTCGCGGCGGCGGCCCGGCCCTTGTCGAGGTTGCGCACGGCGAGCACGACGCGAGCGCCTTTCGCGGCCAGCGCGGTGGCGGCCGCTCGCCCGATGCCGCTGTTGGAGCCGGTGACGATGACGGTGCGACCCGCCATCGAGGGAATGTCCGATGTGGAGAAAGTAGTCATAGGCAACAATGTAGTCGCCGACAACAATGATGTCAATGCCAACACCATCCAGTAGCCTCCATCGGCGATGAGCGACACCGACGACCGCCGCTACCACCACGGCAACCTCCGCACGGCCCTGCTGGCCGAGGCCGAGCGAAGCGTGCGCGAGCACGGCGCCGAGCAGCTGTCGCTGCGCGAGCTGGCCCGCCAGGTGGGGGTCAGCCACGCCGCGCCGCGCCGCCACTTCCCGGATCGGCAGGCGTTGCTCGACGCGCTGGCGGAGACAGGCTTCGAACGGCTTGGCAATGAGCTACGCGCGGCCGTCGAGGAGGCAGGGCACGATTTTCAGGCGCGGCTGCGCGCGACCGCGGCGGCGTACATCCGCTTCGCCACCGACGATGCGGCGCTGCTGGAGCTGATGTTCGCGGGCAAGCACCGGGCGGGCGCCGAGCAGCTCGTCACCGCCGCCGACCGCGCCTTCGCGGTCATGTTCGACCTGATCGTCCAGGGTCAGGCCGAGGGCGTGATCGAGCCGGGCGAGCCCGAGCGGGTCGGTCTCGTCCTGTTCGCCACGGTCCAGGGGATCGCGTCGCTGATCAACGGCAGCATGGTCGACGCGGAGTTGCTCGACGGGCTCGCCGACGATGCGGTCGAGCACTTCCTGCGCGGCTCCCGGGCCCGAGTCTGACGTTTACATAACGCGGCGGGCCGAGGGCGGAGCCACGCTCGTCGCGCGCCGGGCGAGGTCCTCGGCCCGGAGCTCGGCGGGCGATTTCGCCCGGGGAACGATGCTCGTCAGCGGCGCGGCGGCGGAGGGCTCCGAGCGGGGGTGCGGCTGCGGGGCCTGGGCCTGCACAGACTCGAACTCCGCCTCGGATTCGACCAGACGCATATGCCGGCGCCGCCCGGGCCCGTGCTGCCAGACGTCGTACGCGTGGCGCTGCGTGAACACTATCGACGGTGTCGGCATCCGCAGCCAACTTCGACACTGATATTGGACGGATAAACGATCGCGGCCCGTCAGCACGCTAACGGTGGTCCGCGTGGTTGGCCAGGCTGGTGCCAGCTTGAGTCACGGGCCTGATCGCGTCTCCATTAATGCTCGATAATCGATCTTATGTCTACCGATACGCGAGAAATCCTGTGATCAACAGCCAGCCGCCTTCGCGATATCTCCTGATATCATTGGTGGGTGCCCAATGTCCTGATCCGAGATGTGCCCGCCGAGGATCTCGCCCGCATCGACGCGCACGCCGCGCGGGCAGGGCTCTCGCGCACCGAGTACCTGCGCCGGCGCCTACACCAAGTCGCCACGGCACAAACGTCCGTGTCTGCGGATGATCTGCGGACGTTCGGCGAACGGTTCGGCGACCTGGCCGATGCCGAGGTGATGCGCCGAGCGTGGTCGTGAGCGACGCCGTTCGCGGCGACGGATGGTTGATCGACAAGTCGGCGCTCGTGCGACT
>DASZLC010000111.1:0-14512 GCA_035552615.1 Solirubrobacteraceae bacterium
GCCGGGGTCGAGCTCGATCGCAAGATCCTGGCCGACATGGCCGTCCGTGACGCCGATACATTCCGACGTTTCGCCGATCGCGCCCGCGAGGCGCTGGCGGCCGGCTGACCTTCAGCTCGGAACACCTCCAGCACCGCTTCGCACGGGCGCCGCTCCATCAGGAGGGCGCCCTTTTTGTTTCCCCGATGTCCTCGACCAATGACCATCACCAGCCCCGATAACGCCAAGCTGAAAACGATCCGCAAGCTGATCGCGCGCCGTCGCGAGCGCGATCACGCCGGGCTGTTCGTGGCCGAGGGCGAGGATCTCTTGGCGGCGGCCGACGCCGCCGGCTGGGCGGCACAGGACCGGCTGGTGGTTGAAGGGTCCGGCATCGACGGGGTTGAGGTGCAGGCGTCGCTGCTGGCCGGCGTGTCCTCGCTCGGCTCGGGCACCCGGGCCCTCGGCGTGTACGAGGAGCGGTGGCTTCCGACGGCCGTCGGCCCGCTGTGCGTCTATCTCCACGGCGTCCACGACCCCGGGAACGTCGGCACGATCCTGCGCTCCGCCGAGGCGTTCGGCGCGTCGTGCGTGGCGGTTGGCCCGGGCTGCGCCGACCCGTTCGGGCCGAAGGCCGTGCGCGCGTCGATGGGCTCGATCTTCACCGTTCCCCTCGCTCGCGCGACGAGCATCGAGGAGCTTCCAGGGACGACGGTCGCCCTCGTCCCGGGCGACGGCCCGCCGCTTTCGATTCTTTGGCGTTCTGGTCATGAAATAGCTGACCAGATAGCCATCGAACCGGATCTCACCCTGCTGATCGGGGCCGAGCGCGAGGGATTGCCGGCCCACCTCGCCGACCAAGCGACGACCAAGGCCCACATCCCCATCGAAAGCCATTCCCTGAACGCCGCGATGGCGGCCACCGTCGCCCTCTACGAGGTAACTAGGATGGCGCGCGCGAGATGATCGAGAAAATCGCCCAACTCCAGGCGCAGGCCGACGAGGCCATCGCGAAAGCCACCACGACCGACCAGCTGGAGGATGTGCGGATCAAGTACCTGGGCCGCAAGGCCGAGCTCCCGAACATCCTGCGCGGCGTCGCGGAGCTGCCGCCCGAGCAGCGCGGCGCCGTGGGCAAGGCGGCGAACCAGGCCCGCCAGGCGCTCGAGCGCTCGATCCAGATCAAGCAGGAGGGGGTGGCCCAGCAGGAGCTTGAAACGAAGCTCGCCCAGGACCGCGTCGACGTCACGCTGCCGGCCGACCCGCTGCCGGCGATCGGCCGCCTGCACCTGATGACGAAGACGCGGCGCGAGATCGAGGACGTCTTCCTGGGCCTCGGGTTCACGATCGTCGAAGGCCCCGAGGTGGAGCGCGCCTACTACAACTTCGACGCGCTGAACACGCCGGTCACCCACCCGAGCCGGCTGCTCACCGACACGTTCTACGTAAAGCCGGTGGACGACATCTTCGATCCGCAGGCGATCCTGCTGCGCGTCCACACGAGCCCGATGCAGGTCCGGGCGATGGAGGCCCAGCCGCCGCCGATCTTCATCATCGTCCCCGGCCGCGTGTACCGCCCCGACTCGGACGCCACCCACACGCCGCAGTTCCACCAGATCGAGGGGCTGGCGGTCGACGAGGACATCACGATGGGCGACCTGCAGGGCACGCTGCTGACGTTCGCGCGGGCGATCTTCGGCCCCGATCGCCAGGTGCGGCTGCGCCCGCACTTCTTCCCGTTCACCGAGCCGAGCGCCGAGGTCGACGTCTCCTGCTTCAACTGCACCGACGGGGTTACTGCCGACGGGGAGCGCTGCCCGCTGTGCAAGGGCACCGGCTGGATCGAGATCCTCGGCTCGGGGATGGTCGATCCAAACGTGCTGAACGCCGTCCAACAGCACGGCTACGACCCCGAAAAGCATCAGGGCTTCGCCTTCGGGATGGGCATCGAGCGAATCGCGATGCTGAAGCACGGCGTCCCCGACCTGCGGCTGCTGTACGACAACGACATCCGCTTCCTGGAGCAGTTCGGCTAAAGATGCGCGTCCCGATCGAATGGCTGAACGAGTACTGCGCGCCGGCGCTCAGCTCCAGCGAGCTGGCCGAGCGCCTGGCCATGACCGGCACCGAGGTGGAGCGCGTCGAGCATCACGGCGTCGGTGCGCTGGACCAGTTCGTGATCGCGAAGGTGCTGGAGCGCCGCAAGCATCCCGACGCCGACCGGCTCAGCGTCTGCATGGTCGACGTCGGCGGCTCGGCGCCGTCGCAGATCGTGTGCGGTGCGCCGAACGTGAAGGCGGGGCAGACCGTGGCCGTGGCGCGTCCCGGCGCGGTGATGCCCGACGGGACGACGCTGACGAAGGCGAAGCTCCGCGGCCAGGAATCGAACGGGATGATCCTGGCCGAGGACGAGGTCGCGATCGGCACCGAGCACGACGGCATCATGGTCTTCGACGGCGACGGGCTCGCGCCCGGGACGCCGCTGGCGCAGATCCTCCCGATCGCCACCGACGTGCTCGTGCTGGAGATCACGCAGAACCGGCCCGACTGCCTGGCCGTGTACGGCGTCGCCCGCGAGGTCCACGCCGCCACGGGCGCGCCACTCAGCGTCCCGCCCTGGGACACCGACCCGGGAACGGACGGCCCACCCGCCGGAATCGAGATCGATGTGCTGTGCCCCGACCTGTGCCCGCGGTTCACCGCACGCGTGTTCGAGAACGTCGAGATCAAGCCGAGCCCGGCGTGGTTGAAGGCGCGGCTGATGGCGGCCGGTCAGCGCCCGATCTCCAACGTCGTCGACATCACCAACTACGTGATGCTGCTCACCGGCCAGCCCCTGCACGCCTTCGACCTCGACCGGATCGCGGGCGCTCAGCTCATCATCCGCCGGGCGCGGCAGGACGAGCCGGTCGACACGCTCGACGCCCAAACGCGCGCGCTCGACGATCAGATGGTCTTGATTGCCGACGCCGACGGACCCACCTCGATCGCCGGCGTGATGGGCGGCGCTCGCTCCGAGGTCTCCGGCGAGACGACCCGCGTGCTGATGGAGGCCGCCACCTGGGACGGCCCGAACGTCCACCGCACCTCGCTGAAACTCGGGCTGCGCAGCGAGGCCTCGTCGCGCAACGAGAAGGGCCTCCAGCCCGAGCAGGCGATGTGGGGCCAGGCCGTGGCGGCGAAACTGATGATCGAGCTGTGCGGCGCAAAACTGGTCCCCGGGACGATCGATGTCGGCGGCCCCGGGCCGGCGCCGAACACAATCACCCTGCGCGACGCGCGCGTGAAATCACTGCTCGGCGCCGAGATCCCGCGCGAGCGCTCGGCTGAGATCCTGACGGCGCTGGACTTCAAGGTCGCCTCGGTGGCCGACGGGCTCGAGGTCACCGTGCCCGCGTTCCGCCGCGACGACATCACGCGCGAGGCTGACGTGATCGAGGAGGTGGCGCGCCTTGACGGTCTCTCGAAGCTGCCGGCCACACTGCCCGCCACCCGTCACACCGTCCCGAGCACGACGGACGGCACGGCGCCACCTCCGGGCTTCGGCGCGCTCACCCCGATCCAACGCTTCCGCCGGCAGGCGTCCGACGCGCTCGTCGCCGCGGGGCTGTACGAGGTGGTCGGCTGGAGCTTCGTCGGGCCGGAACTCGCCGCAAAGCTCCGGCTGGCCGAGCAGCGGGCGGTCACCCTGGAGAACCCGATGTCCTCCGACCAGTCGGAGCTGCGCACGACGCTGCTCGGCTCGCTGCTCGACATCACCGCGCGTAACAGCTCCCGGAGCGCGATGGCGACGGCGCTGTTCGAGACGGGCGCCGTGTACCTGCCGGAGCCCGACCGCCCGCACGAGCTGCCCCGCGAGCCGTATCACGTCGCGGCGCTCCTCACCGGCCCGGTCCGGCCGGCGGGCTGGCGCACCGGGGCGCCGCCGAGCGCCGACTTCTTTGCGGCGAAGGGGGTCCTCCAGGCCCTGCTCGGCACGCTCCGGGTCCCGTTCGCCGTCCGACGCGCGGCGCGGCCGTTCCTGCACCCCGGCCGCTCGGCCGAGATCGTCATCGACGAGCGTGCGGTCGGATGGATCGGCGAGCTGCACCCGACCGTCGCCGCCGCCTGGGACCTGGACGACGTCGTGGCCGGCTTCGAGCTCGACCTCGACGCCGTGCCGCTGCCCGAGCCGCCGGTGTACGCCGACCTCACGAGCTTCCCCGAGGTGCGCGAGGACCTTGCCGTCGTGGTCGGCGAGCACGTGACCGCCGCCGAGGTGCTGGCCACGGTCCGCCAGGCCGGCCGGCCGCTGCTGGGCGCCTCCGAGGTGTTCGACGTCTACCGCGACGACGAGCGGCTCGGCGCCGGCAACGTGTCGCTCGCGCTCAGGTTCTCCTACCGGGCGAGTGACCGGACGCTGACCGACGAAGAGGTGGCGGCGCAGCGCAGCGCGATCGTCCGCGCGCTCGAAACCGAGCTCGGAGGCCGGATCCGTGCCTAGCGTGTCCGTCTTCGGCGCGGCCGGCTATGCCGGGGCGCTCACCGCGCGGCTCGTCCAGCGCCACCCGTACTTCGAGCTGAAGGCGCTGACGGCCCGCGCCGACGTCGGGCGGACGCTGGAGGACCTCTACCCGCACTACCGCGTGCCGCTCACGCTGGAGACGTTCGACCTCGACCGCCACGCCGAGGTCGACGCGGCCGTCGTCGCCTACCCGCACGGGGCCTCGGCCCCCGTTGTCGCTCAGCTGCGCGAGCGGGGCGTGAAGGTCGTCGACCTCAGCGCCGATTTCCGCCTCCGGGACCTCGCCACCTACGAGGAGTGGTATGTGCCGCACGCCCACCCCGAGCTGATCGGCGAAGCCGTCTACGGCCTGCCGGAGCTGTACCGAGACGAGATCACCGGAGCCGCGCTCGTCGCCAACCCGGGTTGCTACCCGACGGCGGCGATTCTCGCGCTCGCCCCGCTGGCCCGCGCCGGGCTCCTGCAGGACGTGGTCATCGACGCGAAGTCGGGCGTGTCGGGCGCCGGGCGCGCCGCCACCGACAAGACCCACTTCGTCACCGTCGACGAGAACGTGAACGCCTACGGCGTCCCGCGTCACCGCCACACGCCGGAGATCGAGCAGGAGCTCGCCGCGCTCGGCAACGCGCTGACGATCACCTTCACGCCGCACCTTGTGCCGCTCGACCAGGGCGAGCTCGTCTCCTGCTACGCGACGCTCCCGGAGCTGGAGGCGGAGATCGACCTCCGCGCTCTGTACGAGGAGGCATACGCCGACGAGCCGTTCGTGGAGCTGGCCCAGCGCCCACCCGGGGTCAAGGACGTGCGTGACACGAACCTGTGCCGGATCTCCGTGCACAGCGACGAGCGGACCGGCCGCGCGATCGTGTTCGCCGCGATCGACAACCTGTGGAAGGGGACCGCGTCGCAGGCGATCCAGAACCTGAACCTGATGTTCGAACGGCCCGAGGGCGAGGGGATCAGCTGGTGAGCTCGCTGTTCAACTCCCGCTGGGTGCAGCTGCCCGCCCACGCCACCGAGCTCGACGCGACGCTGCTGCCCCAGGGCTTCCGGTCGGCCGGCGTCGCCGCCGGTCTCAAATCGGATGGCCTCGACGTCGGGGTGCTCGTCTCCGATCTCCCGGACACCGTGTCGGCGGCGCGCTTCACCACCAACGCGCGCGTCGGGGCGCCGGTGACCGCGAGCCGCGAGGCCGACACCGGGCGGCTGCGCGCGGTGGTGGCGAACTCGGGCGGCTCCAACACCGGCGATGGCCAGCGCGGACTTGACACCGCCTACGCCACCCAGGCGCGCGCGGCGGAGCTGCTGAACATCGAGCGCACGCAGGTCGGCGTCGCGTCCACCGGGGTGATCGGCACCGAGCTCCCACGAGGTCCGCTGATGGCCGGAGTGCAGGCCGCGACGAACGAGCTGACGGACGATGCCGCCGGGTTCTCGCAGGCGATCATGACCAGCGACCTCGGACCGAAGCGCTTCTGCCTGGAGCTGCGGCTTCCCGGCGGGACGGTGCGCCTCGCGGCCCAGGCGAAGGGGGCCGGGATGATCTCGCCCCGCTACGCGACGATGTTCTGCTTCGTCCAGACCGACGCCGCGCTCGCCCCGGAGACGATCGAGCTCCTGACCACCGTCACGATCAAGCGCTCGTTTGACCGGATCAGCGTCGATGGCCAGTTGTCGACGAGCGACACCGTGTTCGTGATGGCCAACGGGGCCAGCGGAGTCACGATCGCGCCGGAAAGCGAGGACGAGCTGCGCTTCGGCGAGGCGCTCGATGCGCTGCTGCGCCAGCTGGCGCTGGAGATCGTCCGTGACGGTGAGGGCTGCCGGCGCGTCGGACGAATCGTCGTTCGCGGCGACGTCGAGCGTGTTGAGCCGGTGGCCCGCGCGATCGCCAACTCCCCGCTCGTGAAGACCGCGCTGCACGGCGGGGACCCGAACTTCGGGCGGATCCTGCAGGCCGCGGGGATGGCCTGGGTGGGCGGGACCGATACATCGTTTGTCGTCGACCTGGAGATCGAGGGGCATCCCGTCGTGTCCGCCAACCAAGTTGTGATCGACGGCCTCGACGAGCTGGCGCCGCTGGTTCAGGGCGACGAGGTCGAGTACGTGCTGACGCTCCCCGGCTCGGGCGGCGAGACCGAGGTGTTCTTCTCGGACCTGTCACCCGAGTACGTGCGCTTCAACTCGGAGTACACGTCATGAGAGACGTCGGAACGCTGCTGGAGGCGCTGCCGTACATCCGCGAGTTCCACGGCAAGACGGTGGTGATCAAGTACGGCGGCGCGGCGATGACCGAGCCGACGCTGAAGGAGGAGTTCGCGCGCGACGTGGTGCTGCTCAAGTACGTCGGCATGAACCCGATCATCGTCCACGGCGGCGGCCCGGAGATCACCGGCTACATGGAGAGGCTGAACCTGCCGGTCGAGTTCGTCGAGGGCCTGCGCGTGTCCGACGCGGCAACCGTCGAGGTGGCGAAGATGGTGCTCGTCGGCAAGGTCAACAAGGACATCGTGCTGCTGATCAACCGTCACGGCCAGCCGGCCGTCGGGCTCTCAGGCGACGACGGCCTGCTGTTCCGCGCCGTCCGTCAGGCGGCGCCGAGCGGGCAGGACATCGGCTTCGTGGGGAGGATCGAGCACGTCGACGTGAACGTCCTCACGCACATCGCCCAGGACTACATCCCGGTCATCGCCAGCGTCGGCGCCGACCGGGAGGGCAACTCCTACAACATCAACGCCGACGAGGCCGCCGCCGCGGTGGCCCGCGCCCTGGGGGCGTTCAAGATCATGTTCCTCACCGACGTCACCGGCTGGCTGCGCGACCCGCCCGACCCCGAGTCGCTGATCTCGTCGGCCGGCTATGACGAGGTCGCGGCCGCGCTTCCCGGCGTCTCAGGAGGGATGCGCCCGAAGCTCGCCGCCTGTCTGGACGCGATCGAGGGCGGCGTCACCTCGGCCCACATCGTCGACGGGCGCCTCGCGCACTCGCTGCTGATGGAGCTGTTCACCGACGCCGGCCAAGGCACGAAGATCGTCGGCGCGCTGTGACGACGCTGGAACACCTGCAGGAGCTGGAGGGCGCCTACGCGATCCCCACCTACGTCCGCAACCCGGTGCAGTTCGTCCGCGGACAGGGGACCGTCCTGTGGGACGCCGACGGCAACGAGTACCTCGACTTCCTGGCCGGGATCTCGGTCCTGAACGTCGGTCACTGCCACCCGCGCGTCGTCGAGGCCGTACAACGGCAGGCGGCGCAGCTCACCCACGTCACGAACCTGTACTACACCGAGCCGGCGATGCAGCTGTCCGCCGAGCTGGCACGCAGCTCCCTTGGCGGCAAGGTGTTCCTCTGCAACTCGGGTGCTGAGGCCAACGAGGCGGCGATCAAGCTCGTCCGCCGCGCTCGGCCCCAGGGCAACATCGTCGTGCTCCAGGACGGCTTTCACGGCCGCACGTACGGCGCGCTGTCGGCCACGCCGCAGGAGTCAAAGCAGGCGCCGTTCGCGCCGCTCGTTCCGGGATTCCGCGTCGTGCCGAAGGACCCCGACGCGGTGGAGCGGGCCGTCGACGAGCACACCGCAGCGGTGCTGCTCGAACCGATACAGGGCGAGAGCGGCGTGCTCATGATCGACGACGAGCTGCTGCACGCCGCCCGCGCCGCCTGCGACCGGACCGGCGCGGCGCTCGTGTTCGACGAGATCCAGACCGGGATGGGGCGGACCGGGACCCTGTGGGCGTACGAGCAGGTCGGGGTCGTGCCCGACGCGCTGACCAGCGCCAAGGCGCTCGGCGGAGGGCTCCCGATCGGCGCGCTGGTCACCGGTGAGCGGCTGGCCGACGTGTTCCGGCCAGGGGACCACGGCTCGACCTTCGCCGGTGGACCGCTCGCTTGCGCCGCAGCGCGCGTTGCCCTGGAGATCTGCTCGGATCCGGCGCTGCTGGCCGATGTGATCCGCAAGGGCGAGCTGCTACGGGCCGGCCTGTCCGAGCTGCCGGGGATCGCCGCCGTCCGGGGACGCGGGCTGATGGTCGGCATCGACTTCGCCGAGGGCATCGCGGCGCCCGAGCTGGCGCGGCGCGCGCTGCTGGAGCAGCGGCTCGTCGTGAACGCCACCGGGCCGGCCACGATCCGCCTGGAGCCGCCGTTGATCGTCACCGACGCCCAGCTCCACGAGGCGCTGCGACGGCTGGCAGCGCTGCTGCCCTAGAGGAGGCTGCCCGCCGTGGACGACGAGGAGCTGCTGCCACCGCCCGGCATGAGCGGGACCGCGGCGATCCGCGCGCTCGCTGACGCGCTCACCCCCGACGCGCTCACCCTGGCAGAGACTCGGTTCGCCGAGACGGTCAGGGTCTATCTCGACACCTTCGACGGGCGCCTCGGCGCGGCCGGCCTGGCCGCCGTCCACACCCGCGATCAGCCCGGCTCGCCGAGCGGGCGGCTGGCCGTCGTCGACGCTGCCACGGGCGCCGAGCAGGCCGGGCAGCCGTGGCCGACCGGGGACGGGCCGCTGCTGGCCGTCGAGCTCGAACCGGGGCCGGCGCGCGCCGCGCTGCTGCCGATCGTGGATGTCCGGGCGCTGCTGGCGCTCGCCGAGCTTGACGTTCAGGCGACCGCGTTCGCGGTCCGCGACGACCTCGGCAAGACCGTCGCCCGGATCGCGCTCGAGCATGCCCGGATGCGCGCCACGGGGGAGGCGCTCGCCGCCCGTCTGCGGCTGCAGGGCGTGCGCGGCTACGACCGCGAGACGGCACGGATCGCCGGGCGGGCCCGCGAGCTGGGCTTCACCGTCGCCCGCCGTCCGCTTGTGGAGGACGCCGTCGTGGCCGACGGCGGCTCGCCCGGCGGGACGAGCTCAAAGGTCGGGGTCGAGCTGCTGGCCAACCAGCGCTCCGACGCCGCGGCGGCGGCGGTCCTCCGGCGGCTGCTGGAGGTCATCGAGGCGAACCTCGACGGCTCGATCGCCGACCTCGACGCCGAGTTCCTCCACGACCTGCGGGTCGCCGTGCGCCGCTCGCGCGCAGTGCTGCGCGAGCTGAAGACGGTGTTCCCGCCGCGCGAGCTCGGCCACTTCCGCGCCGAGCTGAAATGGCTTCAGGGGATCACAGGACCGGCCCGTGACCACGACGTCTATGTGCTGGAGTTCGACGCCATGCGCGAGCTCGTCCCCGCCGGGATCCGCGACGATCTCGACCCGGTCATGCGCGTGCTGAAGGACCGCCGCGAGTTGGCCCACCGAACGATGGTCCGCGAGCTGCGATCGGAGCGGATGATGCGGCTGCGTCGCGAGTGGGACGCCTTCCTGGAGGAGCTGGTGGCGGCGCCGCTCGACGAGCGTCCGCAGGCGCAGCAGGCGATCGGCGAGCTCGCCGGGATGCGGATCGCGAAGGTCTACCGGCGGATCAGAAAGATGGGCCGGGCGATCGGACCCGACAGCCCGGCCGAGGAGTACCACGAGATCCGCAAGAAGGGCAAGGAGCTGCGCTACCTGCTGGAGCTGTTCGGCACGCCGCTGTTCGGCGCCGAGACGGTGAAGCCGATGATCAAGTCGCTGAAATCGCTTCAGGACGTCCTCGGGCGCCACCAGGACCGCGAGGTCCAGCAGGCGACGCTGCGCGGGATCGCCGAGCAGGTGTCGGGCATGCCCGGACGAACGGCGGCGCTGATGGCGATGGGCGTGCTGCTGGAGCACCTCGGGCAGGACGAGATCGCCACGCGCGGCGAGTTCGCCGAGCAGTTCGCCGAGTTCACCAGCAAGGAGCGGCGCGCTCAGGTGAAGGATGTGTTCGCGTGAGCCGGGTGATCGCCACGTACAACATCAAGGGCGGGGTGGGGAAGACCTCCGCGGCGGTGAACCTCGCCTACCTCGCGGCGCGCGACGGGCACCGGACGCTACTCTGGGACCTCGACCCCCAGGCCGCCAGCACGTACCTGTTCCGGATCCGGCCGAAGCTGAAGGGCGGCAGCCGGCGCCTGGTGGAGGCGCGCAGCGAGGTCGGCGAGCTGATCAAGGGCACCGACTTCCCGCGGCTGGAGCTGCTGCCGGCCGACTTCTCCTACCGCCACATGGACCTGGCGCTGGACCACTTCAAGCACCCGACGCGGCGCCTGGCGCGCGTGCTCGCGCCGCTGCAGGACGAGTACGACTTCATCTTCCTCGACTGCCCCCCGAGCATCTCGCTCGTCTCCGAGAGCGTGTTCGAGACGGCGGACGCGCTGCTCGTGCCGATCATCCCGGCCACGCTCTCCTCGCGCACGTTCGACCAGCTGTCGCGGCTGGTCGGCCAGGTGCGGGACGGCGGCCCGCAGGTACTGGCGTTCTTCTCGATGGTGGACGTCCGCAAGTCGCTGCATCGCGAGGTGATGGCGCGTGTCCGGGCGGCGTACCCAGGGCTGATGCTCGGTGCCTCCGTGCCGTCGGCCGACGAGGTCGAGCGGATGGGGGAGGAGCGCACCGTCGTCGAGGAGATGGCCCCCGGCGGGCGCGCCTCGCTCGCCTACCAGGCGCTGTGGTGGGACGTCCGCCGGCGCCTACGAACGCAATGACCGTCTGACTGGAGCTTCTATGCAAGAGCCAACGACCACCTACGAAGCGAGAGCGCAGGACGTCCACCGGGTGCTGCTGCTGTACAGCGGCGGCCTCGACACCAGCGTGATGCTGAAGTGGATCCAGGACCAGTACGACGCCGAAGTGGTGGCGTTGACGGTCAACCTGGGCCAGCCCGGTGAGGACTACGACGTCGTCAAGGGCAAGGCGCTCCAGCTCGGCGCGCTCGACTGCTACGTTGTCGACGCGCGCGAGGAGTTCGCCCGCGAGTACATCACGCCCGCGATCAAGGCCAACGCCATCTACGGGCTCGGCTACCCGCTGTTCACCGCGCTCGGGCGGCCGCTGATCGCCAAGCTGGCCGTGCAGTACGCGCGGCTGACCGGGTGCGACACGATCGCCCACGGGTGCACCGGCAAGGGCAACGACCAGGTGCGAATCGAGTCGACGATCGCGACGCTCGCTCCGGAGTTGAAGGTGATCGCACCCGTGCGCAGCTGGCAGATGGGGCGCGACGAGGAGATCGCCTACGCGCGCGAGCATGGGATCAAGGTCAAGGGCGGCAGCGAAGTCGTGCCCTACTCGATCGACGACAACCTGTGGGGGCGCTCGAGCGAGGGCCGCTGGATCGAGCAGCTCGACCACGCGCCCGAGGACGACGTGTTCGGACTCGTGACGCTGCCCGAGGAGGCGCCCGACGAGCCCGAGACGGTGACGGTCACGTTCGAGCGTGGCGTGCCGGTTGCGCTCGGCGGCGAGCGGCTGGGGCTGGTGGAGCTGCTCGAGCGAGCGGGGTCGATCGGGGCCCGCCACGGGGTCGGGATCGTCGACCACATCGAGGATCGGATCGTGGGCTTGAAGGTGCGCGACATCTACGAGGTACCGGCCGCGGCGATCGTGCTGTCCGCGCATCAGGAGCTCGAAAAGCTGGTCTGCACGATCCACCAGAACCAGCTCAAACCGATGCTCGACCAGCGCTGGGCCTACCTGGTGTACGCGGGGCTGTGGTTCGAGCCGCTGCGCTCCGACCTCGACGCCTACATGGATGAGGTCAACGAACAGGTCACCGGCGAGATCGGCCTGAAGCTCTATAAAGGATCAACGCGTGTCATCACGCGCTCATCTCCGAACGCGGTTTACGACGCCGAGCTGGCGACGTTTGAATCAGGGGGGCTGTTCTCGCAGGCTGCCTCGCCCGGCTTCATCGAGCTCTGGTCGCTCCAGTCGCGGATGGCGTGGCGAATGCGCCAGCGGGAGTAGCATCGCCCCATGGGCTACAAGCTCCTCGGATACATCGTCTGGAACGCCGGCAAGTGGTACGCCCGGCGCCGCGCGCGCGACGCCCGGCGTGAGCTCGCGGTCGCCGCGATCGCCGGACTGGTGCTGGCTGGCGTTGCGGCGGCCGCGCGCCAGCGGGCCGCCCACTGAACGCTCACGGCGACCGCTCGGCGGCGAGGTAATTGGCGATCCGCTCGGTCGCGCGCTGCAGGCGGCGGAAATACGCTGAGCGGCTGAGCGACAGCTGCTCGGCAGCCAGCTCGTGACTCGGCGCGGGATCGAGGTATCCGACGATCAGGGCCTGGCGCGTGAGCTGTTCCCCCGCCCCCGGAGCGAATGCGCGCTCGGCGGCCTCCTCGATAAGCACCCGGACCGAACTTGCCCGCGCATCGAGCGTGTCTCCGGTCGCGAGCTCAGAGTCGGCGAGTGCGTGCGGGCGGTCGAGGTTGCGCAACGCATGGCGCACCGCCGCGGTCAGGCTGCCGCGCCTGTCCTCGTTCTCGGGCGGCGCGAGGCCGAGCTCGCGATAGATCAGGTCGCGCTGGGCCCCGAGGACGCCCCCCGCGCCGTAATCCACCACGTGGCACTCGATTCGCACCTTGCCGACCGCCGCATCGAGCGCCTCGACGTGGCGCGCCCCCAGAGCGCGGCTGAACTCGAGCGCCCCTGGCAGCTTCGGGTTGATCGGCAGGTAGGCGTAGCGGGGATTGCCGTGCGAGGCGCGCAGTACCACCCCGGCCATGCCGAGCATCGAGATCACATCCGGATCCGGCTGCGCGCCGAGGTCGATGACGTCGCGCCACAGCACAGCCTGCCCGGGGTCCGGGAGCCGGCGGGCGTGCTCGAGCCGCGCTCCGAGCAGCGGATCCTCGGCGGAGAATGCCGGCGCGTCGGGAGGGGTGAGCGCGATCGTGTATCCGCGGAGCCGATCATGGGCGTCGCGGACGCACATGACGTGCTCAGGCGCCTCCTCGATGAACCGATCGGTGCCCTCGAGCAGGGGCTCGTGCCATGTCCCCGCGAGCCGGGCATGAATCTGCTCCCGATCGCCTGCGCGCAGCTCATCGAGCCGGAACCGGGCCCGTGGCTGCCATGCAAAGCCCCACCGGACGGCGGGGCTCCGGGTGAGGTGCGCCAGGTCGATGGCGAGCAGCGTCTCGCCCCGGCTGGCGCGCTCGTAGAGGTGGTCGCAGATGCGGCGCCGCAGCTCACGCTCGCCCAGCGGATCCTGACGGCTCAGCTCGTCGCGAAGAGCGCCGGCGACCAGGTCATGCAGTGCGACGCCGCCTCCGAGCCGCTCGGCGAACGTTCTCGAAGCAAGCCAGCGGAGCTCCTCGCGCGCGTCGGCATCGGGAAGCGCGGCGGCGAGCAGGTCGAGCGTCGTGATCCGCGCCGTCGCGGCGATCCAGAGGGTCGAGGCGTGCTCCGGCTCGAGCTCCGGGTCGGCCAACTGGGCCACGATGGCGCGCACGACATCGGGGCTCTCGCCGTCGCCGCGCCAGCCCTGGCCGCGCCGCTCGGCATCCGCGGCGAGCGTCAGTGCCAGCGGTGAGCCCTGAGCCCGCCGCACGATCGAATGAGCTGTGGCGTCGGATTGCAGCCCATGGCGTGCGAGCACCTCCAGCGCGTGCTCGTCGGAGAGGCCCTCTACCCTCAGCTCTTCGACCACGTTATCCCAGCCTCCCTCGCGCCATTCGGACCCGGGAGCGGTTCTGCCGGCGATCACCACGCGGGCATCCGGGCGCAGTGCCGGGAGCAGCGCCTTACGTAGGTAGCCCCCCAGCGCGCCGATGCGCTCGTATGTGTCGATCACGATCAGGGGGCGCTGCTCGTTGCGTACGCCGGCGAGGGCATCCTCGAGCGCGTCCGGGCCCGGGGGGAGCTCGCGACCCTCGACCCACCGAACCGAGAAGCCGCGCTCGACGCCCCGGCGTGCCAGCTCCCTCATCAGGGTGCTCTTGCCGACCCCGCCCGGGCCGTGGACGAGCATCACGCGCGGCCCGGCATCCAGCAGTCGGTCGAGCTGTCCGAGCTCGGCGATGCGATTGACGAACCGAGCCGAGTCAAGGCCCGCGACCGTCGCGCCCAGGGTTTTCATGATGCGGCAATTATCGCGACAGATGGGACCAATACGCGACCAACTTGACACTGACGCACGGCTGCTTGCGGCCTACTGTGAGGATCACATGGTCGGCGGTGGGGGCAAA
>DASZLC010000112.1:0-3745 GCA_035552615.1 Solirubrobacteraceae bacterium
GTCGACGACGCACACGTCGGGCTTGTGGCCGAACGCCGCCGAGACGAGGTGCTCGCCGTTGTCGACCGCGGCCACGACCTCCATCCCGTTGTCCTGAAGCAGGCGCTTGAGGCCGTCGCGCAGCAGCGCCAGGTCCTCGCAGATCACGACGCGCACGGGATCTCCGCTCGCACCGTGGTCGGTCCGCCGTGCGGGCTCGACACGTTCAACGTGCCGTCGAGCGCAGCGAGGCGCTTGGCCAGGCCGGTGAGCCCGGAGCCGTCGCGCATGTCCGCGCCGCCGACGCCGTCGTCGACGACCTCGACGAGCAACCGCTGCGCCACGTCGGCCCACACGTGGACGGAGATCGTCGACGCCAGCGCGTGTTTGCGCGCGTTGGTCAGCGCCTCGGACACGACGAAATAGGCGGCGATCTCGCGCGCGCCGACGTCCGCGCCGGGGTATTCGCTGCGGAGCGTCACGGGCGGGTGGCGCCCGGCGACGAGTGCAGTCAGCGCGGCGTCGAGCCCACGGTCGGTGAGGATGCTCGGGCCGATCCCGCGCACCAGATCACGGAGCTCGGCCATCGCCTCCCGCGCCTGCCCGCGGGCGGCGGCCACGTGCTCCATCGCCGTCTCCGGGTCGGCGTTGGCCAGCCGCTGCTCGGCCAGCCCGAGGTCCATGGCCAGCGCGACGAGGCGGGCCTGGGCGCCGTCGTGGAGGTCGCGCTCGACGCGCTGCAGCTCGGCCACGGCGGCATCGACCGCGCCGGCGCGCGTCTCGGCCAGCGTCTCGACGCGCCGCTCCAGCATCTCCGCCCGGCTCTCGCCGAGCAGCCGCGCCGCGATCCCTCCGTGGTTCAGGGTCAACGCGCGGACCGCCCAGGCGGTGAGCACGGCCATCGCCGGCGCCAGCAGCGGGAAGAGGATCGACAAGAACACGTCGTGGTGATGGATCCACCCCGGGATCGACCACAGCCAGATCGGTGCCGAGAGCAGCGCCAGCACCGCCGACCACAGTGTTACGGCGGCGACGAACCCGACGATCCCCAGCGGGAACGCGACCAGCATCCACAGCGCGTCGAGCCACGTCTGGCGGTCGCGCAGCACAGCGAACCAGCGGACGAAGCGGCCGCCTTCGGTGTACGGCACGGCGTAGCGTGCGAACACCGGCCGGCCCAGTACCCGCGCCGCGCGGCGGCGCTCCAGCGCGCACCACCAGCGGTCGAGACGCGCCATCAGCACGGCGACCGGCACGCCGATGATCAGGACGGACAGGCTGGCCATCGTGCTGACGGCGCTGATCACAAGCGCGAACCCGAAGATCCCGACGACCAGACCGGTGACGAGGAACCAGGTGTCCTCCCAGCACGAGCGGGTGAGGGGGCGGCGCAGCACGGCGGCGAGCTCGGGACGCATCGGCTCACAGCATCGCGGCCGCAGGCGCGCTCCGCAATGCGGATCACCGCCGGCCGCACTGTCGGGTTTTCCACAGGCGATGACGCCGGGTGGCGTCCTGGTTGGCCCGGGCGTGCGATGGGACTGTGACGGCGTCCGCATCAACGACCCTCAGGAGGTAGCTGTGCAACGCTTGAACCTCGCCGCGAGAGCGGGCGCCTGGAGCGCCGCCCACCGCCGGCGCGCGATCGTCGGCTGGTTTGTGTTCGTGGCCCTGGCCGCGGCGCTCGGCGGCGCGCTCGGGACGAAGTCCGACACCAACGAAGGCAGCGGACAGTCGGGGCGCACCGACGCGTTCCTGCGCCAGCATTTCCCCAAGTCCTCGACGGAGACGGTGCTGATCCAGGCCCGCCGGGGAACGCTCGCCACCAGCCCGGCGTATCGCCCGGCCGTGCTCGCGGTGACCGAGCGGATCGCCCGCGTGCCCCACGTCACCGACGTGTGGGCGCCGGGATCGGGCGGCCAGCGCGGCTCAGTGTCCCGCGACGGGCGCTCCGCACTCGTCACGTTCGAGCTCGGCAACCGGGGCAATGTGACGCGTACCCTCGGTACCACGGCCGCGCTGGCCCGCGCGTATCCGTCGCTGCGAATCGAGGAGTTCGGTGACGCCAGCGCCAACAAGGCGCTGAACACGTCGCTCGGCCAAGACTTCAGCCGCGCCGAAACCCTGTCGATCCCGATCACGCTGCTGATCCTGGTGCTCGCCTTCGGCGCGCTCGTCGCCGCCGGGGTGCCGATGCTGCTCGGCATGTCGGCCGTCGGCGCCACGCTGGGGCTGATCGGCGTCGTCTCGCAGGTACTGCCGATGGACTCGTCGATCAGCTCGGTCGTGCTGCTGATCGGCCTCGCCGTCGGCGTCGACTATTCGCTGTTCTACTTGCGCCGCGAGCGCGAGGAACGGGCCGCCGGGGCCAGCCAGCAGGCCGCCTTGCGCGCCGCCGCAGCGACCTCGGGCCACGCGATCCAGATCAGCGCGCTGACCGTGATGGCAGCGATGGCCGGGATGTTCTTCGCCGGCTCCCGCGTCTTCACCTCGTTCGCCATCGGCACGATCATCGTCGTCGCGACAGCGATGGTGGGGTCGTTGACCGTGCTGCCGGCGATGATGGCCGCGCTCGGGCCCCGGATCGAGAAGGGACGTGTGCCGCTGCTGCACCGATTCCGCCGCGCCAGCGCCGGTGAGTCGCGGGTCTGGAGCGTGCTGCTGCACGGCGTGATGCGCCGCCCCGCGCTGGCGGCGGGCGCAAGCGCGACCGCGTTGCTCGTGCTCGCCGTCCCGGTCCTGCACATGCAGACGGCGCTGCCCGGCAACGCCTCGCTGCCGCGCAGCCTCCCGATCGTGAAGACGTACGACCGGATCCAGGCCGCCTTCCCCGGTGGGTCATCTCCGGCGGTCGTCGGGATCCAGGCTCGTGACGTTCGCGCCGCCGCGGTGCAGGGCGGGGTGCAGCGGCTGATCGCGCGGGCGCGTGTGACGCCGGGTCTGTTGCAGCCGATGACGGTGGCCATCAGCCCCGACCATCGCGCCGAGACGATCTCGGTGCCGCTGGCCGGAAACGGGACCAGCTCGCGCTCGGACCGCGCGCTGGTGCGGCTGCGTGCGCTCCTGCCGCAGACGGTCGGAGCCGCGCCCGGAGTGCAGGCGGGAGTCACCGGCGACACGGCGGGCACCGTCGACTTCGACGCGGTCATGAACTCGCACCTGCCGATCGTGTTCGTCTTCGTGTTCGGGATGGCGTTCCTACTGCTGCTGTTCACGTTCCGATCGATCGTGATCCCGCTGCAGGCGATCGCGCTGAACCTGCTGTCGATCGGCGCCGCCTACGGGGTGTTGGTGCTCGTGTTCCAGGACGGCGTGCTCGGCTCGCTGCTCGGCGTCCAGGGGCGCAACCCGATCACCTCGTGGCTGCCGCTGTTCATGTTCGTGGTGCTGTTCGGCCTGTCGATGGACTACCACGTGTTCATCCTCAGCCGGGTCAAGGAGGCGTTCGACTCCGGGCTCGGGGCCCGCGACGCCGTCGGCCGAGGGGTGCGCGGCACGGCCGGCGTCGTTACCAGCGCGGCGCTCGTGATGGTCGCCGTGTTCTCGATCTTCGGGACGCTCAGCATGATCGAGTTCAAGCAGCTGGGCGTCGGGCTCGCCGCGGCGATCCTGCTCGACGCCACCGTCATCCGCGGCGTGCTGCTCCCGTCGACGCTGGCCCTGCTGGGCGAGCGCGCCTGGTATCTCCCGGCGTGGCTGGAGTGGCTCCCGGGCGGCTCACGCCGTCATCGGGCGGGTGGCGCCCGGGTCGACCCCGAGCGCGGCG
>DASZLC010000113.1:0-10651 GCA_035552615.1 Solirubrobacteraceae bacterium
GGCACCCTGACGATGAACTTGAACCTCGGGTCGAGCTCCGCCGTGTCGGCCCTGCTCGGGAGCACGCTCACGATCCAGGCGGTCATCGACCATGAGACCTACTACATGAAGCTGCCCGCCGCGCTGACCTCGAAGCTCCCCGGCGCGAAGCCGTGGGTGGAGTTCAACATCGCCAAGCTCGCCTCCAGCACCGGAATCCCCGGTATCTCCTCGCTCCTGAACAACCCCACCACCAGTAACCCCGGCGAGATGCTCCAGTACCTGAAGGCGGCCTCCGGAACGGTGACAAAGGTCGGCACGGCGACGGTGAACGGCGTGCCGACGACGGAGTACAAGGCGACGATCGACCTGGCCAAGTACCCGAGCCTCGTCCCCGCCGCTCAGCGCACTGCGGCGAGCCAGGCGATCGCCGCGTTGGAGAAGGACACGAACGGCGCGAAGTTCCCGACCGAGGTGTTCATCGACGCTCATCACCTCGTCCGGCGGATGGTGATGAACATCTCGGAGAACATCCCGAGCGCCGGCCAGATCAAGGAGGCGCTGACGATCAACATGCTGAGCTATGGTCCGCAGCCGACCCCGGCGATCCCATCATCCGGCGAGATCACGAACGCCAATTCGCTGCTCGGCAGCTTGCTCGGGTCAGCGGGATAGCCCGGCTTCACCCCGGCGTCACAGGACCCACTCCGGCAGCAACGATGACATCGTGAACGAGCGGATCCTGTACGTGTCGCGGCTCACCAACCTCGCGCTGGTCGGCGCCGACGGCGTCGACGTCGGGCGCGTGTCGGACGTCGTGCTCGGGCTCGGCGGCCGCCCGCCCAGCGTGAACGGATTCGTCGTCGCCGCCCAGCGCCGGCGGTTCTTCGTCGGCGCACCGCGGATCGGCGAGATCGCCTCGACCGGGCTGCGGCTGCGCCGCGGCTCGGTGAACCTGCGCCAGTTCGCCCTCCGCGAGGGCGAGCGGCTCGTCGTCGGAGAGCTGTTCGGGCGCAAGCTGAATGGCCGCCGCGTGGTCGACGTCGGCCTCACGGCGGCGCCCGAGCCGTTCGCGTGGGAGGTGGCCACGGTGGCGCTCGGCAGCCACCGCGTGCCGGGCCTGCGCCGCCGCGCCCCCGACGTGATCGACTGGTCCGAGGCCGGTGAGCTGTTCGCCAACGAGGATCCGCTCGACCGCCAGGCCGCCGCGCTCGGCGGCCTGCACCCGATCGACATGGCCGAGACGCTGCGGCGGATGCCACTCTCGCGCCGCCGGCTGCTGGCCGAGGCGCTGGAGGACGAGCGGCTCGCCGACCTGCTGGAGGAGCTCCCCGAGGACGAGCAGGTGCGGCTGATCGAGGGGCTCGATCGCGAACGGCTCGGCCGCGTGCTCGACGAGATGGAGGCCGATGACGCCGCCGACCTGCTCGGCGAATTTGCGCCGTCGCTGCAAGCCGAACTGCTCGGCGCGATGGACCCCGACGAGGCCGAGCCGGTCCGCCGACTCCTGTCCTACGAGCCCGACACGGCGGGCGGGCTGATGACGCCGGAGCCGGTCATCGTGGCGCCGGCCACGACCGTCGCCGAGGCGCTGGCGCGCGTTCGCGACCCCGACCTGCCGGTCCCGCTGGCCGCCCAGGTGTTCGTCTGCCAGCCGCCGCTGGAGACGCCAACCGGACGCTATCTCGGCGCCGTCGGCGTCCAGCGGCTGCTGCGCGAGGCACCCAGCAAGCCCGTCAGCCGCTGCATCGACGAGGAGTGGGAGCCGGTCGACGCTGGCGTCAGCGACCGCGAGGTGGCGGCGCGGCTGGCCGCCTACGACGTGGTCGCGATGCCCGTCACCGACGCCTCCGGCCGGCTCGTCGGCGCCGTCACGATCGACGACGTGCTCGACCGTATCCTGCCCACCGGCTGGCGCATCATCCATTCCTGAGTGAGCGTCGATGGCCAAGCGCGACAACCTCGAGAGCCCGCGCGGCACCCCCGGCGGCCCCGTGTACGACAGCGACGCGTTTGCGCGGTTCGCCGAGCGGATCGCGCGGTTCCTCGGCACCGGCCGCTACCTCGCCGGCCAGACGATCTTCGTCATTCTGTGGATCTTCCTGAACGTCGTCGGCCTCGTCAGCCGCTGGGACCCGTATCCGTTCATCCTGCTGAACCTCGCCTTCTCGACGCAGGCGGCGTACGCCGCGCCCCTGATCCTGCTGGCCCAGAACCGCCAGGCCGACCGCGACAAGGACGAGATCGAACGCGACCGCGCCGTCAACGCCCGCTCGCTGGCCGAGACCGAGTTCCTCGCCCGTGAGATCGCCGCCGTCCGGATCCTGCTGGAGCAGAAGGCGGACCGCGACGACATCCACGAGCCGATCGAGCGCCTGATCCACACGCTCGAGCGCGCGCATGGGCTCGACCTGCGCGACGTCGAGGACGGGGACCCCGCGGCCCAGCGACAACCGCGAGCCGGCGAGCTGGAGGAGCCCGCCGGCCGCTGAGCAGTTCAGCCGTTCCAGACGGCGCCGAGCGTCCGCCCGTACAGCTCCACCGACTCCAGGTCGTGCACGTCGGCGATCGATGTCGTCATGCCCTCGATCCCGGCCTCCTTCAGCTTGCTGGCGGCCTCGCCGATGGTGTCGGGGTCGCCCGCCAGCGTCATCTGCGCGCGCTCGGGCGGGATCAGCCCCTGCTCCGCGACCGCCTTCAGCTTCGCCTGGGCGGCCTCGGTGGTCTCGGCGATCATGTAGCCGCCCATCGCCGTCTTCGTGATCTCGGCGGGGTCTCGCCCCAGCCGCTCGCAGTGGCCATCCAGGACGCCCAGCAGGTGCCGCGCCCGGTCGGCGTCGGCGGCGAACAGATTGCAGCCGTCGGCGTACTGAGCGACCATCCGCAGCGTTTTCTTCTCGCCGCTGCCGCCGATCAGGATCGGGATGTCGCCACGGATCGGCTTCGGGTTGTTGTAGGCCTCCTCGACGCGGAAGTACTCGCCGTGGAACGTGGCCCGGTCTTGCGTGAACATCGCCCGGACGATCTGCAGGCACTCCTCCAGGTACTCGAACCGCCGCCCGAGCGGCGGGAAGTCGAACCCGTAGGCCTGGTGCTCCGCCTCGAACCAGGCGGCGCCGATTCCGAACCAGGCGCGGCCGCCCGAGATGATGTCGAGCGTCGTCGTGATCTTCGCCAGCAGCGCCGGGTTGCGATAGGTGACGCCGCCGACGAGCGTGCCGAGCGTGACCTTCGAGGTCCGCGCGGCGAGGCCCGCCAGCATCGTGTTGCCGTCGAACATCCAGTTCTCGGGCGGCCCGACCGGCCCGATCTGGTGGAGATGGTCCATCAAGGAGACCGAGCTGAAGCCGCTCGCCTCGGCCGTTGTGGCGATCTCGACGAGCTTGTCGAAGACCTGGTCGGAACCCACCCCGGGGTAGTTGAAGTTGGGCAGGTGGAGATCGAGTGTGATGGGAACGCGCATAGCATTCACGCTAGCTCATCAGCTGGTTCACTAGCGCGGGCCCCCGGTCATGACCCGCCGTCGCCGCCTCATCTCCCTGCTCGCCGCGCTGGTCGTAGTGCTCGCCGCCGTGGTCGTGGTTCTGGTCGTCCGCCACCACACCTCCGGCCCTCCGGCGTCGCTGGCGGGGCCCGTGATCACGATCGGCGCCCCCCTGCCCGCGCCAGCCATCCCCCCGGGCTTCGTCGGCCTGTCGCTGGAGCAGAACTCGCTGGAGAAGTACACCGGGACGAATTCCAGCGCGCTCGACCCGGTGTTCCTGCAGCTGATCCGCAACATCGACCCGGGCCAGGACCCGGTGCTGCGTCTCGGCGGCGACAGCACCGACAAGAGCTGGTACCCGGTGCCAGACCTCGCCCAGCCGCCGTGGGTGAAGTTCACCTTCACGCCGAGCTGGCTGACGATGACCCACGCGCTCGCGGCCGCGCTCCACGCGAAGCTGATCGTCGGCGTGAACTTCGAGGCCGACAGCGCCAAGATCACCGCGGCCGAGGCCTCAGCGCTGCTGTCGGGGCTCGGCCGGAGCGCGGTCCAGGCGCTGGAGCTTGGCAACGAGCCAGAGCTGTACTCGGGCTTCGGCTGGTACCGCAACGCCGCCGGGGTGCCGGTGCTGGGGCGCGGTCCGAGCTGGAGCCCGGCGCAATACGCGCAGCAGGCCTCGGCACTCGCCCACGCCCTGCCGGCCGTGCCGCTGGCCGGGCCCGCGGTCGGCTCGACGAAGTGGATCGCGGCGCTACCGACGATCCTCGCCGGCGACCGCGCCCTGTCGCTCGTCACCGTCCACGCCTACCCGCTGAAGCACTGCACGGCGGCCAGCCACCCGACGATCGGTCAGCTGCTCGCGCCGTCCTCGTCGAACGGGCTCGCCGCCGGCGTGGCGCCGGCGGTACGGGAGGCCGCCCGCCACGGGTTGAAGCTCCGGGTCGGCGAGATGAACGCCGTCTCGTGCGGCGGCGAGCCCGGCGTCAGCAACAGCTTCGCGTCCGCGCTGTGGTCCCTCGACACACTATTCGCGATGGCCAGGACCGGCGTCGCCGGCGTGAACTTCCACACCAGCCCGCGCGTCAGCAACCGGCTGTTCGCGTTCGCCCAGCCCGCCGGGCGCTGGACCGGGAGCGTCTACCCCGTCTACTACGGGATCCTGATGTTCGCCCGCGCCGTCCCGGCCGGGTCGCGGCTGCTGAGCGTCGCCGGCCCGTCGACCGCGACCGTGCCGGTCTGGGCCGTGCGCACGCCCCACGGCCAGGTGCACGTCGTGGTGATCAATAAGCGGCTCGGCGGCAGTCAGACGATCACGATCCGCGTCCCCGGGGCCCACGGCGCCGGCACCGTCGAGCGGCTGAACGCGCCGAGCCTCGCGGCCGAGAGCGGCGAAACGCTGGCCGGCCAGAGCTTCGGAGCGTCGACGAGCACCGGCCTGGCCGCCGGCGCGCGGCGCGTCGAGCGGCCGATCCACCGCGGCGACGAGTACCGCGTGACGGTGCCCGCCCACAGCGCCGCGCTCCTCACCGTGTGAGCATCAGCCTGCCGGGCTGGCGCCGGCGGTGGTGCCATTCCCCCCGGTGCCGTTGGCCAGCTGCGTGAGCCCCTGAGAGACCTGCGCGGCGGTGAGCGCACCGTGCGAAGCCGGCACGCAGGCCAGCGCCGCGGTGCGGAACGCGGGCGCCTGGACGTCGACGCCCGAGGCCTGGATCGACGGCAGGCTCAGCCGTCCCTGCGCGTTGGGGTCGGGGAATTTGGAGAAGCCGTGCGAGCGGATGCAGCGCGCGAACGACAGCTCGTCGGCCAGCGGCGCCGAACCGCCCGACCGCTCGGTGCTGCCGTTCTTCGGTCCCGGCAGGATGTAGGCGCAGGCCTTCTGCGCCGTCGCGAACTGCGGCGAGGACGTGAGCGCGGGCGTGACTCTGATCGCGACGCTCTCGCTTCCGGGAGAGGAGTGGACGACCGGGTCGGGGAAGTTCGTCACGCCGTGCGTCCGCATGCACGCCGAGAACTTGTACGCGGCGGCGGCGCCGTTCTTCGGCGGCCCCGAGCCGGCACCGTTCGTGCCGGTGGGGGGGTTGTTCGACGATCCACAGCCGGCGGCGACGAGCGCAAGGCCGCAGCACAGCCCGAGGCCGGCCATGGCGCGGCGCCGGCGAGTGATGATGGTCAGCATCTGAGCGTCCCTCCTGTAGCGATGCCGCTGTTGTACGCCGTGCCCGGTCACAGCACGGTCACGGCGGCTGTGACGCCACTGTCACCGGGACGCGCCATCCTTCGCGGCAACGATGCGGGTGCTCATCGCAGAGGATCACCGCCGCCTGGCCAGAGCGCTGGCGGAGGGCCTACGGCGCGAGGGGATGGCCGTCGACCTCGCCTACGACGGCCACGACGCGCTGGCTCACGTCGCGCTCACCCGCTACGACGTCGTCGTGCTCGACCGCGACCTGCCCGGCGTGCACGGTGACGAGGTGTGCCGGACGCTGGTGGAGGACGAGCACGGCTCCCGCGTGCTGATGCTGACGGCCGCCAGCACAATCAGGGACCGTGTCGAGGGACTCGGCCTCGGCGCCGACGACTATCTGGTGAAGCCGTTCGACTTCGACGAGCTGGTCGCCCGCGTTCGCGCGCTGGCCCGCCGCGCCAGCCCGCCGCTCCCGCCGATGCTCACCCACGGCGACCTGATGCTCGATCCCGGCCGTCGCACGGCGCACCGTGCCGAGCGACGGCTCACGCTCAGCCCCAAGGAGTTCGCGCTGCTGGAGTACCTGCTGGGGGCCGACGGACGCGTGGTATCGGCCGAGGAGCTGCTGGCCCGGGTCTGGGACGAGGCGGCGAACCCGTTCTCGGCCACCGTGAAGACGACGATCGGGCGGCTGCGTGGCAAGCTCGGCGACCCGCCGCTGATCGAGACGGTCCGTGAGGCCGGTTACCGCATCTGAGTGATGAGCGCTATGACCGCCTCCGGCATGCTCCCCCGCACCAGACGCAGCGCCCGGCTGCGCCTCACGCTCCTGTACGGCGGGCTGTTCCTGGTGCTCGGGACGGCTCTGCTGCTGGTGATCTTCGTGCTGACCGCGCGGCAGGGGACGATCGAGGTGTCGAGCGCCGTGCCCGCGCCAGCCGGGGCGTCGGGCGTCCAGTCGGTGCGGATTGCCCCGGTGCTCCGGGGCGCCCACAACATCGTCGTCGCCCAGCACAGCGCCGACACCAGCCGGCTGCTGGCGATCTCGTGGGTCGTGCTGGCCGTGACCGCGCTCGGCGCCGTGCTGCTCGGCTGGTTTGCCGCCGGGCGCTTCCTGCGCCCGCTGCGCGAGATCACCTCAACGGCGCGGACGATCTCGGCCGGCAACCTCCACGAGCGTCTGGCCCTGACCGGCCCCGACGACGAGTTCAGACAGCTCGGCGACACGCTCGACGACCTGCTCGGCCGGCTGGAGGCATCGTTCGAGGCCCAGCGCCACTTCGTGGCCAACGCCTCGCACGAGCTGCGCACGCCGATGACCGTCGAGCGGACGCTGCTGCAGGTGGCGCTCGCCGACCCCGACGCGACGACCACCTCGCTGCGCGCCGCCTGCCAGGAGCTGCTCGAATCGCAGGTCGAGCACGAGCGCCTGCTGGAGGGACTGCTGACGCTGGCCAGCAGCGAGCGCGGATTGGAGCGCCGCGAGCCGCTGGACCTCGCCGAGCTGGCCCGCCAGGTGATGCCCGCGCCCGTGCCGGATCTGACGATCGAGGCGAATCTGGAACCGGCCCCGACGAGCGGTGATCCGGCGCTCGTGCGGCGACTGATCGGGAACCTGGTCGAGAACGCCGTCGACCACAACGACCGCGGCGGCTCCGTCGCCATCAGCACCGGCACCGCGGACGGCGAGGCCGTGCTGTCGGTCATCAACACTGGCCCCGAGATCCCGGCCGGGGAGATGGCCAGGCTGCTCGAGCCCTTCCAGCGGCTGCAGGGCGGGCGCAGCGGGGTCGGCGGCCATTTCGGGCTGGGGCTGTCGATCGCCCGGGCGATCGCGCTGGCCCACGACGCCGAGCTCGACGCCGAGCCCCGGCCCGGAGGCGGGCTCGCCGTGACGGTCCGCTTCGAGCTCGCCTAGACCCTATGGCGGCGGCGACGGCGGACAGGCCAAGCGCCGCGCCGCGGAGCACCGGGTGGACGGTGGTGATCGCCTATGCCGCGGTGGTGGCAACGACGCAGATGCTGTGGCTGACCTTCGCGCCGATCGACACCGATGTCGCACGCGACTACGGGGTGTCCAAGAACGCGGTCGGGTGGCTGGCGCAGGTGTTCCCGCTGCTGTACGTCCTGCTTGCCCTGCCCGCCGGGGTCGCTCTGGACCGCTGGTTCCGCGGCTCGCTCCTGGCTGGCGCGGGGCTGACCGCGCTCGGCGGGCTGCTGCGGCTGGTCGCCCAAACGTTCCTGTGGGCAATGATCGGGCAGGTCGTGGTGGCGATTGCCCAGCCGCTCGTGCTGAACGCGCTGACGAAGACGGCCACCGGCTACCTGCCCGAGCGCAGTCGCCCCGCCGGGATCGCGGTCGGCTCGGCCGGACAGTTCGTCGGCGCGATCGTGGCGCTGGCGATGGGGCCGCTGCTGGAGGGCCACCGCACGCTCGGAGCGCTGCTGCCGGTGCAGGCAGCGCTCGCCGTCGTCGCCGCCGTCGTCCTCGCCGTCGTGCTGCGCCGCGCACCGCCAGCCGGTCAGGCGCCGCGGGCGGCGATCGGCGCCGACGAGCTCCGCGCCGTCTGGGGGATCAAGCTGACGCGGACGCTGGCGTGGCTGGCGTTCGTCGGGATCGGCGTGTTCGTCGCGCTCAGCACGTGGCTGCAGCCGATCCTGGACAACGACCACATCTCCTCGACCGCGGCCGGCGCGATGCTGGCCGGGATGCTCGTCGCCGGCACCATCGGTTGCGGCCTGGTGCCGCCGCGCGTCGCCCACCGCGGCATCGAGCGCGCCTACCTGCTGCTCGTGGTGTTCTGGGTCGGTGGCTGCTGCGCGCTGCTGGCCGTCGTGCACGCGACGACGGTCGCCGACTTCGTCGTGATCGCGGCGCTCGGCTTCGTGTTGCTGGCCGCGCTTCCGGTGATGCTGGAGCTGATCGAGCGACGCATGGGCGCGCACGGCGGCGTCGCCACCGGGATCCTGCTCCTGGCCGGCAACGCCGGCGGGCTGATCGTGGCCGTGATCGTCGATCTCGCCGTGAACACGCCCGCCGCGGCCTTCCTGATCCTGGCCGTCGTCGCCCTGCTCGGCCTGCCCGCCGCCCGCCGCCTCGCCCCCCGGGCCGCCGACCGGGTGTAACCGCCGACGCTGCCTCTGGGAGACTTTTCCACCGAGGGCGTAGAAAACTCTCCCCGAGTCGCGAATCGCCACGGCGGGATCGGGTCAGGGGATTCGTATGTCCCTGGTCTCGGTGGCGACCCGGCGCTCATCCTCGCTCAGCGTCGCCGGATCGACCGGGGTGACGAGCGACCAGTGCGGCCCGACCGGACAGCGCTGGAGGCGGTAGGGCCCGAGCCGCAGCGACTTCACCGACGCCAGCGGGATCCAGATCGTCGTGAACAGGTGACCCTGGCGGCAGCGGACGATCACGTTTCCGACCCCGACCCCGCGCCGCAGCAACGGGATCCCCTCCCCGGCCAGCGCCACGACGATCACCAGCTTCTGCCAGCGGCGCAGTTTCAGCCTTCTGGCCACGACCCAAACATATACCGCAAGCACGAGCAGTAGGCCGGCCTAGCTACGCTTCGGCAATGTCAGTCGACACGCCAGAGCAGCTCCGGGGACTGCGTCGGGCCGGTGAGCTCGTCGCGCTGACGTTGCGCACAGTACGCGCCGCCGTCGCCCCGGGGGTGACGACGGGGTCGCTCGACCGGCTGGCGGCCAACGTGTTCGCCGCGCATGGGGCGAGATCGGGGCCCGTCCTTACCTATGGCTATCCCGGGTCGATCTGCGTCTGCGTCGACGACGAGGTCGTGCACGGGATCCCCGGTGAGCGCCGGCTGCGACGAGGTCAGCTGGTCACGCTCGATATCGCCGCCGAGCTCGACGGATACCACGCCGACGCCGCTACGACTGTCGCCGTCGGCCCGGTCACGGCACGAGCATCGAGCCTGATGTCCGCCACCCGGGCCGCGCTGTCGGCCGGGATCCGCGCGGCGCAGCCAGACGCCACGCTGCGCGATGTCGGCGCGGCCGTGGAGCGCGCCGCTCGCACCCGCGGCTTCGGCGTGTTCCGCGAGCTGACCGGTCACGGCATCGGTCTGCGCATGCACGAGGACCCGACCGTGTTCAACTGGGCGGCACCAGCCGCCCGCCAGCGCCTGACGAAGGGGCTGGTGTTCACGATCGAGCCGATGCTGACCGCCGGCAACACCGCGCTCGCCGTGGACGCCGACGGCTGGACGCTCCGGACTCTCGACCGCTCCGTGAGCGCGCACGAGGAGCACACGATCATGGTCGCGCCGGGCGGGCCGGTGGTGCTGACGGCCCACCCGCATTGACGTGATCGCCCGCTTGGAGCGGGCCGCCGCGCACGCCTGGCCGGCCACGATCAGCCGGCTGGAGCCGGACGGCTGGCTGCTGCGCTCGACGCCCGGACTCGACCGCGGCCGCTCCAACCACGCGCTGCCGCCGTGCCGCGTGCTGCACGAGCACGAGCTGGCGCCGGCGATCGAGCGGGTCGCGGCGTTCGCCGCCGAGCATGGGACGCGCACCGGGATCCAGGTCGGTCCGCTCGCGCTGCACCGCGCGCTCGACGACGAGCTCACCAAGCGCGGCTGGAGCGCTCAGTGGCCCACCGTCGTGCTCGTCGCCGACCGGCTCGCGGCGCTCGAAGGCCCGGGCGGGGCCGGACCGAGCGTCGTCGCGTAGGACCACGCCACCGCGGAGTGGCTGGCCGCCTGGGCTGAGAGCGAGCCGGGCCGCGACGTCGGGGCGCACCGGCGAACGGTGCTCGCCGGCCTGGCCGGGCGGGCCAGCTTCGCCCGGATCGTCCGGGCGATGCTGGAGCGGTCCGACGCCGCACACGCCTACCTGCAGGTCGAGGCCGACAACGACCCGGCGCTGGCGCTGTATGGGCGGCTCGGGTTCACCGAGTCCCACCGCTACCGGCACCGCGTCGCGCCCTCACCGTGAGACGAGCGACTCGCCGATGTCAGCCAGCACCGTTGCGGTGA
>DASZLC010000114.1:0-36911 GCA_035552615.1 Solirubrobacteraceae bacterium
CCACGCCCCGGGCCTGACCGGGACCGACCTGCAGGCATACATCGCGGCCGGCTCCTCGTCGGATCACGAGGCGGTAAGCGCCGAGGAGGCACTGGAGAAGCTGCGCCTCGGCTACCGCATCATCATGCGCGAGTGCGCGGCCTCGCGGGATCTGCGCGAGCTCGTCAAGGTGGTCGTGGAGCGGCCGGAGACGGCGCGCTTCTTCATGGTCGGCTCCGACGACATGCAGGCCAAGGAGTTCGTGCAGGAGGGGCACATCGACCACAAGCTTCGGCAGGTGATGGCGGCGGGCATCGACCCGCTGACGGCGATTCAGATGGCGACGATCAACGTCGCCGAGTACTTCGGGCTGGCCGACGACCTCGGTTCGATCTCGCCGGGGAAGTGCGCCGACCTCGTGTGGGTGGAGTCGCTGCGTGAGCTGCGCTCGCCGACCGTCGTGGCCGGCGGGCGCGTCGTCGTGCAGGACGGCCGCTTCCTCGGCGACCGCTCGCGGGCGCTCGAGGTGCCGTCGTTCCTGCGCTCCCGCGTGCAGCTCGGCGGCGAGCTCGGGCCTCGGCTGTTCCGTGTACCGGCGCCGATCGAGACGGGCGCGGCGCGCGTGCGCGTGATGGGGATCAACGACGGCAGCCTGATCTCCGACATGCGCGAGCACACCTTGCCGGTCCGCGACGGGGAGATCCTCGCCGACCCGGACAGCGACGTGCTGAAGATCGCCGTGCTCGACCGTCACTCCGGCAGCGGCGCGATCGGCGTCGGTTTCGTCCAGGGCTTCGGGCTGCAGGCCGGGGCGCTCGCCACCACGTTCTTCTGGCAGCACTTCTCGCTGCTCGTGGTCGGGACGAGCGACGCCGAGCTGGCCGCCGCCGTGGCCCACATGCGCGAGCTCGGCGGCGGGATCCTGGCCGTCCGCGACGGCGCGCTCCTGCACGGCGTCGCGATGCCGGTCGGCGGGATCGTCGGCGCAGGCACGCTGGAGGAGATCCACGAGGACCTGCAGGGGTTCGAGCGGGCCGCGGCGGCGCTCGGCTCGCCGCTGGGCGACCCGTTCATGAGCCTGGCCTTCGCCTCGATCCCCCACATCCCTCACTACGGGATCACCGACAAGGGGTGGTACGAGACCTTCCGCGAGGAGTTCGTCGACATCGTGCTGAGCAGCGAACCGGCATAACGCGATGTCCGGTCGAGCGCACGGCACGACTGGCGCTAGACGGCGGCCGCCCACACCTCCTGGCGCGGATCGGTGACGGCGAACGTCGTCCCTGTGGCGGCGTCGATCCCGGCGCAGGCGGCGGCGCCGAATTCCATGACGCCATGGGGCAGCGGCACGAGCTGATGCCCGCGCCGGCGCAGCTCGGCCAGCACCGCCGAGTCGTAGTCGTCCTCGACGAGCAGCGTGCCGTTGCCGCTGCGCCAGCGGGGGGCGGCGAGGGCGTTCGGCAGGGAGACGCCGTCAAGCAGGACGGCGGCGAGGATCTGGCTGAGCGTCTGCACCTGACCGTCGGCTCCCGGCGTGCACAGCGCGTACGTCGAGCGGCCGTGGCTCACCAGCAGCGGCGACAGCGTGTGCACCGGCCGGCGGCCGGGGGCGGCCCGGTTCTCGCCGGCCGTGAAGCCGTGCAGCCGGTTGTTGAGGAAGAAGCCGCCGGGCGCGACGAGCGCCGCGCTCCCGAACTCCTCGAACACGCTCAGCAGCATCGACACGACCGTGCCACCGGCGTCGGCGGCCGCCACCGCAGTGGTGTGGGCGCCGGCCCGCGGTCCGGTGCGGCACGAGGCGCGATCGGGGTCGATCTCGACCGGCGCGTCGGCCAGCGCGCTCGCCCCGTCGGCCCGGCCGATCGCGTCGCGGTAGGCGAAGGCGCCGACGATCGCCTCGACGAGATGGTGGACCCGGTCGGCCCCCGCGGCGGCATCGCTTGCTTCAAGCGCCCCGAGCGCGATCAGCACGAGCAGCGCCTGCGAGACCGGCGGCTGGGCGGTGATCGTCGCGCCGAGCCGCTCACGGGTGATGGGGGCAAGGACCGGGGTGCGGTGGGCGGCGAGGTCGGTGGCGGCGAGCGACCCGCCGTCGGCCGCCGCCACGGCCGCGATCGCTGCCGCCACCTCGCCCTCGTACAGCGCCGCCGGCCCCTCGGCGGCGATCCGCTCCAGCAGCGCCGCCAGCTCCGGCTGTCGCAACCGAGCGCCGACCCGCACCGAGGGATCGAGCGTGGACCAGCCGGGCGCGCGTCGCTCCAGCCGCGGCCGATGACGCGCGATCGTCCCGGCGAGGGTCTCGGTCAGCACCATCCCGTCGCGCGCGGTGGCGATCGCCGGCCGAAGCACGTCGGCCCATTCGAGCCGGCCGTGGCGCCCGTGGAGGTCGGCCAGCGCGGCGAGCGCGCCGGGCACGGCGCTGGCGCCGGCACCGTCGGCCGGAACCGGGCCGGCCAGCGCGGCGGGCGCCGCGCCCGAGCCGTTGTAGGCGAGCGCCTCGCCCCCGGGCGAGCGCACCAGGGCGAGCGCGTCGCCACCGAGGCCGCAGGCGTCGGGCAGCACCGCGCACAACATCGCTCCGGCGGCCACAGCCGCGTCGGCCGCGGTCCCGCCGGCGGCCAGCATCGTCGCGCCCGCGCTGGCCGCGAGCGGGTGGCCGCACGAGACGACGCCGCGGCCGCCGCGCAGGAGCGCCATCAGCGGTCCAGCACCGTGCGCGCGAGCCGGAACAGCGCCTGCAGGCCGAGCGCCAGGTCGGCCTCGTCGGTGTCCTCCTCGCGCGTGTGGGAGAGGCCGCGCTTGGAGCGCACGAACACCATCACCGTCGGCACGCCGGCGTCGGCGACGTGCGCGGCGTCGTGGAGCGGTCCGCTCGGGAGGCGCACCTCCTCACCCTGAAGCTCGGCGACGATCGCCGCGGCGGCGTCGACGAGCGCCGGGTCGAACGGGATCGGGTGGATCTGGAACAGGGGCGACCAGTGCACGGCGAGGCCGTCCTGGCCGGCGATCTGGAGGGTCGCCGCGCGGGCGCCGGCGTGCGCGGCGGCCAGCGCGGCGGCGTCGTGGTGGCGCTGGTCGACGAGCGCCGTGGCCACGCCGGCGACGGCCGTCGGGATCCCCGGCTCGGCGTCGATCCGACCGACCGTGCCGACGCCGCCGTGCGCGGCGGCCAGCTCGCGGACGGCCAGCGCCAGCTGCGCGGCCCCGGCGAGCGCATCGTGGCGGAGATCCATCGGCGTCGACCCGGCGTGCGCGGCCTGGCCCTCGAAGCGCACCGCCCAGCGCTCGGCGCCGTAGGTGCCGGTGACCGCGGCCAGCGGCAGGTCGCGGGCCTCCAGCACCGGGCCCTGCTCGATGTGCAGCTCCAGGTAGGCGACGGCGTCGGACAGTCGGCCGCTCGCCGCGGGCATCCGCTCGACGTCGACGCCGTGGGCGGCCAGCGCGTCGCGCGCCGTCACCCGGTCCGCATCGCGGAGCCCGGCCACGAACGCCGGGTCGAGCTTGCCGGCGGCGGCCATCGATCCCATCAGGCTCATACCGAACCGGGCCCCCTCCTCGTCGGCCCAGTCGACCAGCTTGACCGTGCGCAGCGGCGGCCGGCCGGCGGCGGCGAGTGTCCGCAGCACCTCGATCCCGGCCAGCACTCCGAGGCAACCGTCGAGCCAGCCGCCGTCGGGGACGGAGTCGATGTGGCTGCCGATAATGAGCGTCTCGGGCCGCTCGCCCGGGAGCGTCGCCCACAGGTTGCCCGCCTCGTCGACGTCCACGGTCACCGGGAGCTCGGCGAGCAGCGACTGCTCGAACGCGCGGGCCGCCGCCCAGGTGTCGGTCCAGGCAAGCCGCTGAGCGCCCCGGTCGGTCGCGGTGCGCTCCGCCAGGTCCCGCAGGTCGGCCAGCAACCGGCCCGCGTCGGGGCCACCGTCCACGGCCATCACCTTTCCGGCGCGCTCACGCGACGGCCACGGGCAGCTCGGCGCCGAAGCGCGCCCGGCGCAGGAACCTGCCACCCCCGGGTGCGGCAACGAGCTGCTCACCGTCGACGACCACCTGGCCGCGGAGCAGCACCACCTCGGGTGCGCCGGTCACCTCGGTGCCCTCGAACAGGCTGTAGTCGATGTTCGAGTGGTGCGTGGCGGCCGAGATCGTCACCGCCTTGTCGGGATCCCAGACGACGATGTCGGCATCGCTGCCGATCGCGATCGTGCCCTTGCGCGGGAACAGCCCGAAGATCCGCGCCGGATTGGTGGAGCACAGCTCGACCCACTTGCTCGGCGTCATCCGGCCGGTGCGCACGCCGAAGTGGTGGAGCATCGCCAGGCGGTTCTCAACCCCGGGGGCACCGTTGGGGATCAGCGAGAAATCATCGCGACCGAGCGTCTTCTGGGTCGCCAGGTTGAACGGGCAGTGATCGCTGGAGACGGCAGAGAGAACACCCGTGGCGATCGCCTCCCACAGCTTCTCCTGATTGTCCTTGTGGCGCGGCGGTGGCGTGAACACGTACTTGGCGCCGGCGAAATCCGGCTCGTCGAGATGCGTCTGGTCGATGAACAGGTACTGCGTGCAGGTCTCGGCCCAGGTGCGCCAGCCGCGCGCCCGGGCACGGGCGACCGGCGCGACGGCCTCCTGGCAGGAGACGTGCACGACATACAACGGGCAGCCGGCAAGGCGGGCGAGGTCGATCGCGCGGCTCGTCGCCTCGGCTTCGGTCAGCGGCGGACGGGTGGCCGCGTGCCAGCGCGGCTCGGTCCGCCCCGCCGCCAGCGCCTGCTTGATCAGGATGTCGATCACGTCGCCGTTCTCGGCGTGGACCATGACGAGCGCGCCCGAGCGCGCCGCTACCTGCATCGTGCGGTAGAGCGTGTCGTCGTCGACCATGATCGCGCCCTTGTAGGCCATGAACAGCTTGTAGCTCGTCACCCCCTCGTCGGGCAGGCGGGCGATGTCCTCCAGTCGCCCGCCGTCGTGCAGGTCGGTGATCGCGAGATGGAAGCCGACGTCGATCGCCGGCGGGCAGCGCTCGATCTTCTCGTGCCAGGCGGCGAGCGCCTCCGGGATGGTCTGCCCCTTCTGCTGCATGCAGAAGTCGACGATCGTCGTCGTACCGCCGAACGCGGCCGAGACCGTCCCGGAGGTGAAGTCGTCGCAGCTGAGCGTGCCGCCGAACGGCATCTCCATGTGCGTGTGCGGATCGATCCCGCCGGGGATCACGTACTTGCCGGCGGCGTCGATGACCGTGTCGGCGTCGACCGGCAGCGAGCGGCCGATCATCGCCACGCTCTCGTCCTCCACGTACACGTCGGCCACGTAGTCCTCGCCGGCGGTGATGATGCGCCCGTCGCGGATCAGGATGCTCACGTCGCATGCACCCCCGCTGCGGCCGTGGCGGCCAATCGGTCGAGTCCCATGTCCTGCTCCATGCAGTGCATGTACAGCGCCTTCATGTGCGGCTCGAACGTGCGCGCCACCGCCTCCCAGCGGTCGCGCCCGGCGAGATACTCGGGGGCGCGGGCGGCGATTTCGGCCAATACCTCGGCCTCGTCGATCTTCGTCAGCCGGCCGTCGCGCACGACCACCTCGCCGTCGACGAGCACATCTCGTACCGATGAGCCGTTCTCGGCGTACACGAGGTGCACGCACGGGTCGTTCAGCGGAACGAACGGGGAGGCGTCGAGATCGAGCAGCACGATGTCGGCCTTCTTGCCCGGCTGCAGCGAGCCGATCTCGTCCTGGAGGCAGACGCTGCGGGCGCCGCCGATCGTCGCCGCCCGGAGGACCTCGGCGGCAGTCGGCCACTGGTCGTAGTCGTAGTCGGCGATGTTGTGGATCAGCCCGGCCACCTTCATCACGTCGAACAACCGCCCGGAGTCGTTGCAGTCGATCTCGTCGGTGCCCAGCGCGACGTTCACCCCGGCGTTCAGCAGCCGGCGCAGCGGCGCGATCCCGGACCCGATCCGCAGATTGCACACCGGGTTGTGGGCCACCGAGCAGCCCGACGCCACCATCAGCTCGATGTCCTCCTCGGTGATCCAGATCGCGTGGGCCATCGTCAGGCGGTCGTTCAGGGCGCCGCAGTCGTGGAGGTGCTGGACGAGGCTCTTGCCGTACAACTCGCGCCCGGTCACCAGCTGGACCTTCGTCTCCAGCACGTGCGTGTGGTACGCGGTCCCGTGGCGGACGGCGAACTCGGCGGCGGCCCCGAGCAGCTCCTCGGTGCAGCGCTGCGGTCCCGACGGCGCGATCACGAACCGCAGCCGGCCGCGGCCGTGGAAGCGCGAGACCGCCTCCTCGGCGAACTCCATGAAGGCGGAAGCGGCGGGCGGCGTCGCCGCGGTCCACAGCTCGGCGAGGTCGTCGGGCAGGAAGCGCTCCGCGTACGGAAGCGTCTCGGCGAACGGCTTGTCGATCACGTGACCGGAGCAATTGGCCCGGATCCCCGACTGCTCGTAGGCACCGAACATCGCGCCGAGCTGCTCCATGTCCTGGCTGGGCAGCTCGGCGCAGTCGTCGAGCACGCACGTGACGCCGCTCTTCAACGCCTCGATCGCGACCGCCAGCGTACGCAGCCGCACGAGCTCGGGCGAGACCGCGATCGTCGGATCGAACGGGTACGCGTACAGCATCATCAGCTCCAGCGGACGACTCGGGTAGCGGCCGCGGAGAAAGTTCTGGTTGGAGTGGAAGTGCGAGTTGACGAGCCCGGGGATGGCCAACCGGCGGCGGGCGTCGATCACCTCGCCGTCGCCGGGCGGAAGGTTCGGACCGATCGCCTCGATGCGGTCGCCACGCACGCGGATGTCGGCGGCGAACGGCTCGCTGCCGTGTTCGTCGTCCATCGCGATCACCGTGGCGTTCTGGATCAGGATCGACATCGGGGCGGCTCCTCGGGGTGTCGGGGCGGGCGATCATACCAACGGTGGTCCGACCGCCGCCCGGGGGCGCCCGGCACCGGTCCGACCATCACGACGCTGGCCGAAAGGCGGGCTGGACGAACTCGACCGGGCCGGCGAGCGGCTCGCCCACGACCTCCCGGCGCGGCGCACTGGCGCAGGCGACGACGACGCCACGGCGCACCACCGCAAGCCGCGCCGGGCGCGTTCGCAGCGCGTCGGCGACGCTCGCGGCGTCGAGCAGTACGAGGTCGCCGGAGCAGCCGACGGCGAGGCCGTAGTCCGTCAGCCCCAGCGTGCGTGCCCCATTGACGGTGACCGCGTCGAGCATCAGCTCCAACTCCCGCTCGCCCGACATCTGGCAGGCGTGGAGACCCATCGCCGCCACCTCCAGCATGTCCGCGGTGCCGAGCGGGTACCACGGATCAAGCGTGCAGTCGTGGCCGAAGCTGACGTTAATCCCGGCGGCCAGCAGCTCGGGGACGCGGGTCAGGCCGCGGCGCTTGGGGTACGTGTCGGCGCGCGCCTGGGTGATCATGTTCAGCAGCGGGTTGGAGACGACCATCAGCTCCGCCTCCGAGAGCAGGCCGAGCAGCTTGGCGAAGTACGCGCTGTCGACAGAGTGCAGCGAGGTCAGGTGGCTGCCGGTCACGTGACCCTGGAGGTCGCGCTTGACCGTCTCCTCGGCCAGCACCTCGACGAACCGCGAGAGCGGATCGTCGGTCTCGTCGCAGTGCATGTCGACGGGCAGGCCACGGCGCTGGGCGCGCTGCATCAGCAGGCGGATGCTCTCGACGCCGGCCTCCCGGCTGCGCTCGTAATGCGGGATCCCGCCGATCACATCGACCCCGAGATCGAGCGCCTCGTCGAGCAGCCGCTCCGCGCCGGCGAAGCGCAGCAAGCCGTGCTGCGGGAAGGCCACCAGCTGCACGTCGATCAGCCCGCGCAGCTCCTCACGCAGCTCGACGAGCGCTCGCGCCGCCACCAGCGAGGCGTGGCAGGTGTCGACGTGACTGCGGATGAACAACGTCCCCTGCGAGACGCACCAGCGGAGGTACTCGCGGGCCCGCTCCTTGACCGCCTCGTGCTCCAGCAGCGGCTGTAGCTCCGCCCACAGCCGAATGCCCTCCAGCAGCGTGCCCGAGATGTTGCGCCGCGGCGTCCCCGCCGTCAGCACGGCGTCGAGGTGGAAGTGGCTGTCGACGAACGGCGGCGTCACCAGTCGGCCGCCGGCGTGGAGCTCGACGGCCGCCTCGGCCTCGATGCGCGGGGCGACGGCGACGATCCGGCCGCCGTCGACCGCGATGTCGACGAGCGCCGGCGTGGTGCCGGCGCGATGCGCCTGGCGGACGATCAGGTCCATGGCGCGGCGATCATAGATGCGCGCTGGGGCTGCTCGGACAGGCTTGGGCACGCGGTCCAGGCCGGCACCGCCCGGCTTGGACCGCCGGTCCTTTGCGGCCCGGCCGGAGGCGCCGTAGTCTCGCCGAGCCACGATGGACTTCGGGGTCACGATCCTGCCCGACCCGCCCGCCGGTCGCTTCGTCGAGCTCGTGCGGATCGCCGAGCAGGCGGGCTTCACGCACGCGTGGACGTACGACTCCCACGTGCTGTGGCAGGACGGCTACGCGTTCCTGGCGCTGGCCGGCGCGCAGACGACGCAGATCAGGCTCGGCCACTGCGTCACCAACCCGGGGATCCGGGATCCGACCGTCACGGCCAGCGCCTACGCCACGCTGCACGACATCACCGGCGAGCGGATGGTGATGGGGATCGGCCGCGGCGACTCATCGCGGCGCGTCGTCGGCCTCGACCCGGTGCCGGTCGCCGAGTTCGAGCGCGCGCTGGCGATGATCAAGGAGTTGATGAACGGGCGCCCGGCGCGGTGGAACGGCCAGGAGCTGCAGCTCGCCTGGGCCCAGGGCCGCAGCGAGATCCCGATGTATGTGGCCGGCTACGGGCCGCGTGCGCTCGCCGTCGCCGGGCGCGTCGGCGACGGCGTGATCATCCAGCTGGCCGACCCGGAGATCACGGCGTGGATCATGGCGCGCGCGGAGCAGGCGGCGGCGGCCGTCGGGCGTGCGGGCGCGGCGCTCGCTCCGATCGTCTGCGCCCCCGCCGTGATCGGCGACCGCGGGCGCGGGCGCGACGCCGTTCGCTGGTTCCCGGCGATGGTCTCCAACCACGTCAAGGACATCATCGCCCGCCACGGCGCCGCCGCCGGGGTGCCCGCCGCGCTGCTCGACTACGCGGCGGCGGTCGCCAGCTACAGCTACGCCGAGCACAGCCGGATCGGCGCCGGGCACGGCCAGTACATCTCCGACGAGATCTGCGATCGCTTCTGCGTGCTCGGATCGATCGAGGAGCACATCGAGCAGCTCCGCGAGCTGGCCGCGCTCGGCGTGCAGCAGTTCAACATCTACCTGATGACCGGCGAGCAGGAGGCCACGCTCGCCGCTTACGGGGAGCACATCATCCCGGCTCTGTCGGCGGGTTAGTGATCGGCTCGCGAGACGCCCCGGCGGCCCAGAACGTGACGGCGGTAGAGCTCCTCGCAGCGCGGCTCGCAGAAGCGCCGAGGCGCTCCCTCGACATCGACGATCCATAGCCGGCGGGCAACGACCTGGCCACAGCAGTCACACGGAGTGACGACCGTGTCCCAGACCTGCTTCTCGATCGGCTCCCAGCGCCCCGGATCGTTCACGCCACACCGTCCCACCCGTACAGCTCGCGCGCCGCCGCGCGGCTGACGAAGCCCTCGCTGACGTCGTGGGCGACGGCGGACCGGTGCCGCTCGCGGGGATCGCCGAACCCGCCCCCGCCCGGCGAGTCGAGCAGGATCTCGTCACCCTCGCGCAGGACGACGTTGGTGAACTTCGACGCCGACACCGTCCCGAACGCCTCCGGGAAGGTCCGGAACGCCGTGTCGCCGCGACGCTTGACGAGAATTGCGCCGTATCCGCCGGGCCCGCCGCCTTCTAGGCCCCACGCCCGGAACTCGCCCTTGGTCCGATCGAACAGCGCGCTGGCGGTCACCTCCGCACCGGCGCTCACCCGCATGATCCGACGCGTCCCCAGCCCCCCGCGGTGACGCCCCGCGCCGCCCGAGTCGCCGATCAGCGAGTACTCGACCGTCTCCAGCGGATAGCGCGTCTCGAAGATCTCGACCGGCGTGTTGCGACAGTTGCCGTTGACGAGGATCTGGGCACTGTTGCCATCGGCGTCGAGCTTCGCTCCCCAGCCGCAACCCTCAAGGTGGTAGTTGGCGTAGAACTCACCGCTGTCCGGATGCACGCCACCGAAGAGGAAGTTGCAACAACTCGCGCCTTCGGCGGCGGCGACCTTGTCGCGCATCACCGGGGCGAGCGCGCCGACCACCATGTCGACGAGCTTCGGATGCGTCTCCGTATTCCCGCCGACGGAGGGGCCCGGATAGACGACGTTGACCACGGTCCCCGGGGGAGCGATGATCCGGATCGGACGATATGCGCCCGTGTTCTTGGGGATGTTGGAGTCGGTCAGGTGGAAGACGGCGTTGTAGACCGCCCCCGCGGTGACGCCGAAGGTGGCGTTGATCGGGCCCCGCACCTGCTCGGCACTGCCCGTCCAGTCGACGACCATCTCGTCTCCGTCGATCGTCACCGAGACGTGGAACTCGACGGGCTCGGCGACCACGCCGTCGTCCTCCATCCGGTCGGTGAACTCGTACACGCCGTCCGGGATCGCCCCGATCTCGGACCGCATCCACCGCTCGGAGTAGTCCATCAACTCCACGGCGGCCCGCCTGACGAGGTCGGCGCCGCGGCGCTCCAGCAGCTCCACCAGCCGCCGCTCGGCCACCCGCAGCGATCCGATCTGCGCGTTGAGGTCACCCCAGGTGTTGCGCGGGGTCCGGTGGTTGGCCATGATCAGCCGCCAGAGATCGAGGTTGTGCTCGTCGCGGCTGACGATCTTGACCGGCGGGATTCGCAGTCCCTCCTGGAAGACCTCGGTCGCGTCCGCGGCGAACCCGCCGACCGCCTTGCCGCCGATCTCCGCCAAGTGGCCGATGTTGGCGACAAACCCCCACAGCTCGCCGTCGAAGAACACCGGCCGGATGACGGAGTGCTCGGGGATGTGCGCGCCGCCTCGGTAGGGGTCGTTGTGGAGCACCACATCGCCGGGTTCGAAGGACTCCACGCCGAGCTCCTCGATCGTCCAGCGGACGATGAACAGGCTCGCCGCGAGGTGGGACGGGCAGAACTCGGCCTGGCCGATCATGTGCGCGTCGCGATCGAACAGGACGCACGAGAAGTCGAGCCCCTCGTTGAAGATCGGCGAGAAGGCGGTCCGCTGCATCGTGATCCCCATCTCGCGGCACACGTTCACGAAGTTGTTGTTGATGATCGTCAGCAGCACCGGATCGAGCTCGCCCCCAGCGGCCCGCGCGCGATCATGATCCTGCTTCATCGCGCTCACCCCGCCGCACCGCCGTCGCGCAGCTCCAGGATCCCGGCCGCGTCAGCGCTCACGAACCAGCCCGGCGGCACGACGACCGTCGTGTCGGCCGCCTCGATCACGAGCGGTCCGGCGCGCTCACCACCGCCGAGCAGCCCGGCGCGCGGGACGGCGGCCGTGGCGCAGGACCCGCCGGCGGCGAAGTGGACGTCGGTGATCCGCTCGGCGGGCGCGGCGGCCTGCCCCGAGGCGGCGGGCGCGGGCAGCGATCGGTCGGCGGCGGCTGTCGCCGAGACGGCCAGATGGACGAACTCGACGGTGAGCCCCGGGAGGCGGTACCCGTAGAACGCCTCGTGGCGCGCGTGATAGCGCGCGAGCACCTGCGCGAGCTCGCGCTCGCCGATCGACCCCGCGTCGAGCTCCATCTCCTCCTCGTAGTTCTGTCCCTCGTAGCGCATCGAGATCGTCCGTCTCACGCTGGGCGGCGCACCGAACCCGCCCTGCACGGCGAACTTCCCCAGCGCGGCCCGTTCAAGCGCGTCGAACTCGGCGGCGAGGCGCGCCGCCGGCACCGTGCTGTCCATCCTCACGCTGCGCACCTCGTCGACGCGGACCGGCGCCGCCAGCGCGCCGAGCGCCGAGGTGAGGCCCGGGTGCAACGGGACGATGACGCGCGTGATCCCGATCGCCTCGGCGATCTCGGCCGCGTGGGTCGGCCCGGCTCCCCCCATCGCGATCAGGGCGTGCTCCCGCGGATCGACGCCCTGCTCGACGGTGACGATCCGGATCGCATTGGCCATGTTCTCGTTGGCGATCCGGACCATCGAGCGCGCCACCTCGACGACGTCGGTCCCCAACCGCTCCAGCGCGCCGCGAGCGAGCGCGGCATCGAGCGCGAGCGCACCGCCAAGGAAGTAGTCGGGATTGAGCCGGCCCAGGACGAGGTTCGCGTCGGTCAGCGTCGGCTCGGTGCCGCCGCGCGCATAGCAGGCCGGTCCGGGATCCGCCCCGGCGCTCTGAGGCCCCACCTGGAGCAGGCCGCCCGGATCGACCCAACCGATCGAACCGCCCCCGGCGCCGATCGTCTTCGCGCTGACGGTCGGCACCGCGACGGGCAGCCCGAACTCGATCTCGAACTCCGAGGAGAACAACGGTGCGCCGTCCACGATCAGGCACACATCACAGCTCGTTCCTCCCATGTCGAGCGCAATCGCCTGCCCGGCGCCGCGGGCCCGCGCATAGTGCGCGCCGCCGATCGCGCCGCCGGCGACCCCCGAGAGCAGCACGTGGCTCGGGCGCGCACGCGCCTCATCGGCGAGCACATGCCCGCCGTTTGACTTCAGCAATGACCACGGAGAGCGCACCCCGCGGCGGGCAAACGCATCGCCGACGCCCGACACGTAGCGATCGAGCTGCGGCTTCAGATAGGCGTCGAGGATCGCCGCCGTGCCGCGCTCGTACTCACGCCAGATCGGGGCGACCTCGTGCGACAGCGAGACCGACAGCCGCGGATCCACCGCCGCGATCGCGTCGCGCGCCACAAGCTCGCACGCCGGGTTCAGGTAGGAGAACAGAAAGCAGACGGCGACCGCGACGTTCTCCGCGTCGCGGTCAGGGAGGGCCGCCTGGAGCATCGCCGGATCGAGCGGCTGCACGACCCGGCCCTGGGCATCGACGCGCTCGTCGATGCCGACACAGTCCCGTCGGCGCACCAGGGCCTCGGGCTTGCGCCAGGTGAAGTCGTAGTGGTACTTGCGGTTGATCCGCTGGATGTGCGGCACGTCCTCGAAGCCGCGGGTGGTCAGGTAGATGACGCGCGCCCCGGTCCGGGTCAGGACGGCGTTGATCCCGATCGTGGTGCCGACGACGATGTGCGAGACCTCCCCGCCGTCGATCCCCGCCTCCGCGAGCGCGGCGGCCAGCGCCAGCACGGGGTCCTCCGGGGTCGAGGGAACCTTCGCCATGTACCAGGCCCCGCTGGCCTCGTCGACGCCAACGAGATCGGTGAACGTACCGCCGGTGTCGATCCCTACCCGGATGCCCACGACGCGATCCTGGCTGGGCTCGGGCGCGTCACGCCACCAACGTAGACGAGCGATCGCGCCGATGGAGGAGACCAGTGGTCCAACCGCACTGCCCTCAGTTTGGACATGCGGCCCGAGCCAGGCGAGGGCGCCCGCCGCGATCATGGCGAGCGTCGCCGAGCCCCTGCGAGGAGAGCCCAATGAGGACGCTGCTACGGAACATCACCGTGATCGCGATGGACGACGAGCACGGCAGCGAGCCGTTCTCGGCCGACGTGCTGGTCGTCGACGACCTGCTCGCTGAAGTGGCGCCCCCGCTGAGCGTGGCGCCGGCCGCCGGGGACACGGTGATCAACGGGACCGATCGTCTCCTCACCCCAGGCCTCATCAACGCCCACCTCCACTCGTGGGAAGCGCTGCTGCGCGGGCGCTACGACAACATGCCGCTGGAGCTGTGGATGCTGCTCTCCTACCCGATCCTGGGGCTTGATCCGCTCCCGGAGCGCCTCATCCACCTGCGGACGCTGATGGTGGCGATCGAGTCGCTGAAGAACGGCGTCACGTGCGTACTCGACGACGTGATCGAGAGCCCCGGCCAGAGCCTGGAGGCGCTGGAGGCGGTGTTCGCGGCGTACGCGCAGTCGGGCATCCGGGCCAACTGCTCAGGGAACATCGTCAACCGCTATTTCAGCGACACGATCCCGTTCGCCAACGAGCTTCTGCCCGCCGAGGTGATCGCGCGCGTGCACGCCAACCCGCCGCCCACGACCGAGGAGTACCTCGCGTTCTCGCGCGAGGCGCTGCGGCGCTTCGATGGCCGCGAGGGTCGGCTCCGCTACGTGATCGCGCCGTCGGGTCCGCAGCGGTGCACCGACGACCTGCTGATCGCGGCCGACGAACTCTCCGCCGAGCACGACACGACGTACCACATCCACGTGCTGGAGACGAAGGTTCAGGCGGTGACGGGCCAGGAGTTCTACGGCGACACGCTCGTCGCCTATCTCGATCGCCTGGGAGTCCTGAGCGAGCGCTCGACGCTCGCGCACGGGATCTGGCTGACCGACGCCGACATCGAGATGCTCGCCCGCAGCGGCGCCTCGGTCGCCCACAACGCGATCTCCAACCAGAAGCTCGGGGCGGGTATCGCGCCGCTGCGCAAGCTGCTCGATGCGGGCGTCAACGTCGGGCTCGGCAGCGACGGCGGCTCCAGCAGCGACAGCGCCCGGATGCTCGACGTGATCAAGGCGGCCGCACTGCTGCACAAGCTCACGACGCCTGACTACACCCAGTGGCCGAGCGCCACCGAGGTCCTCTGGGCGGCCACGCGCGGCGGAGCGGCGAGCATGCGGCTCGCGGCCAAGACCGGTCAGGTGGCGCCGGGGTTCAAGGCCGATCTCGTCGTCTTCGATCTGCGTACGATCAACTTCACCCCCCGCAACGATCTCCGCAACCACCTCGTCTACAGCGAGAACGGAACCTCGATCGAGCAGGTGATGGTCGACGGGCGCGTCGTCGTGCGGGACGGGGCGTGCACCCAGATCGACGAGGCCTCGGTGCTCGCCGAGCTGCGTGAGCTCGCACCCGAGTTCCTCGCCCGCCACGGGAAGGTGGAGGAGATCAACCAGGTCTTCGCACCCCACTTCGCCGAGATCCACCGGCGCTGCTGCGGCGTTGCGCTGCCGATCAACCGCTACAGCGGCGACGAGGCGACGTGGCTGACCGGCGACCAGCTCCCGGTCTAGAAGTCCCGCCCACACGTCGCGGTAGGACCATTGTCGCCCCGCGCTGCGGCCGTTCTGGGACATCGGGTCCCCCGCAGGGCCATGCAGCGGTCGGACCTTTCCTACCGACGGTCCATAGACCTCTCCATTTCCGTGCCATAGCTTGCGCGTGGCCCGACCGGAGCCCGGGAACCGCGGCCCAACTCGAGACAGGATGGCGTGATGGCACAGAGCACCCACGAGCATTACCACCTTCGCGGCCCCGAGGAACTGGCCGCCGACGTCGGCGAGGATCTGGGGTCCGAGCGCGCCTCGCTGCACGACTCGATCGCCCACGACTTCTCGACCAGCGAGCACGGCATCGTGCCGCTCGATCACCGCCGCCCGCTGTGGCACTTCATCGGCATCTGGACGACGTTCGTCGGTGGCTTCTCGTTCCTGTTCACCGGCACCCAGATCCACGACGCCGGCTTCTCGCTGCTCGGCTGCGTCGGCGTGACGCTGCTCGCCGCCGCGATCTACTTCGCCTATGTGATCTTCGCCGCATTCCTCGGCTCGCGCACGGGGCAGACGCACGCACTGCTCAGCCGCTCGGTATTCGGGATCGGCGGCTCCTACATCGTCTCGGTCCTGCTGATCGTCGGGGCGCTCGGCTGGAGCGGGTTCCAGGCCGGGCTGATGGTCCAGATCTGGAACGGCCTGTACGGATGGAGCGGCGTCGAGGCGCTGACGATCATCTTCGCCGCCGTGATGGTCTTCAACAACCTGTTCGGCTTCACCGGCATCAGCGTCTTCGCCCGCTACGTCGTCGGGCCGCTGATCATCCTGTGGGTGGCGTACATGGTGCTCAAGGGGCTGATCGACGGCAACCACCTGGGCGCGCACCCGAAGAACACGCTGGGCATGAACTTCTGGCAGATCGTCGGCGTGATCGTCGGGTCGGCGATGTGGGGCAACGAGCCGGACGTCTTCCGCTACGGCAAGCCCAAGTTCTGGTGGCCGACGCCCGTATTCGTGTTCGCGACCGGGTTCCTCATGACGATGTTCACGGTCGGCGGATGGATGATGGCGGAGTTCGCCGGATCCTCCAGCTTCGGCACCGTCGTGAATTTCACGACGCATTACTCGCTGTTCGGGGCGCTGCCGCTGTGCTTCATCCTGGCCACGATCAGCCAGTTCGCCATCAACGACGGCAACTTCTACGAGGCAGTCAACGCCTTCCAGAACATCTTCGGAGGTTGGAGCAAGTGGCGGCGCCTGTACTCGTGCCTGCTGTGCGCCGCGATCTCCGCGCTGGCCGGGTACCTCGTGAACTATGCGGTCCAGAATGGGTTCTTCAAGGTCGCCGCCTTCCTGGCCATCAGCGTCCCCTGCGCGACAGTGATCATGTGCGTCGATCACTGGGGCCTGCCCCGCGTGTACAAGATCTCCAGGCCCCTCGACAAGGTCCCGGGCTGGAGCGAGTCGGGAGCGGTCAACTGGCCGGCCGTGATCGCGCTGGCCATCACCGTCGTCTTCGGCGCGTACGCCACGGGGATCATGCCCGGGGAGAACGCCAGCCGCTACTGGGGTCCGGCGACGCTGATCTCCTGGGCACTGGCCGGGGTGCTGTATCTGGCCTTCGTCGGGATCGTCCGCACGGCGATCCCGAAGGCCGCCGCGCTGAAGAGCACGCTCGGTTTCTCGAAGCTCGTGTTCGATGCCCCGTACCCGAGCGCGGCAGTGATCGATCTGGCCACGATCACCGAGGGCGCCGCGGGGCCCGCCGGACCGGGGGTGCCCGCCGCGACCAGCGGCCTGGCCGGGGCCTAGCGACCACCGGCCGCCCGGCGCGATAAGCAGATGAGCTTCAGGATCGCCGTCGACACCGGCGGCACGTTCACCGATGTCGTCGTCGCCGACGAGCAGGGCGGCGCGCTGTGGGCGGGCAAGGCGCCGACGACGCGCGAGCGAGTGTTTGACGGGGTCGCGGCGGCGCTCGCCTACGGCGCCCAGTCGCGCTCGCTGACGCTCGGCGCGCTGCTGGCGGACACGTCGGTATTCATCTATGGCACGACGCGGGCCACGAACGCGATCCTGACCGGCAACACCGCGCGCACCGCGTTCCTCACCACGGAGGGTCATCCGGACACGCTGGTGCTGCGCGAGGGCGGCAAGCTGAACCCGTTCGACTTTCGTCACGAGTACCCCGCGCCGTACGTGCCACGGCGGCTCACCTTCGAGGTCCGCGAGCGGATCGACTCCGAGGGGCAGGTCGCGGTAGCGCTCGACGAGCAGCACCTGCGGGAGCTACTCGGGCGCGTGCGCGCGCACCGCGCCGAGGCCGTGGCCGTGTGCCTGCTGTGGTCGATCGTCAACCCGATCCACGAGGAGCGCGTCGGCGAGCTGCTCGCCCAGGAGCTGCCCGGCGTGCCGGTCACGCTCTCGCACCGTCTGAACCCGATCATCCGCGAGTACCGCCGCGCCTCCTCGGCGGCGATCGACGCCTCGCTGAAGCCGCTGATGCAAGGCCATCTCGATGAGATGGCGCTCGACCTGAACGCCGCCGGGTTCGACGGGCAGCTGCTTGTCGGGACCTCGTTCGGCGGATCGCTCGGCGTCCACGACGTCGCCTCGCGCCCGATCTACTCGGTCAACTCGGCGCCGGCGATGGCGCCCGTGGCCGGCCAGCTCTACGCGCCGCACGAGCCGAGCGTGATCGTCTGCGACATGGGCGGCACGAGCTTCGACGTCAGCCTGATCCGCGACGGTTACCTGAAGTTCACCCGCGAGACGTGGCTCGGCGGGATCTACACGGGCCACATGACCGGCCTGTCGGCGGTCGACATCAAGAACATCGGCGCCGGCGGCGGCAGCATCGCGTGGATCGACAGCGGCGGTCTGCTCCGCGTCGGGCCACACAGCGCCGGCGCCGTGCCGGGCCCGGCCTGTTACGGCACCGGCGGCGAGCACGCGACGGTCACCGACGCCGCCGTCGTGCTCGGCTACATCGATCCCGACTACTTCCTCGGCGGACGGATGGCGCTGTCGGCGGCGGCGGCGCGCGAGGCGATCGAGCGCGACGTCGCCGAGCCGCTCGGCCTCGACGTCGAGCGCGCCGCCCACGCGGTGTTGACGGTCGCGAACGAGCACATGGTCTCGGCGATCCGCGACATCACGATCAACGAGGGCTTCGACCCGCGCGGCTCGCTGCTCGTGGCCGGCGGCGGCGCCGCCGGGATGACGATCGCCCGGATCGCCGGCGAGCTCGGCTGCGAGCGCGTGCTCGTGCCCCGGACCGCGGGGACGCTGTCGGCATGCGGTGGGCTGTTCTCGAACATCGTCGCCGAGTTCAGCATCAGCCAGCGCGCCGACACGAACCGCTTCGACGCGGGCGCGGTCAACCGCGGCCTGAGCCGGCTACGGAAGCAGATCGACGAACTGTTTCAGCGGCTGGGGACGCCGCCCGAGCTGCAGGGCGCCGAGTTCTTCGTCGAAGCGCGCTACCCCTACCAGGTGTGGGAGCTGGAGGTCCCGCTGGGCGGCGAGCGCTTCGACGGGCCGCAGGACGTCGCGCGCATGGTCGACGACTTCCACCGGGTCCACGAGCGCGTGTTCGCCGTGGCCGAGCCGGGACAGCACATCGAGTGCATCTACTGGAAGGGCCGGGCCACGGCCCGGTTGCCGAAGCCGGCGCTGGCCGAGCTCGACGCGCGCGCCGACGGGCCGCCGCAGCCGTTCGGCGAGCGACCGGCGTGGTTCGGCGACCGTGGCGCCATCGAGGTGCCCCAGTTCCGTGCCGAGGCGTTCGTGGCCGGCCACGAGCTGACCGGGCCGGCGATCATCCAGGAGCCGACGACGACGATCGTCGTCTATCCGGGCTGGCAGGCCACCGTGACCGAGACGGGCGACTACCTGTTGACCGCCGGGGATCCGGCATGACGACACCGGCCGCCTCGATCGACCCGATCCTGCTCGCGGTGCTGTCGAACCGGTTCGAGCGGATCGTGCGCGAGATGACGAACACGCTGCTGCGCTCGGGCCGCTCGGCCGTGTTGAACACCGCGCGCGATTTCTCGTGCTCGCTGATCACGGCCGACAACGAGCTGCTCGCCTCCGCCGAGGGCCTGCCCGTGCACGTGATCGGCACCGAGTTCCTGGCCGAGGCGATGACCGAGCTGCACCCGGACTTCGCCGAGGGCGACGCCTACCTCCACAACGACCCGTACATGGGCAACACGCACCCGGCCGACCACGCGATTCTGGTCCCCGTCTTCCACGAGGGCATCCACGTGTTCACGGCGTGCGCGAAGTCCCATCAGGCCGATTGCGGCAACGCGCTGCCGACGACGTACATGCCCGCCGCGCGCGACGTCTACGAGGAGGGAGCGCTGATCTTCCCGTGCGTGCTGGTCCAGCGCGACCGCCGCGACGTGGAGGACATCATCCGCATGTGCCGCCGAAGGATCCGCGTCCCCGAGCAGTGGTACGGCGACTACCTGGCCACCCTCGGCGCGGCCCGGATCGCCGAGCGCCGGCTGATCGAGCTGTGCGACCAGTACGGGCGCGAGACCGTCCGGGCCTTCATCGCCGAGTGGTTCGACTACAGCGAGCGGCGGATGGTCGAGGCGATCGGCCGCCTCCCCGCCGGCGAGCTCGTCGGCGCCGCCACCCACGACCCGTACCCGGGCGTGCCCGACGGGATCCCGCTGAGCGTCAAGGTGGCGATCGACCCCGAGGCGGGGATGATCGAGCTCGACCTGCGCGACAACCCCGACAACTACGCCGGTGGGTTGAACGAGAGCCGCGCGTGCGCGACCAACAACGTGATGACCGGCATGTTCAACTCGATCGACCCCGACGTGCCCCACAACGCCGGCAGCTTCCGTCGCGTCCGCGTGCTGCTGCGCGAGAACTGCGTGGCCGGGATCCCGACGTTCCCGCACTCGTGCTCGATGGCGACGACGAACGTCGCCGACCGACTGGTGTGCCTGACCCAGGCCGCGTTCGCCGAGCTCGGCGGCGGCTTCGGGTTGGCCGAGGGCGGGCTCGGCATGGGCATCTCGTACGCCGTGATCTCCGGGCGCGACGCGCGGTTCGGCGGCGCGCCCTACGTCAACCAGATCTTCCTCGGCTCGACCGGCGGTCCGGGCGGCCCGCACGCCGACGGCTGGCCGACCTACTACCTGCCGGTGGCGGCGTCGCTGATGTACCACGACTCGACCGAGGTCGACGAGCAGAAGTATCCGTTGCATGTGCACGTGAAGCGGCTGATCCCGGACTCGGAGGGCGCCGGGCGCCGACGCGGGGCGCTTGGCTCGGAGGTCGTCTACGGGCCGAAGCAGGCGCCGATGACGATCGCCTACAGCTTCGAGGGCCACGAGAACCCGGCCCGGGGCGTCCGCGGCGGTACCACCGGTAGCCCGTCCGACGGCTGGAAGATCGACGTCGACGGTCAGCGCGTGGACCTGCCGATGGCGACCGCGCTGGAGATCCAGCCCGGGGAGCGAGTGCTGTCGCGGACCGGGGGCGGGGGCGGCTACGGCGATCCGCTGGCGCGTGAGCCCGAGCTGGTCGCCGAGGACGTCCGGGAGGGATGGATCTCGCGCGAGCGGGCGCTCCAGGTGTACGGCGTGGCGCTAGACGATCCACCGGCCGGGGCGCCGGCGGGGGAGCTGGTGGTGGACAGCGCGGCGACCGTCGCCGCCCGTGCCCAGCAGTGGTCCGACCATTGATCTAGGATGATCTCCGTGAGCGCGTCGGCGTCAGAGACCCGAGCGGTGCCCGGCTACAAGAGCGTCCAGCTCCAGGTGCGCGCCTACGCCCGTGAGGCGGGCCTGCAGGCCGGGGATCGGCTGCCGCCCGAGCGCCAGCTGGCCCGCCTGCTCGGCGTCAGCCGCAACTCGCTGCGCGAGGCGCTGATGGTCCTGCGCGTCGAGGGACTCGTCGACATCCAGCACGGGAACGGGGCCTACCTGGCGCGCTCGGTCGACGACGTCGTGCCACCGATCGCGGCCGAGGTGCGGATCCGCCACCCGCAGCTGCCGGCGGTCGGCGAGGTCCGCAACGGGCTCGAGGCGCTGGCGGCACAGCTGGCCGCCGGCCGCCGCGACGACCACGACCTGGAGGCGATGGTCACTGCGATCCGCCGGATGCAGGACGAGATCGCCGGGGGCGGCTCCGGGCTGGAGGGCGACCGACGCTTCCACGGGGCGATCCTGGAGGCGGCGCGCAATCCCGTGCTGGCCGACCTGCTCGCCTCGATCAGCGAGGGGTCGGCGCAGATCGCCACCGCATCGCTGGATCGTCCCGGGCAGCCGCCGCGCTCGCTGGCGGCGCACCGCCTGATCTTCGAGGCGATCGTCGCGCGCGAGCCCGAGCTGTCGCGGCGGTTGATGCACGAGCACCTGGAGCTGACGGGGCTGATCTCGCCGGCGCCCTCGGCTTGAGCGGTGGGTGGGACCGACCGGGTAGCCTCCGGACCGATGCCGGCCTGGTTCGACGAACTCAGCGAGTTCCTGCGAATCCCCTCGGTCAGCGCCGAGTCAGAGCATGCCGGCGACGTCGTGCGCGCGGGCGAATGGGTGTGCCGGTTGATCAGGGAGGCCGGCGGGGAGTGCGAGCTGATCGACTGGCACGGGCAACCGCTGGCGATCGGCGAGCTGCGCGCGTCGAACGACCCCGACCACGCCCCCACCGTGCTGTGCTACGGACACTTCGACGTCCAGCCGGTCGATCCCGTCGATCTCTGGGAGTCGGCGCCGTTCGAGCCCGAGATCCGAGGTGAATATCTCTATGGCCGCGGCGTGGCCGACGACAAGGGTCAGCTGTACCTGATGCTCGCCGCCGCACGTGAGCTGGCGCAGGAGGGACGGCTGCCGGTCAACGTCCGCTTCACCTGCGACGGCGAGGAGGAGACCGGCGGGCACTCGATCGTCGAGTTCCTGGAGGCTGATGAGCGCGGGGCGGACGCCGCCGTGATCTTCGACAGCGGCATGATCCGGCGCGGCCTGCCCGCCTTCAACGTCGCCACCCGGGGGCTCGCCTACTTCCACGTGACGCTCCGCACCGGCGAGCGCGACCTGCACTCAGGCCTGTACGGCGGCGCCGCGCTGAACGCAGCCCACGCGCTGGTGCGGACGCTCGGCGCGGCGATCGCCGCGGATGGCCGGCTCGCCGAGGCGCTGCGCGAGGGGATCATCGAGCCGACCGAGGAGGAGCGCGCGGGCTGGCGTGAGCTGCCGGCCGGAGCCGACGAGCTGGCCGATCAGGGCGCGCGGGCGGCCGACCCGCGGGCGGCCGAGGAGTTCTACCGGCGGACGTTCGCCGAGCCGGCGCTCGACATCAACGGGCTCGACAGCGGCTCTCCCTACGCACAGAAGACGGTGCTGCCGGTGCTCGCCGCGGCCAACCTGTCGATCAGGCTCGCCCCCGGGCAGCAGGTGGAGACGATCGCGGCAGCATTGGAGCGGACCCTGCGCGACGCGGCGCCGGACGGGGCCGAGCTGCAGGTGGAGCTGCTCTCAGCGGCACCCGCCGGTGTCGTCCCACCCGACGCGCACGCGGTGCGGCTCGGGCTCGACGCCTTCGAACGCGCGCTCGGGGTGCGACCGGCGTTGATCCGCTCCGGCGGCACGCTGCCGATCGTCGCCGCGCTGGCGGACAAGGACATCCCGACGATCATCACCGGATTCTCGCTGCCCGACGCCAACATCCACGCCCCGAACGAACGGCTGCTTGTCGAGTACGTCGGGCTCGGGACGGCGGCCGCGCGCGCGCTGTTCGAGGACCTCGCCGGGCTCTGACGTCGAACGTTACGCCGCCATCGGCGCGCAGGTGCGCGCCTGGGCGAATGTCACGAGACGGCCGGTGTGTTCGTCCCACAGCTTCAGGCGCACCGCCCGCAGTCCGTGCCACAGCGACAGCGTCGGCACCGATTGCAGCGCGGGGTTCGTCTCGTGCGCGCGCTGGAGGTTGTAGTTCGGGATCCTCGTGCTGAGATGGTGGACGTGGTGGTACCCGATGTTGCCGGTGATGTACTGGAGCGGCTGGGGGAGCTTCAGGAACGAGCTCCCGCGCAACGCGGCGTCGGCGTAGCTCCAGCACTCCGAGCGCTGCCAGTAGGCATCCTCGAACTGGTGCTGAACGTAGAACAGCCAGATCCCTGCGGCGCCGGCCAGTAGCGCGCCGGGTGCCCACACGAGCAGGAACCCGCCGAATCCCATCAACCAGATCAAGCTGGCCGCGGCCACGGCAAGGACGGCATCGGTCCAGAACACGCTTCGACGCATTCGCGGACGGGCGTTGCGCGCCGCGATCCGCGGCCCGACGATCATCGCCATGATCGGACCGAGGCCGAACATGACCAGCGGGTTGCGGATCAGGCGATACGCCAAGCGCCCGCTGCTGGAGCGCTCGTAGTACTCGGCGACGGTGAGCGTCGGCAGGTCGCCGACGCCGCGGCGGTCGAGATCGCCCGAGGTGGCGTGGTGGACGGCGTGGTCGTGGCGCCACCGTACGAACGGCGAGAGCACGAGCAGCCCGCAGAACCGGCCCACCCAGAGATTCGCGCGGCGGCTGGCCAGAAACGACCCGTGGGTGCAGTCGTGGAAGACGATGTAGGTCCGCAGCAGGAAGGCCGCGCTGAGCGGGGCGGCGGCGAGCACGATCAGCGGCGAGACGGCGAGAGCGAAGTACATCCCGACGCCGACCGCCAGGTAGGCGACCGCCGAGGTCAGCACGTCGGCTAGGCTCATCTGCAGGCGCGGGCGCGCATGCACGGCGAGGGCTCGGCGCCACAGCTCGGCATCGGCCACGTCGGGCGCGTCAACTATGTTCCGAAGCGCTGGCTCCGGTACCGCTTGATCGATCACGTCAGCGCCCCTTCGGCGAAGGTCGAAGCTGATCCGGTCGATCCGCTCCAATTTTTCCCGAGCGTACCGCGAAAAAGGAAGAGTTGTCGAAGTGGTTTTACAACCTTAATACGCCACGTCGGCATGATGACCTATCACGCCGTATCGGCATCGCGGCGAGACTACTGAACGGCGCGCGCCCAGGCGCGCTACAGTCAGAGGCAACATCCGATCGGGTTCCGTCCCGATCTTAATCCGTGTCACGCGTTTCCGCAGTCGTTGCCCGTCAGCGTCCTCCGTGTTTCGCAGCGCACATATCTGGAGGGCAGTACACATGGCAACAGGAACCGTCAAGTGGTTCAGCGACGCGAAGGGTTTCGGGTTCATTACGCCCGACGACGCCGGTAAGGATCTCTTCGTCCATCACAGCGCGATTCAGAGCAGCGGCTACAAGTCGCTGGCTGAGGGCGCGCGGGTCAGCTTCGACACCGAGCAGGGCCCGAAGGGCGCGGCCGCCGCGAACGTCCAGACGCTTTAAGCGCCGTCGGCGCGGGGCCGTTTCGGCCCCGCTCCGGCGCCACCCTGTGACGGCCAGATCCGGCCAGCGAGGAGGGGCCGGAGATGGCCTCACGCGGAAAGAAGAAGACCACCGCCGCGAAGCTCAACCGAGAGGGCAAGCTGCGCGAGCGGCGTGCGGAGAAGCAGATCAAGAAGGGTCAGCGCCGCGCCGAGGCTGACCGCCTACGCCTTGGCGGCGAGCCGCTCGAGGCCGAGCCTCAGCCCGAGCCGCTGCCGCCCGCGGAGTGAGCGGCGGCGACGGGGGCCGGTGCTAGCATCGAAGCCTCGGGTGGCACCCCCACCCGAGGGGTTCACCTCGCCGACGCAGCGAATCTCTCTCCGAACTCGCCGGCACGGGGAGACGACGACGGTGCGCACCGATCACGATGACCGACCCGACGCGGACGCCGATGCCGCTCCCGACGAGCGTCGGGACGAGGCCGACGTGACGGCGCCGGCTGAGGGGACGGCGGCGCCACCCGACGTGACGGCGGCGGCGCCGGTCGACCAGCCGCGGCCGAGCACCGGTCGGAAGACCGTGCAGGAGCAGGCGCAGGCACGGCGACAGGAGAAGCTCGACGCCGTCGCGGAGCAGCTGACGCGTGGCACTCTCGTGATCCGGCAGATGACCGACGAGGAACGGCTGCGGTACCCGCCGCGCCCGGCTCCGGCCAAGCGTCCCCCTCGCCGGTGACCACCTTCTTCATCCCTGGTCTACCGGAAGACCCGCATGTGCTGGAGACCGCGTACCGCGAGCTGCGCGCCCGGGTCGAGCGCGACGTCGGACATCGCCCCAGCGCCAAGCGCATCTTCCGACTGTGGACGCGCCGGGGCCGCACCGACTGCATCACCGAGGTCGGGCGCGCCGACCCGCTCCTCGGCAGTACCGTGATCGCCATCTTCGACCTCGGCACACGGCTGCCGTTCATCGTCTGCCGCCAGCCCGACGACGGGATGCCGGAAGGCGCCTGCGAGGTGCTCGGTCCGAGCGCCTACTCCGTCGTCGAGTTCGACAGCTGAGCTGGCGGGCCGTTCGGCACCGCTACGATTTAGCTTCCTGCGAGGCCTGTGATCGACCCAAGGAGGTCCCATGCGAATCGGCGAGCTGATGACGACGACGGTTCCGATCGCGCGTCCGCAGGACAGCCTTCGGTCGGCCGCGCAGTTGATGGCTGAGGCGAGTGTCAAGGCCGTTCCGGTGTGCGACGGTGGACGTCTGGCCGGCGTCCTGACCGACTGGGACGTCACGCGCGCAGTCGCAAGCGGAGGCGCGCCGGACGACCAGCTCGTCAGCGACTTCATGACCGCAGATGTGGTGACAGCCGCGCCGGATACGCAGCTTGGCGACGCGTGGCGGCTGATGGCGGACCGCAGGATTCACCACTTGGTGATCTGCGACGCGGGCCGGTTCGCGGGCATCGTGCACCTTGACGTCGAGTGGTCGGACCTGGACGGCATCGGCGTACCCCATGCGACCTTCGGCGCCGCGGTGTGAGCAGTCGGCCGGGTGGCTTCACCGGCTCTGTATGTAACACTGTTCAAACGTGAACGCGGTTCCATCTAATGCAGGCCGGGTGCAGCGACGACGGACGCGGACGCGTGCCGCGCTGCTCGATGTCGCCGAACGGGCGTTCATGCTGGACGGCTTTCATGCCGTCAGCATCGAGATGCTGGCTGATGAGGCCGACGTGTCGGTGGGATCGATCTACAACCTCTTCTCGAGCAAGCTGGGGCTGTACTTGGCCGTCGCCGAGCGAGCGACGGATCTGTTCGCGGAGGTACTCCAACGCGCGTACGCGGCGAGCGACTCGCCGCTCGAGCAGGTGATGGCGTGCGGCGACGCGTACCTGAGGTTTCATCTCGAGCACCCGGGGGCGTTCCGGCTGATCGCGTTCGAGGGCGTCGACAGACGGATGTCGCCCGCGGACGAGGAACTGCAACGAGCTGTGACGGCGAAGACGATCGAGGCGCTCGACGGGTTTCGCGATCACATCGCCGCAGCGGTCGCCGCCGGGGAGGCGGGACAGCACGTCGATCCCGACCTGACGGCGCGCGTGTTGTTCGCCTCGTGGAACGGCATGATCGGCCTTGGGCTGCGTCACGATGACTTGGCGCTCGACGACGATCAGATCGCCGCGATGATCGAGCAGGCGCGGCGGATCGTCCTCAACGGGCTGACAGATCCCGCCTACCGGGACAGCTCGGGCATGTCACAGGCCCGGCTCCTGTCGGTGCCGGCGGAAGCGGACGATCCCGCGCCCGCCTGATCAGGCCGACGTCGCGGCCGGCGCGGTGGCCGGATCGCCGGCGGGGATCTCGTCGGGCAGGTCGCCCGAGGGCACCTGCTGCCAGCCGAACATCCCCCGCGCGTGGCGCACGCGGTAGACGATGTCGCCGTGGAAGTTCATGGCGTACCACGCGACGTAGCGCGTCAGCATGCTCATGTCCTGGATCCAGAGCCGCTCGCCGATCTCCTCGGTCGGCTCGGGGGCACCGAGCTCGACCTCGGCGGACGTATGGCCCTCGCCGTCCTCCTGTGAGAGGCGGGCGAGGATCACGCCGTGCCGGTCGCAGATCTGGGATTCGCCGAGCATGCTCGTTGGCCAGCGCAGGCCGGGCGCGAGCGGTGTGTCGCTGACGACCGGCCCGACGTGCGAGGCGTAGGCGACCGGGACGCCGACGCGCCGCGCCACGAGCGCCGGCAGCTCGCGGCATTGCCGCTTCCACTGCGCATGCTCGTGCGCCATCCACGTTCCGAGGGGACCCGGCCAATTGGTCGGCACGGAGGGCCAGCACATTCCGCCGAGGACAAGCTCCGCGCCGGCAGCCCGAACACGACCGGCCGTCCGGTTGCGCGCCCACTCCCAGCCTGACATCACGCCGACCGTGACGCCCAAAGCGCCGGAGCGCGTGATGCCGTCGTCGTCGCCGCCGCGATAGAACGCGTGCTCCCAGGCCGACGGTGTGTCCTTGTCGTGCAGGTGAACCGCGCCGTCGGGTTCGGCGAGGACGTAGGTGCCGTAGGCGTGCCTGCCACGGACGGCGAGGAAGCCTCCGCCGATCACGCAGTCGAGTTCCCGCGCGAGCCGGGTGAGCAGCTGGAACGCCTGCCCGTCGATCGGGAGTGCCGTGTCGCGCAGCTCCTTGCGAAAGACGTTTGGTGACGTGCACGCTTCGGGAAGGAGGATCGCGTCGGGACTGTGCTCGCGGTGCGCGTCACGGACGAGATCCTCGAGCCGGGCGAGATTGCCCGCGACGTCGGCAAGGGTCAGCTGGGGTTGAACGACGGCCAAGCGAGTCATGCTGCGAAGACCTCCTCGCGGATCGTGATCGCCGGCGGCTCGGGTTGGTCGATCGCCTCCGGACGCTTGACCGTGGGCGCCTTTGGCCACACCGTGCCGGGGTGGTCTGACCCCGTGACGAGCCGGGTCTCGCGGAACCGATGGGCGAACCGCTCGCGACGGATCTCGAGCTCGGTGCGGAGCTCGGGTATCGCCCGCGCGATCGTCTCTGACCGCGGCCGATCACCGCGCAGCAGCGCGGACGCGACGCACTTGGCAAGGCGCGGGAGCGGAGCGACCTGCTGGAACGTACGACCGCGACCGAACAGGTCCGTCAGGTCAGGCTCGGTAGTGCGGCCGGCGTCGCGGAAAAACTCACACACCGCCGGGGACTGAACCTCGACGCGGGTGTCGAAGTTGGCGAAGTGATAGGCGGGCAGGCAGTGCTCGTCCCGGTGCGCTTCCCATCTGCGGGTCGCGCGGTCGACCGCGAGCGGATCATCGAGGACCGGCAGGATGTGCTCGGCGAGGGTGCGGCCCATCCACATCGCATCGCGCTGACCCTGCGCCGTGACCGGGTCTTTGAAGTGCGCGGCGTCCCCGGCCAGCGCCCATCCCGGTCCCGACGAGGCGCGGAAGAATGCGGGCGTCTCGCCGGTCGAGCGGATCTTCGTGCAGGTGCTGAGGTCGGCCCCCTGGATCCGTGCGCGCATGCTCGGATGCTGCTCGAGCTTGCGCTGCCAGTAGCCCTCAGGGTCACGGCGAGCCTCCGAGGCCTCATCGCGATCAGCCATGAACAGCAGCAGCATCGTCCCTTTCGGCGCCGACGGGAACGCCATCGCGAACGAATTGCCCGAGCGCCACTGGTAGTAGGTCTCCGTCGCGGCCGAGCCCGCCGGGCGCGGGTCCTGGGCGTAGCGGAACACGAGACCGCGGCCGTTGCGCGAGACGCGGTACGGGTTCCAGGCGCCGACGGCGGCTGCCACAGGTGAGCGGCGGCCGTCCGCGCCGATGACGAGGTGTGCCTCGATGTCACGCGGGACGCCATCGGAGTCGAAATACCGGACGCCGCTGACGCGCCCCGCGCGCCAGTGCAGCGAGCCGAACGTGGAGTGCTCGCGGACGTCGGCGCCCTGCTCGCGGGCGGCCTCGACGAGGCAGATGTCCTGCAGCGGGCGGGGAACGCAGAGGCCGAAGTTGATCCCGTCGCGCGCTGGGCCCATCCGCTCGATACAGACGACCCCTTCCGCCTCAGCGTGGATGTACCGGACGATCGACGGGTTCACGGCGAGGATCCGGTGCAGGGCGCCCATCTTCGCGAACTCGCTCACGCCCGCCGGGAACAGCACGTGCGTCGAGAGCTGATCGGACGGAAACGCCATCTTGTCGAGCACGATCACCTTCCGGCCGGCCCGAGCGAGCGGCGCGGCCACCGCGCAACCCGCCAGCCGGCCTCCGACCACGACGACGTCTGCATGCTCTGGTGTGAGCGTCATTCCCTCTCCTCGTGCGTTCGGGGTCAGCACTCCGCTGGACCCGATGCGCACAATATAACGAGATTCAAACTTGAGTCAAGTTCTAATTAGTGAACCGAGGGGGCCACTTGGGCAGACCGCAAGGTTCGCGCCGGCGCGGGATCTATAAGAATGATCGGCAAACGTCTAAGGAGGTTCGATGAGCAGGATCGTCGCTTTGGTTGTGGTCGGAGTGTTGGGGCTGGTTGGCGTGGCGCAAGCGACTCAGCTGTCGTCAAAGCCGTATCCAATCCGTCCGCCGCATCCGACTCATCCTGGGCATCCGCCGAAGCCGAAGCCGAAGTCGTGCGCCGCGCGCAGCGAGGGGTACAACGCGTCGGGCACGTTGGTGTCGGCGACGCTGACGCCAGCGGCTGGCCACAACCGCTACAGCGGCACGATCGTCGTCGCCGTCGTGCGCGCGAATCATCGCGCGGGAACGAGCAATCAGTCGTTCACGCTGACCGATGCCCGTGTCGTGTTCCATCACGGTGTTGACCGGACCGCTCCGGCCGCGGGTAGTCGCGTTCGCGTACACGGGAAGATCACCGAGCTTCCCAAGGGCTGCTCGACCAGCGGTTTCACTCCGGCGGTCACTGTTCGTGATGTCGACATCCGCACGGCCCGGTCAGCCACGCCGTAGCGATGCTCTACCGGCCGTGATCGGTTGCCACGCCCAGCAGCCAGGTGAGTTCGCTGGGCGTGGCCGCACGATGCGGCGGTAGTGTGGGGTCATGAAGCCCATGTTGGGCTCACGCGGGTCTCCCGAGCGGACTTTGGAGTCGTTGTATCGACGGCACGTCGCCGACGTGTATCGATACGCGCTCGTGATGCTGGACAGCCCGGCCGATGCCGAGGACGTCACGCAGACGACGTTCTTGAACGCCTACCGGGCGTTGGCGCGGGGTGAGCAGCCACGCGCTGCGGGCAGCTGGCTGCGGACGATCGCACACAACCTCTGCCTTCAGCATTTTCGACAGGCGGCGCGGCGCCCGGCGCAAGTGGAGCTGGATAACGATGCGGCGAAGCCGGTCAATGACGAGTCGGCGGTGAACGTTGACGATCTGGTCCGGGCGTTGCGTCAGATTCCGGTCAACCAGCGCGCCGCGCTCGTCATGCGCGAGCTCGAGGGCCGTCCGATCGCCGAGATCGCCAACGTGCTCGGGCTCTCAGTGTCCGCAGTCGAGACGCAGCTGTTTCGCGCGCGCCGCAGCGTGCGCGAGCAATTGGAGGGCAGCCTCACGTGCGCGCAGGCCGAGCGCGCGATCTCCCGACAGCTCGACGGCTCGCTGCCGCGCGCCGAACGCGGCGCGCTCAGAGCCCACATTCGCCAGTGCGACGAATGCGCGCATCTCGCGCGGAGTCTGCGGGCGCAACGCGGAGCGATCAAATCGCTCAGCGTTCTCCCGATCCCGGCCGGACTCGCTTGGAGCAATTTCGGGACGGGCGCCGCGATCAGCGGGATCGCCGGGACGACCGCCGGTGCATCCGCCGCCGGAGGGGCACTGCTCACCGGTTCGCTGGCCGCCAAGCTCGCCGGCGCGACAATCGTCGCGGCGCTCGCCGCCGGGGTCGGCTACGAGGCGACGGCCAATCATCCCCACAGGGCAGCTCACCCTGCACCCACCGCCGGCCGCGCGGCGCCAGCAATCGTGCGTCCGGTCGACGTCATCTCGCGCACACGCCACACGACCAGCCCGGCGTCGGGCCTGCTCACATCGACCGTTCGACCGCACCACCGCCATGCGCCCGAAGCGGTGCGGGCGGCCAACGCGGGCGGCCGCGTCGGCCGACAGCACGCGGCGATCACACACGGAGCGGCGTCGGCACGATCAGCGCGCAACCCGAGCGCGGCCGTCGGACGCCGTCGTAATAGCCACGCCGGGCAATCAAAACCCAAGCCGACGCACCCGACCAAGCCGTCACATCCCACCAAGCCGACCCACCCGACACACCCGACACACTCGAGCAAGCCGACGCACCCGCATATCTAAGCGGCCGGTTGCTGCGCTGAGTGTCGACGTCGAGTCAGGAGAGCGTCGCCGCGGACCGGCGCAGGCGCGCCAGCGCCGCGTGCTCTCGCTGGATTTGGGGTTCGAAGGCGTACGCGCCGCTCTCGTGCACGACGCGGGTCGCTTGTGCGAGGACGGTCTCGATCCGCTCGGTGGCGGCGGCGCCCTGGGTGGCGATCAAGACCTGGGCGAGGGCGATCGGCGCTTGTAGCCCGCAGGCAGCCAGACGATGCGCGTGCGTGATCGCGGCGGCCTCCTCAGCGGCGGCGAGCGCGCTGTCGGGCTCGCCGAGTGCGAGCCTGGCCCGGGCGATCGTGGCGAGCAGCGAGGGCTCGAAGTACAGGCCGATGGAGTGTTCCCGGATCGTTGCGAGATCCGATTCGGCCAGCGCGAGCGCGTCCGCGAAGCGCCCTGCGCCGGCCTGCGCCGCAGCGGAAGGCACCGTGCAGGCGATGATGTGGATCACGTTGGCCGACCGCTCGACGATCTGCAGGCCGAGGCCGGCGTTGCCAAGGGCGGCGTCGTAGTCCCCGACATCAGCTTCGAGCAGGGCGCGGCTCGCATAAGATGCTGACTCGGTCTCGTGGTCATGGTGCTCGCGGGCGAGTTCGATCGCGCGGTCGGAATCGCGGCGTGCTCCTTCGAGGTCTCCCATGTATCCGATGCACTGCGCGCGATGCCCGAAGGCATGGGCGAAAGGGCAGACGAAGGCCAGGCCTGAGCCTGTCATCGGGTCGCCGGCGGCCGGCGGAAGGGCGTGGTCGATCGTCTCCACCCCCTCGCGCAGCGAGCCGGCGATCCAGCTCGCGTATGCCACGCCGAGGGACGCTGTCAGGGCGCGTCCGGGGTCGCGGGATGCGACGGCCTGCCGGCTGGCTTCTCGGAACCCGTCGAGCCCCTCCCGCTCGCGCCCGCTATGCATCAGGGCCGCGGCGGAGTACAGGTCGACACGAACCTGATCGGCGTCCTGATCGGCGTCCGCGTGTGACTCGGCCCGGATCGCCGCGGTCTCCTCGGGAGAGATGCCGAGCCGCCAGACGAGGCTGAGGATCCCGATCCGGGCCTTGGTGGCGAGCGCTTCGCGTTCGGGGGAGGGGTCGAGCTCGCTCGCGAGGTGGCGGACGCGGCGCCAGTGGCGCAGACTGTCGGCGGGGGACGCGCGCTCGGCCCAGGCGGCGGCGCGCGCGTGCCAGTCCGCTCCGTTGACCTTGTCGCGGGAGGCTTCGTAGTGGTGGGCGAGGAGGGCGGCGCGCTCGTCGAGTCCGTCGGGGTAGGTCCGTTCGATGGCGGCGGCGACGGCGTGGTGCGCGCGCGCCCGGTGCTCGGACAGCTGGGACCGGTAGGCCACCTCCTGGATCAGTGGGTGCTTGAACACGTACTCGCGGCTGCCGCTCGCATCGCGGGGGATGACCCACTGGCCGCCGGCGAGCATCTCCACCGCTTCAGCCAGCTGGGGCTCGCCGAGTTCGGAAACCTCGCTCAGCAGCAGTTCAGGGATCTCGCTGCCGATCACCGACATCGTCTGCACCAGCGCCTTCGCGCGCGCCGGCAGCCGGTCGATGCGCGCCGCGATCCCGGCCTGGACCGTCGCGGGCAGCACGACGCCTTCCAGCTGGGACGCGAGCCGGTAGTCTCCGCGGGCGCCGACGAGATGGCCGTTCTCGGCGAGCGCCTGAACGATCTCTTCGATGAAGAACGGGTTGCCGCCGCTGCGCGCCCTGATCATCGTCTCGAGCCCGGCCAGCGCAGCGTCGCGGCCGAGGAGCTCGGTGAGCAGATCGGCAGTCGCGCCGGCATCCAGCGGCTCGAGGCTGATCTGCGCGTGCGGCCCGGTGCCCGCCCAGGCGAGCTCGCGCTCGGGCCGGGAGGTGGCGATCAGGAGCGTCCGGGTGCCGGGGATCGCCGCCACGAGCGCCTCGAGAAACGCCGCACTCGCGTCGTCGATCCAGTGCACATCCTCGACCACGACCACCGCCACCTCATGTCGGCCGCGCGCCCGCACGGCGCGGGTCAGCAGCGCCAACAGCCGGCGCAGGCGCTGGCGCACATTCATAGGACCGAGCGGCCGTTCGGGGTCTGGCACGCCAAGGAACTCGAACAGCAGCGGCAAGTCGTTTGCGAACACGGGGTCGAGCGCCACCATCATCGTCTCGATCCGGTCGCGCGCGACCTCCGGCGCGTCGCGCTCGGCGATGCCGAAGTAGTCGCGACACAGGGCAAGGACCGGCAGCAGCGGGATGTAACGCCCATGCGCAACGGCAGCGGTCGAAGCGACCCGCACCCCGCGCGGCGTGCAGCCGGCAACGAACTCGCGCACCAGCCGGCTCTTGCCGACCCCCGTCTCGCCGACGACCGCGACTGCGCGCCCGGCCCCCGCCAACGCGTGCCCCAGCGCCACGTCCAGCTCGGCGCGCTCCATCTCACGACCCACGAACCGCGACAACCCGCGCGTCGCCGCCATCGCCTGCAGCCGCGTCCGCGCCGCGCCGGGCCCGACAAGCTCCAACACTCGCTGGCGTCCGGCCACTCCCTTGACCTCGAACTCGCCCAGCTCGCGAACCTCGAACTCGCCCTCGATCAGAGCAGCAGTCGACCCGCTGATCGCCGTCGACCCCGCCGGCGCCAACGCCTCGATCCGCTTGCCCAGCGCGGTCGTGTTACCGAGCGGCACGAAGTCCATGTGCACGTCATCGCCGATCGCACCCACCACCACCTCGCCCGAGTTCAGGCCGCAACGAACCGCGAACTCAACCCCATCGCTGCTCGCCAGCAGCGCAGCCAGCCCGGCGACCTCGCGCTGCAGCGCGAGCACCGCCAGGCATGCGCGCCGCGCGTGATCCTCGTGCGCCAGCGGCGCGCCGAACACCGCCAGCAAGCCGTCACCAGTGAACTGGTTGACCGTCCCCTCAAACCCGTGAACCGCGTCTGCGGCGATCCCCAGAAACCGATCAAGGACAAAACCCCAGCGCTCGCTATCGAGCACGTGCGTCAGCTGCATCGACCCGACGATGTCGGTGTACATCACCGTCACCTGCTTGCGCTCACCCTCGATCGCCGGACGCTGCTCCAGGACCCTGGCCTCCAGCGCACTCGGCAGCCGCAACGGCCTCGCGCCCGGCATCAACGCCACCCCACAGTGCTCGCAGAACCGCGCGCGATCAGTCGCGCGATGCCCGCATTCGACGCAGCGTCTTAACCCCACATAAATCCCCTGACCCGCCCCAGCCTACGGGACTTCACACCGTTTGTCGATCACACCGCCCGTCGCGCGAGCGCGTCGAGATCGAGCACCGTGATTCGCCGCCGCTCCGTCGTGATCCAGCCCAGCTCCCGCATCGACTGCAGCGCGCCGGCGACACCGGCACGCGAGGACGCCGTCCAGCTCCCGAGATCCTCCTGAGTCATCGGCAGCCTGATCTCGACCCCCGCATTCGTGCGATCGCCGTAACGGCCGCACAGCTCGACCAACCGAGCCGCGACCCGACCAACGGTGTCAAGATCCCCGAACTGCACCCGCTTGACGTTGGCGTCGCGAAACCGCCTGCTGATCACATCGATTAGCGCCAACGCCGCCGTCGAGCGCTCCACCAGAAAGCCGCGAAAGTCCGACGCCGCAAGCGCCCGAGCCTCGACAGGCTCGATCGCCGTGACGCCGGTTGACCGCGGCTCAGCATGCATGAACGTCAACTCGCCCAGAACGTCGCCCGGCCCGCGAAAGCTCAGCACCACCTCGCGACCCCGCGGGTCAACGAAACTCGCCTTCACGTGCCCGGCGAGCAACACGAGCACGGAGTCCCCAGGCTCGCCCTGATGCAACAGGCGCTCCCCGCGGGCGAACCGGCGGGCCCCGCCAAGTGCGAGCAGTGCATGGCGATCGCCGTCGGAAAGCAGCGCGAGGAACGTCCCAGGCTCAGGCCACTCGATCGCCATCAGGCGATGCTATCCCGCGGGACAAGTGTCCAGAACTGGACGTTCGTGGCGTCCAGAACTGAGTGGATCGCCCCGCGTGCCCGGCATAGCCTCCTGCGGCACTCGCAAACAAACGCAAGGAGCATCGCATGGCCGTTGAAGCTGTACCACCACCCCCCGCTCCCGACGTAGAGGCCGCCATCGCGGTCGACCCCTCACACATCATGCAGGTCGGGATGGGCTTCTTCGCATCGAAGACCGTCCTGTCGGCCGTTGAGCTGGAGCTGTTCACGCAGCTCGGCAGCGCGTCGATGACCGGCGAGGAGATCGGCGACCGGCTCGGTCTGCACCCGCGGGCGATCGCCGACTTCCTCGACGCGCTGGTCGCGTTGGGGTTCCTGGAGCGTGACGGCGATGGCGTCGGCGCCGTGTACGGCAACACGCCCGAGACCGGACTGTTCCTGGACAAGCGCAGCCCGGCGTACATCGGCGGGATCCTCGAGATGGCCAACGCGCGGCTGTACCCGTTCTGGGGCGATCTGACCGAGGCGCTGCAGACCGGCAAGCCGCAGAACGAGATCAAGCACACCGGCAAGCCGGTGTTCGAGGAGCTCTACTCAGACCCGGCGCGGCTGGAGCAGTTCATGGGCGCGATGGCGGGCATCTCGGCCGGGAACTTCCACGCGCTCGCCGAGACGGTCGACTTCTCCGCCTATCACACGGTCTGTGACGTCGGTGGCGCGACCGGCCAGCTCTCGACGATCCTCGCCGCCCGCCACCCGCACCTGCGGTGCACCAGCTTCGACCTGCCGCCGGTCGCGCCGATCGCCGAGAAGGCGATCGCCGCCGCGGGCCTCTCAGACCGAGTGTCGGTCGCCGCAGGCGACTTTCTGACTGAGCCGCTGCCGCAGGCGGACGTGATCACGATGGGGCTGATCCTGCACGACTGGAACCTCGAGGGGAAGCTGCACCTCATCCGCGCCGCGTACGACGCGCTGCCCGAGGGCGGCGCGCTGATCGTGATCGAGAACCTGATCGACGACGCGCGGCGCGAGAACGCCTTCGGCCTCTTGATGTCGCTGAACATGCTGATCGAGTTCGGCGACGCGTTCGACTACACCGGCGCCGACTTCGCCGGTTGGTGCACGGACGTCGGCTTCCGGAAGGTCGAGATCGTCCCGCTCGCCGGGCCGGCCAGCGCCGGCATCGCGTTCAAATAGAGGCCCGACGGCCGGCTCGCATGACCCACGAGGACAACCTTGCCTACGATCATCGCCCACCATGACGTCGAGGACGCCGACCGCTGGCTTGCCTCGCCGCAGCGCGAAGAGTTCTTCGGCGCGCTCGGGATCACGAATATCCGGACGTTCACCAACCCGCTGAATCCAACGCAGGTCGCGCTGATGCTGGAGGTGCCGGATCTCGACGCCGTCGTGGCCGGGCTGGGAACCGAGCAAGCCGCCGCGGCGATGCAGCACGACGGCATCCATCTCGACACGCTGGTCCTGCTCGTCGAGTCCTGACCAACGAGCTACTTGTCGTCTTCCTCGGGCGCCTGCGGCTGCGGAGTGTCATGCCGAGGAGGGGCCTCACCAACCGGCCGAGTCGGCAAGCGAGCTCCGCATCGCCGGCAGAATCGCGCGTCTGCCGACGGGGCTTGTCCGCATACAGGACACGACATCGAGCGGCCTCTGTCCATCCCTCGACGCTACGACGCTGCGGCGCGCGCGACCACTCAATTCTGGATGTCCTGCTTTC